>NZ_JAFIBZ010000042.1:0-32921 GCF_017832375.1 Methylocaldum sp. RMAD-M | reverse complement strand
GACGGCGTAGCGTGGCGAGGCCGATTTGCACGCGAAGCGCCCGTAGGGTGCCGCACAGGGACTGTGCGGCATGAATCCAGTGCACAAGGACGTGATAGGCCTCTGCCATCCATAGCGTCTGGACCCCGGCATTCCAATCGCAAACGGTGTCTTCGGGAACACCAAGGCGACGATTTCCGACACAAAGCCCGTCGGCAAAGGGTTACCGACCTACGACTGTAGCACCCTGTAGGTCGGCAATCCTTTGCCGACGTATCGGCTCGGCGAAGGGCTTTGTCGGCAAAGGATTGCCGACCTACGTTCTCCCCTCCTGGCACGAATCCGTACACCGGGATGGAAAACGCTCTAACGGCATTGGTACATCGCCTGGGTGGGCCGGAAGGTCGGCACCCATTTGATCGGGAAGGGATTTTCGAACTATATGGAGCCTCTATCCCGGTAGGCCCGCCAAACCCAGGCGTGCCGTCCGGCCGAGTCGTATGCGCCCGTTTCCGTTCACTCTTCGTCCTCCTCCTCATCGGGCGGCGGCGCATTCTCACTTGCGGCCGGGCTTGTTTCCGAAACGGCCACGCCGGCTTCCTGCCAAGGCGTGACCTGGAGGTCTTCGAGTTTGAATTGGAACTCCTGAGCTTCGTTTTCGGCCTTCACCGAACTGATTTGGGTAAAGGGTTCGCCTTCGGTGAGCGCATCCCAAAATCCCTTGCCTTGATACTTGTCCAGCAATTCGCGGTTTGCTTGGTACAAGCCTTGGTTTTTCTCCGTGCACGCCTCAATCCATCGGGATCGCTCGGCCACCGCACTGACCAGAAGCGCATTGTCCTGCTGGTATTTCTTCAACTGGCCGACCGCAGCGCGCAAACGCTCGTTGAGGCCGCGAATGCGTTCGGAATCCTGATGGATGCGCCCCTGCAGCGATTCGTTACCGGCTCTCAAGTTATCGAGACTGGCCTTCTGCTGCTGGACCACACTCTCCAATCCTTCGAGTTGCTTGATCTTGTCTTCAAGCTTTCCGACCTGGTCCAGCAAGGCGCTCTTTTCCCCTTCCAAAGCCGTCTTCTCCTGGCTCAACTGGCGCAGCATGCCCTGCGCCTTGCGCAAGGCTTGAGCCGCAGCACTGTCTTGCTTGGGCGCCTGGGCGTGTACTGCCGAAGGGCCAACCACGGCGCACCACAGCAACAGAAAAAGGACGGCGTTTTTCGTCCGCCGAATCAAGAAAAGCGAACGCATGTCGAATGGGCTCATGACTCGATCTCGATGTTTTATTCCAAATCGCTTTCAATCAGGAATTGTTTTGTAGGGTGGGTTAGGCGCACATCAGCACTGACCGACCGCCAATCACTGCGCCTCGCATGCGCCGTAACCCGCCGAGCACCCGCGGACCTGTCCTGAGCCAAGTCGAAGGGTCGGTGGGTTACGCGGAGCCGAGGGGCTAACCCGCCATCGATGGATTTCGCTTCGCTCTACCCATCCTACGGTGAATGTTCTATCGAATGCCGAATGGAATTAGAACCGCGCGTTCAAGTCCACCAGCAGCACGTCGACCCCGAACGGAGGACCGTCGATTTCGTCGGCCGAGAGCCAGCGGATATTGGCCCAAGTGTTTTTCGCCAAGCCATATACCATGCCGGCCATCCATCCTTTCGCATCGGTCCCGGCCAAGTGGAAATTGGAGTCCGTGAACGCATCCAGCACCGAATCTCGCTCGAGATACTTGTATGCGAAGAAAGTGCTCCAGTCGCCGAACCTCAAGATTTCGGGCCTGCCTACGTCCAGGCGGACCTGAAAGGCAGTGGTTTTCGGCTTGATGTTCGACCCGGTACGACGAAGAATCTCCTTCTGGTCGAATCCGATATTCTCGGAATAATTGGCCGTAAACATGACGTGATTAGCGCCGAATCCGCTGTAATCCAGAGCGAACATTGCATCGATGATATTGAAGTCAGAAGCCAGACCAACGAGTCGGGTGTTGACGCTTGTATCGGTAGGATCGTTACTGATTCGAGCCAGACTATTGCCTTTCGTGAAGAATTCCGGCGCCGTCCAATCATTCCTGCGGCTACCGAGCGCATTGGGCTGCGCCACGATATTCTTGTAGTCGTAATAGGCAACGCCCGCCTTCACCCGAGTGTTGGTACCGAAAAGCCAATCCAGGCCGCTTTGTGCCGCCCACAGCCACTTGTCCTGAGATTCCAATTCGATTTCCTGCAAGGGAAAGGCGCCCAAGGTTAGGAAGGCCGTGTTAGGCGTCGAAAACCCCATATTGATTTGACGGTACTGAGGCCCCGACCTGAAGAAGTCCTGGGCAAGCTCTGCCTTGGGTCCGATAGGCAGGCGGAACGTGCCGGCGAAACCTTCGAAACTGAGGTCCGGGTCGAACAGGTTGTCCGTGGAAAGCCATGGATTGGCGAAACGCCCGGCCCATACGGTAAACCAGTCCGTTCCCTTTCCGTCCACGTGGTCGTATTGAAGAAAGGCCCGATCCAGCGCAACCTCATACTGTTTCCCGTATTGTCCCAAGGTTTGATTGATGGAAATCGGGCTGCGATCGTTGCTGGTGGCCAGGCGAATGCCAGCTTTGAAGTGATCGGCGATTTGCGCCTCCAGTCCAAGGCGCACGCGAATTCGGTAACGCTGCCGGTCGACCGTGGTATTCAGGAAGGCATCCTCTCCCGCAGCAGTGATGCCGCCATCTTCATTGATGACCGGCCAGTTAAGATAACTGCCTTCCTGATTGTCGTCCGCAAATAACTGATCCTCGAAACGCACGCGAAAATCGCCCGACAACTTGAACCGGTTCACCCAATCCGGCAGAGCCGCCGGCACGCCCCATTTTTCCGTCTTGGCCTGGGACTTGACTTCCTTTACCACTTCGTCGCGCAGTTCCTTGCTCACCTCGGCGCGAATCTCGTCCTTCACGAAATCAGGAACGTAGGTCACCCGTACCGGTCCCGGCTTGCCCTTGTCCGGATTACCCTGTTTTGCAACGATCTGCTCTTCCTTCGCGGCTTCCGCCTTGGCTTCCGCCGCAGCCTTGGTTTCCGCCTGCTTGATCATGTCCTCCGCTTTCGATTTGTCGATGATTCCCTGCTGCACCAGGATATCGATCAAATTGAGCGTGGTGTTCTTGAGCTTCAGCAGTTCTTCTTTTTCTCCCGCCGCCGCGGTGGACGCCAAAATCAAGGCCAAAGGCGCGGCGAGCAGCTTGCGGTCTGCTTTCATGGAATTCCCCAAGTCGTGTTATTTCTGAGTCTGTTTTAGGAGCGGATGCGGATCTTCACCGGCTGCGGCATGTTCTCCGGAGGAGCTTTGAGCCTGGAGCGGAGTGATCCCAAGGCTGAACGCAAGGCTTCGTCCACATCGCCGTCCCCGCTGGAAGAGGCCAGTTCGGCACGGGAAACGCTTCCGTCGGCGCCGATCCAGATATTCGCGATCACCGAAATCTTCTTGTTCCGCGCCTTGCTCTGGCTCAGCTTCTCCCGGAGCTCGTCCGCGATCTGGCGCTGCAACTGCTGGCCGTACCAGATGATGGCGTTGCCGCCGCCTCCCCCGATGAGCCCCCGTCCGCCTTTCTTGCCAACTAGCCCGAAAGCGTCGGACCCGGCGGCACCCTCGGCGTCGACGCCCAGATCCTCGCCGGGAGGCGGTTCATCCGCTTGCTGCTCGGGTTCCGGCTCGGGCTCCGGTTCCGGTTCTTCGATCTTCTCCTCCTTGATCTCCGGCTCCGGCGGCTTTTCCTCGGGCGGTGGCGGCGGAGGTGGCGGGGGCGGTTGGATCACGGTGATCTGCTGGACCTGTTTCTTGGTCTGCACCGGCTTTTCGAAAAGGTCCTTCAGAAAAAAAACCGCCACCGCGATCAGGACGATCAGAACCCCGCCGATCCCGAGCGGCAGATAGCGAAGCCAAGTTTTCTTGCTCATGGCGGGCGACGAAGAGGAGCCTTACTTCACCAGCTTCTGCGTCACCAGACCGAGCTGGCTGATCTGCAGGCGCGTGACCACGTCCAGCACGTCGATGACCTTTTCATACTGGATGGCGGCATCGGCCTTGAGCACCACCGGAAGGTCCGGCGTGGCCGCCTTGTACTGCGACAGACGGGTTTCGAGCTCCTGGAGGCTGACCGGATAGGTGTCCAGATAAATGGTGCCGTCCTGGGTAATCGAAATCGCCTTGGTCTTCGGCTTGGACAGAGCGGGCGTGGCGCTGGCCTTGGGCAGGTTGACGGTGATGCCTTGCACCGTGGCGGTGGTCATGATGATGAAGATCAGCAGCAGCACATAGGCCACGTCCAGCATGGGCGTGATGTTGATGTCGTCGTAGACCTTCTCTTCGGATTCGACTTTCATGGCTTATCCCCCGCGGTGACGCTCGGCCAGGCGTTCCGACACCATGGCCAGGAACTCGTCGGTGAACACCCGCATCTCCGCGGTGAGGTCCTTGATTTGGGTGAGCAGATAGTTGTAGCCGAACAGGGCCGGGATGGCGACGGCGAGACCAGCCACGGTGGCGAGCAGCGCGCCGGAGATACCGGGCGCGATGGAGTTGATGTTGACATCGCCTGTGGCGGCGATCACGGCGAAGGTGATCATCACCCCGAGCACGGTGCCCAACAGGCCCAGAAACGGACCGCCGGAGATGGCGATGGTGAGCAATACCATATTGCGGTTGAGTTTTTGCCCCTCGCGCACCACCGCCGCGTCGAGCCGCGCCCGCAGCACGTTGAGCGCCTCGTCGGTCAAGGGCTGGTTGGCCAAGGTGCCGAAGCGCTTTTTGAGCTCCTGAACCCCGGCGTGGTAAACGTGATAAACGGGAGAACTCTGAAAATGATCGTGCTTGCCCACCACCGCGGCGAGGAACTCCGATTCGCTCAGTTCCTTTTCTTCCTCGGTTTCTTCCTGATCCAGCGCTCCGGGATCGGCGGAAGCGTCCATGTTCCGGTATTGGTCGAGGAAGGCGCGGTTGTCCTTATTGGCCCTGGAGATAGCCAGCCCCTTGGTGACCATCACCAGGGCGCTGATCACGAACATGACGCCGCACAGGGCGATCACCACCCAGCCGTCGACGGTCAGACTTTGCAGGATAATGACGAAATAATTGGGACCGCCCGCCCCTTGCTTGGATTCGTCCTGGCCGAAGCCGAGAACGTTGAAATCGGCGCTTTGGCTGCGTGCCAAGAGCTTGATCCAGTCGGCGGTACGCGCCGTGTTGGCAATCTGAACTTCGTCCAGAAAGCCGATGAGGCTATCGCCTGCGGCGCCGGCGCCCAAGGTCACCAGCGGATTCATCGGCCCCGCCGAAGCCGGCGACTCGCCCGCCTTGTTGCCGTCCAGGTACAGTTCCAGCTTGTCCGTCCGCAGAACCACGGCGATGTGCTGCCACTTGCCGAGTTGCAACGGCGCGGGAGGCGTCTCGCCCCCTTGGCCGTTGTTCGCATATTTCGCGACCAGGCCGGTGTCCCGAACCGATAGCTCCAGCGCGTTCTCGCCTTCCGCCGCGTGCAAGACGTAAGCATTCGACTGGGCCTGATCGATCTTCAGCCAGGCGGAAAAGGTCCAGCCTTTATCGGGCGAAAGTTGCAGAGCTGGATTGGCATTGACCGTAATGCCGCCCGCTCCGTTGAATTTGGCCGCTGCACCGATCCAGCCCGCCGGCTCCGGCGCGGCCTTGGAATCCGCCGCATGGTTGCCGTAGGCGGTGGCGTCCTTAGGCATCGGGTCAGTCTCGTCGAAATGGAACACCAGCGCCTGATGCACGTCGTAAGTCCCGTTCGCATCGCCGCCATCCGGCGCTTCGGCGTTGCCGTAATACATCCAGATCGAATCGGTGCTGACGCCGCCGCGGAATTGGGGCGCCTTGACCCAGACCAGGGCCATCTCGTTGATGGCGTCGAACTTCTCGACGTGATACTTCAAAGGCGTCTTATCGTCCGCCATGAAGCGAATATCCTTGCCGTTCTCGGCCAGGTCCATGAAATAGCCGAAGTTCCCGGTATGCAGGCGGACCAGCACCGGGAACTCGGACAAGGTCTCCTGGACATCCGCGCCGGTGGCTCCGCCATCCAGCGAAATCTGTTTGCGCGACGACCATGCGTCGTTCCACCAGGCGTGAACCATGCTCGGAACGAGCACCAACCCCAAGGCCAGAGCGCAGACCCTCACTTTCATGTAAGTTCTTGTAATTACTGATTTTGAAAACATGTATTGTGTTACATCAATGTTTCAGATACGTGACGATTTCGCTCCGATCGGGATGCCGAATTCAGGCACCTGGAGCGGAAAATCACCCGTCGATATCCCTAGATCGGAGATCAACTGCAGCCCGCCTTGCCATCCCTCACGTCGCCCACGCTGCAGTTGCCGAAGCCAAGCACGTCCACCGACAATAGATTCACACTTTGGTTTCCGGCGTTCTGGGCAGTCTTGTCTTTGTCCTTGTCGTTCATGCTTTCCGTGGACTGCTCGGCGGTCTTGCTCACGCCAGCCGCGGCGCTGGCGGCGCCGAGGTCCGGGGTAACGACCGCCGGAGCGGTCGGCACGCCGGTCGCCTGTCCCCCGGCGCTGATGTTATCGGCGCCGATCACCGCGTTCGCGGCGAGCGTCAGATCGCCCGCGCTGCGTATGCCTGCCTCTCCAGCGTTGATGACGCCGCGCGGCGTTGCCAGGTGAATGGCACCGCCCACGACCCCCGAAGGCGCGTCGGTAAATATGCCGTTGCCGGAAATCTCCGGATCTTCGTCCGGAATTCGGTTTCCGTTCTCGTCATACTTGTATTTCGGTTTGGAGGCGGCGAAATCGGCCTTCGAACCCGCTCCGGCATCGATATCCCCGTTCGACGACCAGCCCGTCAAATCGCCTCCGTTCAGGGTTGCCGCGCGAGACTGGTTCACCTGAATGTCGCCGTCGGCAAACGTGTCGATGGCGCCGCCCTGCAGAGTCACGACGCCAAGCTGGTCGGTGGATTTCTGCCCGGCCACCTTCACGGATAGTCCAAGGTTTATCAGGCCGCCCGGCGTCAGCATCCGGATGTCTGCCGGTGCCCGCGTGTGTATCTTGCTGAAGAAGAGCTTGATGTCCCCCTGGTATTCGCCCGGAAACAGCGTTTCGATCGCGTCGAAGCCTCTCGCATAGAAGCGTTTCCAATCGGCCTCGCCGGCGGCTTTCGCCTTGGCCGCCGCATCGCCCGATTCGCGCAACTCGGTGAAATAGATATCCAGCAGCAGAGCCAACTGATGATCGAGACTCAACCCCCGGAATACGGCAAGCACCGAGTCGTCGTCCCCGGATACGTCGAATCCCCTGCCGGCCATGAAGTGCTTCAGTTCCAGCCTGTGATCCGTGGACTGCACCAGGTAGCGCTCGGTGAAGCCGGAATAATTCGGTTGTTCCTTCAGGCCCGCCATCAGGGTCAATGACGTTCCCGCCTTCGGAAGGGCCGGGTTCTCGCGATTGCCTACCGTTTCGATGCCGACTGCCGCTCCAAGATCGATATCCCGGCCGGTAAAGAGATAAAGATTGCCCGGTCCCGCGATCTTGAGAATGTTGTCGATTTGAGGAATGAGTGCTCCGGTGGTACGGTCGATGAAGTCGGTCAGCAATCGGAAATCGCGTGCCGCCTTGATGACGCTGACATCGTTCGGCCGAAGGTTCTGGATCACTAAACTGACGTCCCGTATGTCTCTGCCCGCTTCTACGTAGACCGGCTTGGGCGAATGGAAGAACAACGGCGCACCTTCGGAAGATACGATGTCTCCCTCCTTGGCCACAATTCTGGCCGGCTCGGGATCGTCTTTATGGATCGGGGTCGGCGCGTGGACATTGCCCGTGAGGTCCAGCAGCGGAAGGACGCCAGTTGCATAATTGCCGGTCGGCAGTGCCGCGCTGGGCAACAGATTCGGGTCGGCGTCCGACTGCCCCACATCCACGCGTCCAACTTTCAACAACCCGGAACGGATGTCCTTGCCGGCCAGTAACTCGAAGGTTCCGAGCTTCTGCGGGAACAGGACGAACGGACGGTCGATCTCGATATCCCCCGACCAGGCCCGAACGCTCAAGGAACCGGGATAAACAGTCAGGGCACGTGCCTCGCTGACGCTGAGGACGGGCGAGGGAAACGGAGAGTAGGTCGTATAGACCGAATTGACGACCTCCGCGTCGTTGACCAGTTTCACCGAACCGCCCAGAGACGATAAGGTGATTCCGCTGTTTTCCGAATAGGTGCTAAAGAACGTGTCGACGATATCGGTCCTCATGCGTTCCGCCAGCAGCGTGGGATTGAAGATGGACCCTACCTCGATGTCGCCGCCCGCTTGAACCTCGATCTTCGCATCGCCCAGGGCGAACAGAGGCCCCGAAGTATATTGCTCGCCTCCGGCAATCTGTCCGCCGGCCATGATCTCGCCCTCGCCACTTGCTACGTAGAAAACGCCGCCCAGCACATCGCCTCCGGCTTTCACGGCCAAATCGCCGCCGCCCCGGATATTGACCTCGTTGGAACTGAAAACCGGCTGGCCACGCGAGACCCGTTCAAGCTTGCCCACTTGCTTGCCGGTCGTGGGAATCACGACCGAAAGATCGAAGATACTGCCGCCTGCACGGATGTCCACGTCGCCGCCACCTAGCGCTCCAACATTCTGGCGGAAACCCAGCGCTTCGGCTGGGATCACGAACTGTGATGTGCCGATGGTGTCCAGGGCCAACGCCCAAGCCGTCGGGCGAGCCAATTCGGATTGATCCCGGGTTTGCCAGCTTCCAGTACGAACCAGCCAGTCGAAGAGCTGCTTGGTGGGCGCGCCCTTGATGTCGCCCTCCACGCGGATCGAAATATCCCCGCCGTCCACCGGATATTCGCCGTAAAAATTCGATGCCACTAACGAGGCGGGAAGCGTGCCATACCGGTTTTCGTCTTCCGGACGGCCGGCGGTGTAGATCGCGGCCGATTCCCCGTTCAGCGTGAGATTCCCGCCGGCGCGGATGTCGATGTCCCCGGTACCGGTGCGCACTTTTGCGTCGGTCGCCACCGTAAAGTTTCCTACGCCTTGCACCACCTTGTTGAAATCGGCGGCCAAAACATCGGCGCCGGCGATGAGCCGGTAACTCCAGGATGGGCCGGACTGTAGCAGGTCGTTGACCTGTTTGCTGGTACCCGGAATGGGTCCTTTCGCGAATCCGTCGGTCAGCGATTTGCCGAAGGTCAAATCGCCCTCCGAACGAATCGTTAGCGAACCGGGCGTTCCCATATAACTCCATAGGGCCGGATTCCGGAAGTCCCAGATCGTGTTCAAGGCCAGGTCGCCACTGCTCGTGACGTCCAGTCCCGGCACAACATCGAAACCACCTCCGACTCGGGCCGCGATATCGATCGCGTGGCTCATGAACGCCGCAGTGCTTGCAGCCCATGCCGAAATATCCGCGTTGTCGATCTCGCCATCGCCGACCTGCCGGCCCAGCACGCCCTCAACCTGGTTCACGGCGGCGCCCACGATGGCGCCCGCCACCGGATCGACGGCGACTTCGTCCCCCGCCCCGTCTCCGTTGGCGTCGAGTTGAAGCGCACGCAAGATCACTTCGCCGCCCTCGGCTCCCGAGACATCGATGACGGAACCATCGTCCACGCGAATCCGTCCCAAGCCATCGCCGTCGGTATCGGTGGTGCTGAGAATGACGCGACCGCCTTTTTCGCCGGCGCCCGCCGCCCGGGCCAGAATGGCTGATCCGCTTAGAAGATGGACATCGTCGCCCGCCGCAAGAAGAACCTGGCCGCCTTTCCGTCCCGAGGCGTCCAGCATGCCCGACAACACGACGCTGCCTTGATCGGCGGAAAGCTCGATCACGTTCGCGACGATCCGGGAAACATTGAGATCGCCCGAACCGGCGCGAACGTCCACCGCGCCGAAGCTGCCCGATAAGGAGAGTCCTTGCGAAAAAGTCAGACCCGCCAATTCGATGGAGCCAGGCATATAGCCCGCCGCAGATTCACCGAAAAGAACTCCTCCGAGGGCCACGTCGCCTCGTGGCGCCTTCACGGAAAGGCTCCCGGCGTCACCGCCGCCGGCTGCGCCCGAAAAATCGACTGTGGAGCCGGCGCTGACGCTCACGAAACCGTCGGTCGAAGACAGGCGGACGCTGCCTCCAGGTACGAACGCATCGGATACGCCAGGGAAGTCCAGGGCGACGCCCGAGACGTCGATCCGTGCTGTGGGATCCAGCACGACGCCGTTACGTCCGGACAACTCGAAGGTGCCGCCCGGCATGACGATCCCTCCTCCGAATTCGACGAAATCCGCCTCTGCAAGCCAGCGTGCGCCAAATCCGTTTTCAGAAGCAACGGATGTGGAATCCGGCGAGGTAAAGATCAGACGGTGGTCCGGCACATGCAACTGCGTATTGGTGCCGCTCAATGCCGAAATTACCGGAGCGGAAATGTTCAGATCTCCGTCGAAATGGAAATCGCCGCGCCCGGAACCCACCAGGGAGCCGGAAACGCTCCAGATCGAGGAGGTAAAGCCGTTAAACGAAAACTCGCCCGTTCCCAGGCGTATCGTTTCCGACTCGAGGGCCAAGACGCCTGTACCCGTCCCTACCGCGCCCGAAACCGACCCGTTCGGATTCGAGAACGAAACCCGATTGGCGCGAATCGCGGCGCGATCTCCCGCTGCGCCGAAACCGGTCAGCCCGGCGCCCCGGACGTCCAGCGCACCGGTATCCACGAGTACCGAACCGAACACCTTGACGTCGCTTCGGCTGCTCAGGATCAGCTCTTCCGGCCGCATGGCATTCAGGCGGTCCTGCGACAACAGGAAGCCGCCGGTACCGCCTGGAGCGTTCCCGAGGCTGATGGCATCGGCGCCGAGATACAGAGACCCGCCGTCGATCTGCAGTTCGCCGTCCAACCGGTTGTCGGAAGTTCCGACTGTGTTCTTGGTCGCATCGATCAGCATCGATCCCTCGGCGCGCAGCAACGCCCCCCCCTCCAAGGCTACGAAGCCGCTCGCTCCGGCTACGCCGTCGCGCGCAATGCCTCCCTGCCGACCGGCCGACACGCGAACCACCGCGCTGTCGCCCGTGACGCTCAAGCCCGCTTCGGCGCGCTCGGACCGGCCCGTGCTCGATACGCTGCCGCCGGACTTGACCGTCACACCCTCCTTCGCGGCAAGAATCACGTCGTCGACTTGCAGCGTCGCGCCGTTTTCGACCGTGACCGTTCCCGCCTTCACATCCAGCGCGAAGCCGCCCCCCTGGGCTCGGCGGAAACCGCCGAGTAGAATGCTCTCCGCGCCGAAGCGGCTCAGGTCGTCCGCGGCGATCTCCACTACCGACCCGGTCGCGCCATCGGAACGGCGCGGTACGATGGCCAAATTATCGGCGGCGATGTCAAGCCGCCCGCCACGGCCGCCACCGTCCGCTGCCGCCTTGAGGGCGCCCTCGATAACCAGGCGGTCCTGCACTGCCACCGACAGTTGACCCGCATCACCCGGCAGCAGCGGCAACGCCGTCTCCCGGGTTGCGGCACGCGTCCGATAGAAGTCCGAGGCCAGAGTTTCGTTGTATTCCGAGCGCAGCCGAGCGGCAGCGCCGGGTTCAATAGCAAAACCGCTCCACACGGCGTCCCTGATACCCGTGCCGGCGACGCCGCGGTATCCCGCGACGATCGCTACGCCATCGTCGCGGCGGCGCACTTCTCCCAGCGAGATACCCGAAGTGCCGGGTTCCGCCGTGACCAGATAGGCGCCCGGCAGCAAGGCATAGTGAGCCGGGAGCAGGGTGTATTCGCCTTCCGGCAAGTCGCCGTAGCCGGCCAGATAAATATTGTCTCCTGCCTTCAGTCCCGATGCCGGGAATTCGTTGTGGTCGTAGGGCGCGTAGCGGCCGGTCAATCCCGGCAGGATGGCGAACTTCTCCTGATAGTCGATTTCCCCGCTCAACACCCTGGGGTCGAGCGGATCCAGGTAATCCGACGAGCCTCCCGGACCGGGGACGAATTCGAACGCATAAAGATCGCCGCCCCCGGACACATCGACTACGGAGCCAGCCGCAATTTCGACCGTTCGTCCATCCAGCGTGATGACCTTGTCCGGCGGCGCGTCGTCGAACACGAGCTTGAAGTCGCCTCCCCATGGGTAAAGCCAGTTCTGCCCGCCCTGCAGGCGACCGAAGGGGACCGTCAAACCTTCGCCGGAAACCGATAACAGGCTGCCGTTACCCAGGATGATTCCATTGGCGGAGTTCACCTCAATGCCACCGAACGGCGCTTTCAGCGCGCCGCGATGAACGAAATTCGGCACGTCCAGAATGACCTTCCCTCCCGCGGAAAGGACCGGCGACGGTTCGCCGCGCCGCAGGGTCGTCAAAGTCCCCTCCGGATTTCCTTCGATTGCCAGGCGGAAGGTGCTGGCCGTGGTGGGATAGATTTGCGCCGCCTCCAGCGTAACGTTCGCGGCCGTATTGAATTCACCATGGAAATCCCTGATCCGAAGTTTCTCCCCGGTATCCTGATCCGTGATTTCACGCTCTCGACGAACCGCCCGAAGCCGGATATCGCCGTTGCTGCTCAGATTGATATCTCGGAACCCTTTGGTGACCGTGCCGCCAACGAGATCGATCAGGGAGCCGGAAGCGTTGAACGTGGCCGGGCCGGAACTGGGCTCGGCTAGCTTTTCCCAAAGAGGATCACCGGAAAAAGAAAAACCCAGCGCGAGATACGGCGCCGACAGGTTCACGTCGGCCCGATCCGCGGCGGTTTGCGGCGCCCAGCTCAATACCGGAGCATCCAGAACGATTTCCCGCTGCGCCGCGAGGGTGACATCCCCCTTGAAACGAATTTCGTCTTTTGGAATCGGGCTCTTATTCAGCAACGTACTGACCCGCAACTCGATGTTGGCGAACCCGCCCTGTTTGATGGTATCGGCAGCGATCCGTCCTTCGCTCCACATTTCCGCGGGTACATCGTCGCCTGGCTTCCAACCGGAAGGCAGCGCCGAGGCAGTGCCTGCGCGGATTTCGATCACGCGAGGATCACTTGGATAAAGCCTCTGTCCACCGCCGACGATTTCAGCATCGGGACGCTCCTCGTTCCGCAACGCCGTATCCAGCGTCAGCGACAAAATCCCGCCGGCGGCCCCTGCGCCGGTCGGCGCGGCCTTCAATGTGCCGTCGACGACGAAACCTTCCGAAGCGATTACGCTGATGGAACCCGAATGAGTCGCCACCGGAGTTTCCTCCAGCGTGAACCCGAGCCCCGATGCCCCGGTCTGGGGCAGGTCGAAAACGCCGTTTCCTCCGGTCACGTCCACTACCGACCCCTTTTGCGCCACCACGAAGCCGCGTTCGGCCCGCAGATCGACCGTGCCGCCGGCAATCAGTCTGCCTTCGCGCCAGCCCAAGCGGTTCGGCGCGTAAAGTATCTTCCCCCCGACCGAGATACTCGAATCCGCCCCCAGAAACGCGCCCGCGTTCGGCAGAAACGCCGAACGCTCGGGATCATCGGGCACGGTGGAAACGAGGGAAACGTGCCCGCCGGGCGCGATGATGCTACCGTCGAGAAACACGCTGCTGTCCGAGGACAGCCGGATTTCCGCGCCCGGATCGGCGACGATGCGGGCGCCGTGGCCGACGGTTACCGAGGCGCCGGACCGACCCGGCCTACCCAGCGACTGAGCCAAAGCCAGAGTCAGGTCCGTCGGGCGGCGCTGGAAATCCAGCAGGATCTCCTCGATAGCCACGCCCCCCGAGACGAGGCGGCGTGCCGAAGACCGGTTGGCGAAGTCGTCCTTCAGCAGCAAGCTTTTCCCGATCAAGTCAATTTCGGTACCGTCCGCGACGGTTATCCCGTGCTCGTTGGAGCGGATTTCATAGAGTCCGAAACCGCCGTCGCGGAAAAACGCTGGTCGCAGCCACAGAGGACGCAAGGGATTCAATGGCGAGCGAAGCGGGACGCTTGCCGCAATCACCGCTTCGTTGGCCGTCAAACTCAAGACCCCACCCTTGTCAAGCCCAAAAGCCCGCAGCGTAGGACGCCCTTGCTCGTCGCCCAGATTCAGGTTGGTCCCGAACCTCCTTTCCGTGCTACCGGTTTCCAAACTGATTTCGCCGCCCTTTCCGGAAACCGTGTTTCCGTCCCGGTCCATCCAGGCTCCGCCATCCGCGAGGATGGCACTGCCCCGAGCCAGCGTAAGGTCTCCCGCCGATTTTATCTTCACGGTGCCACCGTCCACCGTAACGGCGCCGGTGGCGAAGGCGGCGGAGCGATCCAGGGGAAGATCGTTGACCCAGCGTCCACTGACGTCGATCTCGGCCCCATCGGCCAATCGGATATCGCCCTGCAACTTGGCCGATTGACTCAAGACCACGCTGGAAACGTCAACCGTACCTCCGGCGATATCGATCTTGCCGGAAAGGTCCACCTGGCCGCCCTTCAGCGCCAGCGTCCCCCCGTCCGGCAGATTGACGGCAGAGGTCTCCGGTATTTCGATGGCATTGGTGGTCTGGACCGAAACGTGGCGAACGCCTCCGGCTTCTAGCATGTCGGTCGAAACGACTGTCGACTGCTCTTCGGAGCCGGCATCGCTCGCGTCGCCGGCATCTTCGATCAGGCCCGCGATGGAGGCCAGCACGCCTGGCAGATTTTGGTTCTGGAAGAGAATCTTCTGAGGACTATTGACGAAGCGAGCCAGGTCGATGAAAAGCCGGCCGCCGTCCGGACGCTCGTCGATACGCCGCTGGTAACGCCCTTCCTCCGTTCGGGCCAGCAATTCGCCCCCGAAAAACAGTCGGTTGGCGCCGATATTGAGCGCGCCGGCCGCTCGGCCGTCGACATAGCCGGGCTCGAAGCGGCCCGGCAGGAAAGGGCCCGGGATATCCCAGACCTTTTTAACGCCCCACCGCGTGTAAACCTTTTCCACCGTACCGAAAATCCGTGTCGGCCGGATATTCGGATTCGCATCGCTGATCTCCACCAATCGCTCGTTCTGGATCAGGTGCGTCGTCGACAGGTAGCCGTCCTGGTACTGAACCGAGCCGCCGGAAACGTCGATCCGCGCACCCGGCGCAACCACGACATCGCCCGCGGAATAGATGTTGACCTCGCCGCCCTCCGTACTGCGTTCGTCGACGCCGCGCTCGATCAACGCCAGAGCGCCGGAAATATCGGCTATCGGCGTGCCTTTACGCGCGTCCACCCGCACGGTCTTGCCGAACAGGATGCTGTCTTTCAACAGGGGAGCATCGCGCAACTGATCGGAGCGCAGCTCAACATCCACCAGATTGCTTTCCATCGGAAGAGGCACATGCTTAACCCCGGAGACGTCGATGGAACTCCCCGACTCCATGATCACGTGGGCATCGGCGACCGGGTCAGGCTCCCCCGTGAACGTATCGGCGTAGGACTCGCCTTCCGCACGCTCCGAGTTGGCGGGCTTTGACGTCGCGGCGATATCGACTTCGCCGTGCGGCGCGACGATTCGGGCGTTCTCCCTGAGCCGTACCTGTCTTCCCATGATCTCCACGCGCGACTGTGGTTGTTTGGCCGAATCCTTCGCCGTTCCGTCCTGGGAATCGAGGGTCACCTCGGTAAGGCTATTCGGGCCGAGCGTCACCTTGGCGACGGTGCCCAGACCGTCGTTCAAAGCGTTCGGACGTCCGGTACGATTGGCCTCGAGCACATAGCCGGTCGAATCGAGGCGGACCGGCTGTCCGCCCTTCTCCCTCGCCAGCAGGCGCACCGTGCCGTTCACCTTCACCGAGGTGCTTGCGGAAACCAGTCCCTCCTGGTTCACCGCGAAACCCATCAGGGTGATATTGCCGCGTTTGGCGACGATTTGACCGAGATTCCTGACATCACCGCCGGTATTGACCTCCACCAGAAGATGCCCGGTGCTGGACTTGCTTTTGTCTTCCTGCAGATAGACCTTGTCCGTCGCCGCGGCCATGATGACCTGCCCGTCGTCCGCCTGAACCGAGCCGCGGTTTTCAATCGACGGCGCGAATATCAGGATGCGGCCGTTGGGCGAATTGGTTTTGATCTGTGCGCCGGATTCGATCTCGACCTTGATTTTTTCCGGCTGCCCCTGCTCGTTGAGCCGATAAACCTGGCCATTGCCGGTCAGCGCGGCACTGCCGTTCTGATCGACGACCTTGGTGATGCCTCGCTCCAGCACCTCGTCCGTAATGTTTAGCGTGGTCGCGACCAGGGTATTGGCGTTGACCTGAGAATTCCGGCCGAACACGAAACCGTTCTGGTTGACCAGGTAGATCTGTCCGTTGGCCGTCAATTCGCCGAGAATCCGGCTGGGATCGTTTTGATAAATCCGGTTGAGGGCGATCGAGGTGGATGCCGGCTGGTTGAAGCGCACGGCACTGTCCTCGCTGATATTGAAGCTCTTCCAGTTCAATACCGTGCGATCGGTCTGCTGGTTGATGGTCAGTGTGTTTCCGATAACCTGGCGCGTCGCATTGCCCATGGACGCCCATACGTCCGCCGCCACCGGAAGCTCTGCCCGCGCCGGCCACGCACTCCACACGGCACCCCCCGCCACCAGGACGCGAATGCTCGCTGCCAGCGGCTTCAAGCGCGGACGCGCCGTGCTGCCCAGTCTCGTAACGTTTGCTTTTTTCGCCATTGCTGCAACCTCACCTTTTCCCGTCGGAAACTTCGGGTTTTTCGCTTAGTGCTTCAGAACTCATAAGCAACGCGGAAATCCACGCGCTGCTCGCCGTTATCCACCGTGTTCGCCTCGGCCAGCGGATACGCCCAGTCCAGTTCGCCCGTGAAGTGCCTCCAAACCTGCAGGCGCAGCCCGGCGCCGGCGCTTGCGAGCTGGTATTGCGACGCCGTGCCCGGCAGGGACTTGACGATCCAAAGCTTGGCCGCGTCGAAAAATGCGAGTGCCCTCAATTCGTTCATGAATTTCCACGCAGCGGGCGCCAACGGCGGGCTGATGAATTCGACTGAGCCCATGACGCCGTGATCGCCCAGTGCCTCGGTCTGGTGATAGCCGCGCACGCTGGTCGGGCCGCCGGCGGAAAATTGCTCGTTGCTGATCAGCGGAGAATCGGTCACCTGCCCGCTGAACCGTCCGGCGAATTGCAAGCCGAAAGGCAACTCGTGCCGATGCCGGAACTCGCCCGTCAGATAGACGTAGTTGGCGCGCGAGAAAATTCGCTTGTCCTCGAACTCCTGCTGCTCGTTCCCGAGCCCGCGAACCGAAAAGTTGAGATTCAAGCGGAGCGCACTGAGAAAATCCTTGCCGCGGTAGCTGCCGTCGTAGCCGATCGTGAAAGGCGTATACGTGATGGGTGTGTTTTGCGTATCCGCTCCGACCAGGTTGACCGACTGGTCGAAACTCTTGTAGTCGAAACCGAACAGCAGGCTCTGGAACAATCCGCCCGAGGGTTCCAAGGGCTTCACCAGCCGTGCCCCGAAAATTTCGCCGGTACCGATCACCGAAAGCGCGCCCGCGCTGGCGATGTTGGTGTTGGACGCAATGCCGATGCCGTAGAACACGAAGCGGGTATCCTCGAAACCGGTGGGCAGCGCGTAGGTCCCTGACCAAACCTCCACCTCCTCGGTATTTTCCGGAGAAACCTGATATTGCAGCGAGGCGCTGTGGTGCAACTGCCAGAGATTGTCGTAGCGTATGGAACCCAGCAGCCGCGTCCGCGTCGTATTGCTTACGTTGTAGCTGTTGATTTCCACGCTGCCGTGCAGCGGAAGCTCGTCCTGAACCTTGAGTTCCACCTCCAGCTTGCCGGGCGTCTTCCCGGCCCGGAGCACGGGGGTCACCTGGCGATCCTGGGATTCCTCGCCCAGTTTGGCGAGCTGAGCCTGGACCTCCGGCAGATGAGGCACCTTGCCTTGGGCCAGGGCCGGCACCTTTTCGCGGATATTCTTGAGGGAGTGATACTGGGATCCCGTCACCCGCAGACGCTCGACGGCGCCTTCGGTGACTTCCAGGACGACCACGCCGCCTTCCACGTCCTGTTCGGGGATATTGACCAAAACCGTCTGATAGCCTGCGTCGTGATAGGCCGCTTCCAGCGTCTGCCGCGCCAGCTCCACGTCGTTGATGGCCTTGCCCGGCCCGAGGAAGGGATAGACCGCTTTCTCGATGCGGGTGTTGTCCAGCACCGAATTACCCTCCACCCGATATTCCCAGACATCGAACTTCGGAGCGGCAGACGCCTCGGGTGTAGGTTGTTCGTCGCATTTAGCGGCCAGGGAGATCAGCAGCAACCCGGCCACGATGTACCGCGCCGGCAATAAAACCCAATTCACCATTTACCTCGTAAACACAATATCGAATCGAACCCTCACCCGCCGCCTCGATATCGTTAAGCCAAGCCGTCATGCCGGCAGGGAATGCCGGCATCCAGAGCACAGGGATGTGACCCCGAGCCGATGCCCTCCGTGGCTTCTAGATTCCGGCAATCCATGCCGGAATGACGATATAGGGTTAACTTAACGGGATCGCCCTTCGATCCAGTCAAAGCGCCGCTTTATTCCTGCGCCGGACGAACGTAGTAGCGTAGGTCGGCAATCCTTTGCCGACACTCTGGCTCGGCGAGGGGCTTAGTCGGCAAAGGATTGCCGACCTACCAATTGCCCGATCCTTACCGCTAAACCGCGGTAAAAAACGCTCTAGCGAAGACGCTGGGTTTCGTTCCTCGACCCAGCCTACGGGGCGGGTCGTTTCGACGCCCTCAGGCTGGCAAAGGAACGCGTGAAAGTTCATACACAAACGGCACACCTTCTCGCTTGCCGCTCTCCGACACACCGCGACACCGTCTCCCCTCGACGCCACAGAAATACCGGAGTCCGGCAACCGGGAAGGCCTCCGCCTTCCGATCCATTCAAAGCCGAAGCCAGCCGGTCCTCGCGGCCCGGCCGGCTTGGTGCGGGGCGCCGGAAGGCGCCCCTTTCCTTCATGAGCGAACGTCAGCCGTTCGCCAGACCATCCATCCTTAGAACGGCAGACCCAGCGTGAAGCCGCTGTTCGGAGCGATGTCCGGGTTGAACTGCGGAGTGCGGCAGTTGTCCAGCGATGCGCCCGCCGGAGCATGGGTATAACCCAGAACCGGATTGGCGGTATTGAACACATTGTCCATCGTATGGCCGTTGGTGCTCAGCGCCATATAACCTGCCTGACCCCAGGTGTGGTTGGAGGTGGTGGTGTTCAGCGCTGCCACCGCCGACGGGTTGGCCGCCTGTGCGGCGATGTACTCGATCACGGCGATCTTGTTGGCGCTCAGGCCGGTCTTCGGATACTGAACGGTCAGCTCGGCCCAGTCGAAGTACTTGCCGTTCCAGACGTTCTCGAGGGTCGGCGCCGCGCCGTCGATCTTGATGAAACGGTAGTTCCTGGCGTTGGTCGGGTTCTTTTCCGTACCCTGCACGCCGACCGCCCACGCGGTGCGGCCGTCGGTGTTCACTACCGGCAGGGTAGCGGTGTTGGTACCGTCGTTCAGATCCGAGAGGCACTTTTCCACATCGGTGGAACCGCTGTTCAGGAATGCACGGGGGCCGTTGAGAACATCATCGGTTTCCGCCGGCAACGAAGAGCTGCTGACACAGGGGTGATGCAGGAAGTTCGCGTTGGCCTGAGCCTGGGTGCCGGAACCGTCCACGCGGCGGCAGATGTGCACCGTGGTGTCGGTCGGGCGATAGGCCGCGTTGACGAAATCCACCAAGGATGTTTGGGTACCGTTGTCGTCTACGTACACATCATTCCAGAAGCCGACGCGGCCAGCCAGGATAGACGATACCTGCGCCTTGCTCAGGCTGGGCATGCAGGCTTCGGTTTCGTTACCGGGGGCGCAGGTATTGGGCAGCTTGCCCAGCTTGATTTCCGCATCCTGCAAAGCATCGCGCAGCAGCTTGGTGGCCGGTATGCCGAACACCTGGGCCGCCACCGGACGCACGATCAGCTTGGCCGCCACGTCCGCCGGGTTTACCGGCGCGAAGCCCGCCGGCGTGTTCTTGCCGCGGAACATTTCGGGATTCACGTCGGAGATGCCGGCATCCGACAGGATGTTGGTCTGGCTGGCGCAATTCCAGTTGGGAGAACTGCCAGTGCATGAATTCACATTCAGATGAGCGATGGCCTGGTTGGCCAGCAACGGGCTCACGCCCTGGGCGGAACCGCCGGCCGCGCGCTTGATGAACAGCACGCTCGCGTTGGCGGGCAGGCTGGCGATCTTCTTGGTGCCCAGGGTGTTGGTCTGGCACGAGATGCCCCAGTAATTGCCGTTCGGCTTGCCGCCGGAGAAGTTGAGATAATCCTTGTTCGCCTCGCAGACCTGTGTATCCAGCAGGGCGGCGATCTGGTTGTCCACTGCGGAGGCGCCGGACATGTACACCGTCACCGTGTGGGCGGCAGTCGGATTGTAAGCGTATACATTGGCAGCGGCGCCTAAAGAGGCAGCAACGGCCAGAGAAATGTGGCGAAGTTTCATATCGATCTCCAAAAATCGAGAAGTTTGCGTTTTATCGGAGGAACCGGGCTGCCCCCGAAGGCGGCGCCGCAGCGCCGCACGCCGAGGAACCCGGTATTTCAGGACAACTTAGGCGGTCCGGCGGCGGGAAAAGCCCACCAGCGCCGTCATGGCCGAACCCATCAGCCAGAGGGCCGGTGGCACCGGAACGGCGGACGGCGGCTCGCTCGCGAAGGACAGCGTGCCCAAGTCTTTATCGAGGAAGGCATAGCCCAGCACGCGATTATTGACGGTGGTCACTTGTCCACGGCCACCGCCCGTCGACCACACCTCGTACATAGCGAGCCACTGGCCAACCTCGGTATCCGTATCGATCGAACCATTCGCACCGCCCACGTTGCTGCCCCAGAAGTTGGGATAATCTCCTGGCTGACCCGTGACACTAAAAGTGGAGTTGTTGAGATTTACATCGAGATCAGTCTGATTGATATCCTGAATACGGAGATCCATCTGACCACGAACTGCCTGAGAGGTGGAATCTGTACCAAAGTCCGGATTGATTGTATCGACCGACAAGATGAAGTAATTACGGCCATTGGCGCCGCCCGTACCAAACTGCTGATCGGATTTCGCGCCCAAGCTGAACACCAGTGGGTTGCCGGTGGCGGCAAAATTAGCCCATTTCGCATCCGCGCCGAAGTTAGCCGTGAAGCTGGTCGGGTTGGCCGCGAACGCTTCGTAGGACCAGCCCGTATCAAAGGTGAAGGTTTCGCCTGCCGCCTGGTTCCACACGTTCAGGAACAGTTCGCCCTGAATGTCGCCCGCGTCGTTGATTTGGTTGCCGGGCTTACCATCATCGATGGCAGCGTTCGCTACGCCGGCCGAAAACGCCAGCGCGATGCCGGCCACCAAAGTTTTCAATTTATTCATTACCATTCCTCGTCTAGAATTGCGGTTGAAAATACCTTGCAGACATCTCCCCAAGGTCAATCTGCAGGGCTGTTTTCAGCCGGTCGCTTTTCGGCGACCGGCTTTTTTTGTGCCTTTTTCCTGGCACCGAAAACAAAAAAGCCGGGCTGCCATCAACGTTGGTGTGGCAACCCGGCTATCTTGCAATCAAGACCCGTGGCTTTCCGGCCCCGCCTCGCGACGAGTGTGGCTTTGTCCTAGCAACCCTCCTAGACCGGGCTCCTGCTCCCCGGCCGCAACTTGAACCGCACTGCGGTTTTCTTCCGTCCCTTTGAAGGCGAGACAGACTTTAATGTCGCTTTTTTACAACCAAGTTAAGTTTGTGTGACACCGATGAAATTTTTTGAAAAAACTCAACGCACGGCTCCCGCGCATCAACTAAGTCTTTGTTTTGGATTACATTTGCGTGCTGTGTTTTTTTTCAAAACCTTAAGTCGCAGATGATTGCAAGCTGCCCCGGCTGTAGCTTTTTCGCTGAACGACTTTACGGATTCGCAACATGAAGGCGGGGGAATTGAGGAAGGGCACCGCTGGATGTGACTTCTTCCGAAGCCTTGCCCGGTGTATCGGGTGGTAGGTCGGCAATCCTTTGCCGACAAATCCCGTCGGGAAGGGTCGCGATTAACGCGACCGTTTGCGATTGGAAGGGGCCGATTAAAGGCCCGTTTGCGATTGGAAGGGTGGCTCCGGCGTTCCTGGAAGGATCGGTTCGGTGCTCCCGAACCGATCGTTTGCGATTGGAGACACCGTTTGCGATTGGAAGGGATTCCCGACCTACTCCGCGGTTCGGTGCCAACCGGCCCGCAACCGATTGATCCGACATGCCTCCGTCGTTAGGCTGGTTCCCAAACTCCCGTTTGGGAACCGACGTTGAGAAGCTCCCGCTTCTCGATTCGAATGATGTTTCGAGAAGCTCGAGCTGCTCGGGTATAGCTCCCAGGCGGAAGCTTGGGAGCCAGCGAAAATCCATACCGGAATGGCGGTCCGCTGACCTGTATAGCAGCGACCGTTTGCCATCAAGCGCTGACGCTTAGCCGGGCCTGCATCCGGACGCCTTCGTCGGCAAGGGATTGCCGACCTACGGCCGCTCGTTTCGGCCTACATTTAGAGCCTTCCCAGTAGGTTTCAAAAACCCTTCGCCTCGGCTCAGGGCGAACGGCCTACTGAGATAGGCACTTAGAGGTACGGGCGGTTTCCCAATCTGCGCCGCTATACTTCGGTGAAAAACGATCGACCACCGGGATATGAGGTGGCGAAATTTCGCCGAGATGGGGCAAGATACGCTTCCTCCAAAACAACCCCCTTAGCTCTTGAAACGCTTATTGATATGGAGCGCCGCTTTTGCGGTCCTTGCCGTGGCGGGCGTCGAAATGGACCTGCTCCCCAATGTACGAACCTTGGAACTGGTCGGCCAGCGCTATGGATCGGCGGCGGTGGAACGTCTGTCGGCGTGGCGCGACCTGGTTCTGCATCTGGGCGGTGCCGGCGAGCACGAGAAGCTGGCGCGAGTCAACGATTTCTTCAACCGGCTGCCCAATATCTCCGACCCTGACCAATGGGCGCGCCGCGACTACTGGGCGACTCCGGTGGAACTCCTGGCCGCCAACGGCGGCGACTGCGAGGATTTCGCCCTGGCCAAATATTTCACCCTTCGAGCGGCAGGAGTGGCTCCCGACCGATTGCGGGTCACTTATGTCCGGGTCTGGCGGCCACAGCTGAGCCGCATGGAGCCGCACATGGTCCTGGCCTACTATCCCGCCCCGGAATCCGAACCGCTGATTTTGGACAATCTGATCGGCGATATCCGGCCGGCCGCCGCGCGGACCGATCTAGCGCCGACCATGAGCTTCAATGCGGAGGGGTTGTGGTCGGCCAAGCAGCGCGGGCAGCATGGCAAACTGGGTGAAGCGTCCGACATACGCCACTGGAACGATCTGTTGGCGCGCATGCACCACGAAAAGACGGGAGCGATTCGATGAAGACGATGAGCCTGAAAATCCTGCTGGTCCTGCTGCTCAGTCTGCTGTTTCTGCTGCTGGGGCTGGCTCTTTTCGCCACCGGCCTGGCGAATACCCACGGCTTTCTGCAACGCCAGTTGCACGCTCATGCGCAAGAAACGGCAACCACTCTGGCGCTGGAACTATCGCCCGCCCTGGCGAGCAACGACACCGCGGCGGTGGCCAATGCGGTGGACGCTCTCTACGATAGCGGCTACTACCGGCGTATCGCCGTGATCCGCCCCAACGGCGAATCCGTCGTGGAGCGGGAACTCCCCTTGAAAGTGGACGGCGCTCCCGAATGGTTCATCAGCCGCGTGCCGTTCGACGCTCCAGCGGGTCGGGCCGAATCGATGGCCGGCTGGAAACTTTCAGCCGTGGTCGACGTGGCCAGCCATCCCGGTTTCGGATATGGCCAACTTTGGCAGATGACCTGGTCCATCCTGGGCTGGACTCTGGGTTTCTGGCTGATCTCCGCGCTGCTGTCGGTATGGCTGCTGCAAAAGGCATTACGTCCGCTGGACCGGCTGGAAAATCTGGCGCTTCGCATCGGCGAAGGCAAGTTCGAGCCTTTGGCGGAGCTGCCCCGTATTCGCGAACTGCATCATATCGGCTCGGCGTTCAACCGTATGTCGGAAGCGGTGCGGCGCATGCTGAACGCGAAGATGGAAACCATCGAGAAACTACAGCGGGATCTCCACCACGACCGGCAAACCGGTCTTTTCAATCGCGCGTATTTTCTCGCATCGCTGGACGCGGCCCTGGCAATATCCGGAACGCAGCACGCCATTGCCATCCTTCAGCTCACCGGACTGGCGAAATGCAATCGCCGATTCGGACGCGATACGGGAGATCTTGTCGTCAAATTTCTCGCCGATGTTGTGGAAGCTGTCGCCGAAAAGACGCACGGCTCGGCGGCGCGAATAGACGGCGCGCAGTTTGCCGTGCTGTTGGAGCACGCCGATGCCGATTGCCTGAACGATCTGACCCATCACCTCGCCCAATCGACGGTGATGGCTTTGCTCGAGACCGGAATCGCTTCGTCCTGCACCGTCCATATCGGGGCGGCCCTCTCTTCCGGCGATAGCAGCACGGCACTTCTTGCCCGGGCGGACGCTGCGCTGCGCGACGCGCAGATGGGGTCCAGCGGGAGCTTTCGGATTGCGGAGGCAGATCCGACGCCGGGCGGGAGCGGCCGGCTGGCGTTGCTGAGGCAGGCCTTGGACAACGGTCGTGTGGAACTGGAGCGGCAGCCGCTTATGTGCCGAAACGCTTCGGCACCCGAACATTACGAGGTGTTCGCGCGCATCGTGACGGAAAACGGATTACGGCTTTCCGCGGGCGCCTTGGCGCACATTGCCGAGGAAACCGATCTGGCTCCGTTGCTGGACGAACTCGTCGTCGCGCGCCTTCAGGAAGCGATGGCGGAAAAACCCGAAGCGGCATGGTCCGTCAATTTGTCGGTGGCCACCATCATGCAGCCGGGATTCGCTCGATCTTTTAGACATAAAGTGCCCGCTCGATCAAATCTGGCCATAGAAGTCCCCTTGAATCGGCTGATTTTGGCCCCGCAAGCGGCCGAGTCCGTTAGCGAGCTCAGGAGAGACGGTTTTCGGTTCGTGCTGGATCGCTTCATGCCCTATCCCGGCGCACTGGCCTGGTTAAACGAATTGATGCCGGATTGGGTAAAGGTGGAAGGAGCTCTCTGCCGCCGGATATTCGATGACGCCGGCAATCAGGCCCTGCTCAAGGCGCTATGCCAATACGCACGAGAGTTGGGTATCCGCGTTGCCGCCACCGGCGTGGAACGGGAGGACGAGGCCGATCTGCTTTTTGGCCTCGGGTTCGACGCGGTGCAAGGCCGTGTGTTCGAGAAGGCGAGCTAGAACGTTTTCATACCTACTGTACGGGCACTGGCGAGTAGGTCGGGAATCCCTTCCCGACTTACTGGAGACGCTACACCAAACAGGAAAATTCGCCTGCCGGAGGGGATGTCTCTTCCCGGCGACGAACGGATCGCTTCAGACGGCTTGTAAATCCATTCAACATTCAAGCGAACATTATCGTAGGGTGGGTTAGCGAAGCGTAACCCACCGATCCGAGGCCGTTCGGCGGGTTACGGCCTCGCGGCCTAACCCGCCCTACAAAACAATTCCTGATTGAAAGCGATTTGGAAAAATACCTGAAACGGTGCGCCTGGGGTATTTTCCTGGCGTCAGCGAATTTTACGCCCACCGTAGATTTTCATCCTATCCCATTGATTCAGCGAAACACGAGTCCTTGGCTCAGAGTTTGCTGCTAAATCCCCAGACATCCGAACCCGACGGGAGACTTTTCACCTAAACGCGGATCGGCATCGGACTGCTATTCAGCACGCGGCTCGCGCCGTCCGTTACGAAAACGCCGTATACGCCCTCTCGCATGTTCTGGTTCGCCATCGGTCCCGGAGCCGTCCGCCGGGGCCAAGAGCGACCACATTCCGAACCACCAATAGGCCGCCATCGAAATTTCTCAAAATGTCACAGACCCTTAACAAAATCTTCACAGAACTTCGATTTAATAAACAAAAACTGAAAGATTTTTTTGTCGTTGACCTTTTCGGCATGAAAGCGCCGGAAATCATCGAGCGACGCCCTGGAACCCAAAGGCATAGAAAGCGTGCTGTCGGTTGAGGGTGTACGACTGAAGCGACCTGCACTGGGTATGTGCTGGTTCCCAAACTCCCGTTTGGGAACCGACGTTGAGAAGCTCCCGCTTCTCGATCCGCATGCGGTTGCGGGAAGCGGGAGCTTCTCGGGCGGGGCGCCCAAGCCGAAGCTTGGGCGCCAGCGGAGAGGCTGTTTGGGATAGGAACGGTATATCGAGGCTTGTCAGAGCATTTTGGGGGATATCAAAGGTCGTTCGGAAACAGCCATATCTTGGTTATCTCGCCGAATCGATAAACCAGGCAGGGATGGGTGGAATTGGAGTGTGGAAATCCGGGCATCGTCGCCCGTCATACCTCTACGCGCCTTTCGCAGACGTATAGGGTCGCCGCTTTTGTAGGACGAGAGAGATACGAGGGAATGTTTGGAATTCGGGTTTTTCGTTGCGTTTTAAACTGACTGTAAGGAGTAGCTGCTCATGAAGACATTTATCGGTGCAATCACAGGCATTCTTTTCTTTTTCTGCGGGGCTGCCGCGCAGGCCGCTCTGCTGGAAGGCCAATCGGTTTATTTCCAGTTTGCGGACGAGGACCTGGATTACTTCGGGACACCGTCCATCGACGGCGATACCCTGAGCTTCGCCTTTTCCGATCGTTCTGCCGCCTCGGCTTCCCAGCGCCTAAGGGAAACCATGGAATTTCAGGTCATCGCCAAGGACGGATTTCTGATCAATCAGTTTCACCTGGCGGAGGGCGGCGACTATGCACTCGCCGGAAAGAACAGCAGCGTTTCGGCCAGCAGTCGGCTCCGGCTCGACGACTTTACCAACGACGAGTTGTTCCGCGACTCGGGTGAAAAATCCTTCCGCCTCGGCGGCAGCGGCGGCGAAAAGGCGGGCAGCTGGACCACGCTGTTCGAGCAGTCGATTGCCCGGAGCGAAGAACTGGACATCCTATTGACGACGATGCTGGGGGCCGTTCCGGTGGGCAGTCAGGGTGAGGCCTGGATCGATCTGAACTCGATCCGCGTGACCATCGGCGCGGTTCTGTCCGGCGGCGAACCGGCCCCGGTGCCTTTGCCCGCGGCCGTGTGGCTCTTGGCCTCCGGACTCGCCGGTTTGACCAGCGTGATGGCGGCCAAGAAAAATCAGGCACGCTGCTGAATCAAGGCGCAGATCTCGCCATTTTGGATCAGGCTGCTCTCCGAGCCGCCGCTTTGCACGTCGATCGCGTTTGTCGGCAAAGGATTGCCGACCTGCGACGGCTGCCGAACTGGAATCGTAAGATGCCACTTAAGGAAGCTCTGATTAAGTTCTTCGACAGGCCTGTCCTGAGCATCGTCGAAGGGCATGAACGGATTCCACTTGTTCAGAGCTTCCTTAAAAGCATCAATCCGCCACGGAATCGGTGCTTGCCTCTTGCGGCAAGGACGTAGGCGAATCGAGCGGCAACCGCACCACGAATTCACTGCCCTTTCCCTGCCCTTCGCTGCGGGCCTCGACCTGTCCGCCATGCAAAGCGACGATTTTTTGCACGATGGTCAGCCCCAACCCCAATCCTCCCTGAGAGCGATCCAGAGTGCGGTCGGCTTGAGTGAAGGCGTCGAACAGGCGGGGCAATAACGCGCTGGGAATTCCCTCTCCGGTATCGCGAACGCAAATAACCGCATTCCTATCTTCAACGAATGCGGTAAGCCAAATGAAGCCGCCTTCCGGGGTGTACTTGGCGGCATTCGATAAGAGGTTCGAGATTGCTTGTACCAGGCGCGCAGCGTCAATCTCGAGCCGAATCGGATCAGCAGGCAACGAAACCGTAAAACGGTGGTGGCGCTGGTCCATGAGCGGCTTACAGGTCTCAACCGCCTGATCGATCACCACCGTCAAATCCATAGGCACTCTGCGCAGAGTCAGCTTGCCTTGAACGATCCGCGAGACATCCAAAAGATCGTCCACGAGCCTCGCCAACTGAGTGACCTGCCGGTCGACCACGTCCCGTACCCATCGAAGCTGGGAGTCCGGCGCATCGAGTTTCCGCATGATCGCCATGGCGTTGCGTATGGGCGCCAGGGGATTCCGGAGTTCGTGCCCCAGCATGGCAAGAAACTCGTCCTTGCGACGCTCGGATTCGTGCAGGGCGCGATTGGCGGCCTCGAGCTGGAGAGCCCGCTCAGCCAGTTCGATTTGCGCCTTTCGTACGGCCGCTTCGGCCTTCTTCCGCTCGCTGACATCGATTATCGAGACCCAGTAATGAACATCCGTCCCGGAATCGTCTGGCGCGCCCATTCGACTGTCCAGCACGACCGGCAATCCTCGTCCCTCGACGGTTAGCAAGGTGAGCTCGGTCAGGCCGGTGCCGCATATCCGGCAGTCCCGGAGATGTTGCAGGAACTGATGGCGGTCTTGTTCGGCGATGAGGTAAAGAAAGAGAGAACCGAGGAAATGATCCCGTTGACCACCGAGCAGGCGCGCGCCGGTCGCGTTCAGGGCACGAATGATGCCGCACGCATCCAAACCTACGTAACCCACGGGCGCGAACTCATAGAAGTCCGCATAGCGGTTGCCGGAGAAGCCGTTCATTTGACAAGGCATCACTGATCTTGACTCCAGTTCCGTAGTAGGCGTGTACCACTGGCGAATCCTTTCGGCTGATACGACATTGATAGCGCCCTTTTGTTTCGGCCGATCGGATGGCGCGTGGCGAAAGGTCTGGAAAACTTGCACTGTCATGGCTGCGTCATAACGTCTGGGCATGATCCGATGAGCTCGCCGGAAAAGAGACGTGAGCGACGAGGTCGAAGGACATCGTCTACGCCGCTACGACGAACTTCGATTCGCAAAAGTAATGTCGTCTTATTCCGAGAACCAACGGCCGGGAGACATCGAGCAAGCACGACCATCACGAGAAGGAATCTGTCCCATGAAAATGCTGGAACTAATAAAAGTTGCCGATCTGTTTACCATCAGCAATCTGGCCTCCGGGCTGATGTCGATTTTCTTGGCCACCGAAGGCCATCCGGACTGGGCCTCCGGTTTCCTGGTGCTGGCCGTGCTCTTCGACAGCCTGGATGGCAAGATCGCGGCCCTACTTCACCAACAGAACCTGTTCGGCAAACAACTGGATTCGCTTGCCGACCTGGTGTCATTCGGCGTGGCTCCGGCGTTTCTCTATTTCTCGATCGACACCCATCACTGGATCAAGACACTGATCCTGATCATGTTCGTCACCTGCGGAATGCTGCGTTTGGCGCGCTACAACATTTCGCAGGGCAATGCCTTTGAAGGGGTTCCGATCACGGTCAACGGTGTCCTGTTCCCGACCCTGTTCCTGGTCGCCGCGTTCGTACCGGAAAGTGTCAATGCCTGGCCGATGATATTCCTGGTGCAAAGTTTCCTGATGGTTTCCAGCCTTAGAGTGCGGCGGCTTTTCTGAGTCCCTTTGTCTCCGCTGTAACGGGAGCACCGGCTCGCCCGATCAAGGCTAGGCACATCGAGACATGCAAGCTTGGCAGGCAACGGGTTCGCCAGCAAAGGATTGCCGGCCTACGAATGCTTGAAGCAATTCACCCGAACTGAAGGCGCCAACGACTTCCGCCAAGCCTGTTTTGCCATACGAGCGCGATGAAAACGCTTTAGAGCGTTTTCCGAATCGGTGTAAGGGATTCGGATATGTAGGTCGGCAATCCCTTCCCAATCGCAAACGGTCGCTTTAGTCGCGACCCTTCCAATCGCAAACGGCATCTCTGGGAGCGCCAGAGCTGCCCTTCCGACAAAGCCCTTCGCCGAGCCGATACGTCGGCAAGGGATTGCCGACCTACGTTCTCCCCTCCTGGAACGAATCCGTACACCGGGATGAAAAACGCTCTAAAACACGAGCGTCCACCCCGGCTCGCGGGCCTGATCGCGCGTGTAACTCACGCCGTGCACCTTCAGCCCTTCGGCATTGAGAAGCGAGATGATTCCGCCCTGGTTGGACAATTCGATGTCGGGCCGAACGTGGATGATCATCGGTTCGCCCGGATTCAGGGTGCCCGTCAGCGGCTTTCGGTGCTTGGCGCGGTCCAGCAGTGCCCAGCCGTCGAGATCGATAGGCCGTGGCGAGGTATTGAGCAGGATCACGGTTTCGTCTTCCGGCGATTCGATCGTATTGACCTTTGCCGCCACGATACGCACCAGGCCGTCCGGTACCGCATGGGTGGGAGGCCATACCGGCGTCGGCCGGGGCGGAAGGCCGTGTTCGGCGGGAGGACCGCCCGGCTCTTCGGGCAACATATGCCCGGTACGATCATCGGTATGAATCGCCTGCGACTGAAATTTCAGGAAGAGGGCCACCCATTCCTGCTGGTCCGCGTACCAGAACAGCAGCCCGCCGTCCTGCCAGACGCCGTCATCCTTGACGAAATCGTCGGCATTGCCCTGATTCATGTGGATGTCGTGAACGCCGCGGCCGGGCGCGAAACCGAAGATCTTGTCGCGCTTGTTCTCCGGCCCCCAGGGCTCGCCGAACGCATACACCCAGGCGTTCTCGCTAGCCATGGCGCGCTGCACGTAGCGGTCAATCTTCTCGTTGAGGTCGTTGTCCGGGCCGGGCACGGAAAACGGGAGAGGCGTCATTTCGGCGAACGAGCCGAACAGATTGCCGCGGATGTAATCCAGCGCGACTCCGCCGGGCTTCGAGGGCAGCTTGTGCCAGCCCGGCTCCAGTTGTTCCAGCGACTCGGTTATGGGATGCCGGAAGTGCGGCACGATCAGGTAGGACAATTCCGAAGGCCACAGCTTGGACTTGACGTTCACCGCCAATCGATAGCGATCCTGCTCGTCCACCGCCAGAATCTGATAATGGGGGTTGTCGCCGGTCCCGAGATGCCGATCGACCGGTGTCGCTCTCAAAACGCCATAATTTTTCAGGGGCATGGTGGCTTTCTCCGTGTTAAGAGATCGAGGTCATTCCTGCGCCATCGCGCGGCGCGATTTGTATTCCGGCGTACCCGGCGAGTAATGCTTGCGGGCCCAACCGGCATCGGGCCGCAGCTTGAACTTGCGGCGGCGGGAAGATGTGGTTTCCCGGTCGCGGTAATACGCGGCGCGGGCCCGGTAGTGTTCGTACAGGCGGAAGAACTCCGCGAGATAGATCGCCGCGATGCGGCGGGAGCCCAGGATTTCCAGCAGGTTTTCGTCGTTCCGGTGCAGCGAGTTGTTGCTCATGTTGGCGGAACCGGAGTAGATCACCGGCTGAGGCGTTTCGCCGTCGATCACGATGAACTTGTGATGGATGATGACCGGCGGGAACGGCGGCGGCGCTTCCCCCGGAAACAGCATGAGCTCGGTATCGAAGCCCTCCGGGGTATCCGACCGGCGGAAACGCTCCGCGCCGATCACGTCGCGACCCTGGCGGGAGCGGTGGTAGAGTTCGAGCGCGGCGATCTGGTCCACGCGGACGGCCTCGTCCGTTTTCGGCCTGGCGATCCGGTTGACCAGTCCGAACATCATCTTGCCGTTGTCCCCCGCCATGAAACAGGCGTCGCGAAGCTCGGCATCGGTCGGCGTGAACAGGCAGAAAAGCACCGAACTCCTGGCCCGATGGATGGCTTCGACGATGGTGTCGATGGATTCGCGCTGGGAACTCGCTTCCGGCGAAAAGAAAACCCGCACCCCGGCATCGCCCACCGTAATCGGACTCGACCAGCGGGCATTCCGCGCCAGGGATGACAAAGGCGGATTGTCTTTGAGCCGCTTGAAGCGGTCGAAATATAGCCCGGCCAGGGCGGACGAATCGAAGGTGTGCATCAAATTCGCCTGGGTCGACAAAGCCCCCGTGGTGTAGTTGGCGGAACCGCACACGACCCTCGCTGCCGCGGGGCGACGGCCGGCCAACCCGCGGCCCGACACCAGGTATTTGTTGTGCATGATGGCGGCCTTGTCGCGGGGGAAAAACGCCACCCGGTCCTTTATCCGGTCCACCGCCGGTTGATTGGGCGAAACCCTGTCACCGTCCGCCGATTCCGTTTTCTTTGCGTCGTAGACCAGAGCCAGGGAATGATTCCGGCTGAAGGTGTCCAGCGCCGGAACGATGAACAGTTCGTCGGTCAGATGATAGATCGCCCCGACCGCCTCCCTCGCCTGCCTGAGAAATGCCGGGACCACGCCGTCCAGACCGTTGGCCAGCCATCGGCGCAATTCGCGCGCCTGCTCCGCGCTGGGTTTGTCGTCGAGCTCCAGCCCCATGCCGCGCAGCTTCCGCATGAAACCCTGGGAGCTCAGCACCGCACGGTTGAACCAGGTGCCGATGCCGTGTTCGATTTCCGCCGGAAGCGTGACGTCGAGCGTTCCCGCTGCTTCCGCAAGCGGCTGGAGATTCCCCGGCGTGCCGATCACCGGGAAAACCTCGTATCGAAAAACCGGATTGCGTCCGGCGCTCGCGGCCGCCCGGTCTTCATCGCCGATTCGTGCGTCCCACCACAGAAACTTCTGGATCGGCGCTTCGTTGCTGGGAAAATCGGGCTGTTCCGGGTCGGCCGGACCGTTGAAGTCGATGCGGTTCAGAAGCCAGCTGGAAGGGGCGTACCGGCGCGTCGCGGGATCGCGAAATCCGGGTGTGCGCCTGGCGGCGAAACCCAGGAAATCCTTACGCCGGCTCCCCTCGTCCCAATCGAAGGCGAGCAAGATCATTCCCGGTGCCGGATATGCACGGATGGCGACCTTTTCCATATGCCCCCTATTATGTGCCCGGCCGTCAAGCGGCCGATACCGTTATCTCAAGGCTTTTGACGAACGACTCCGATAACCGGCGCCCGCGGCTCCTAAGTACATTCATGAAACTTTTGCGGCATAGGAACCGATAATCGAGAGCACCTGCTGTGGAGAGCGGTTGTGACGGTCGAAGAACTCGCGGGCG
>NZ_JAFIBZ010000041.1:0-33406 GCF_017832375.1 Methylocaldum sp. RMAD-M | reverse complement strand
CGGCGACAAGCCGCGTGAGCCCAGGCCGGGCGTGTACCGGGCCTGGGCGGCGGCCCGAAATACCAGGAGGGTATTTACGGGCCTGATTAATAAGAGTCTATCCCAGTAGGAACCAAATCGGTAGGGACAGCCTCGATATAGAGGAAGTTGTTGTCCGAGGAGCTTAGGATCATGGGACTGGTGACGAAGGATGATGGCTGGCGGATTCCGGATGCCCTCTGGGAGAAGATGGAACCGCTCTTGCCGCCACGTAAGCCTCACCCGCTCGGGTGTCATAACCCGCGGGTGCCGGATCGGCAAGCCATGAACGCGATTTTGTTCGTGCTGCGAACGGGGTGTCAGTGGAACGCCCTGAACGCCACCGGGATTTGCTCCAGTAGCTCGGCCCATCGGCGCTTTGTCGAGTGGACGGAAGCTGGGATGTTCAAAGTGTTCTGGCGCGAAGGCTTGTTGGCCTATGATGAATTGAAGGGGGTGGATTGGTCCTGGCTGTCCCTGGATGGGGCCATGACCAAAGCCCCCTTGGCGGGCTCAAAAAACTGGACGGAACCCCACTGACCGAGGCAAGCAAGGCACCAAACGCAGTGTGCTCACGGACGCCTCCGGCCTGCCGCTGAGCCTGGTGATCGAGGGGGCCAACCGCCACGACCTGAAATTGGCCCGGGACACGTTGGAAGGGCTTGTCATCCCCCGTCCCGACCCCACTCCGGAACAACCTTTGCATCTCTGCCTGGATAAAGGCTACGACTAGAGCGTGTTATGAACTTTTTGCTGGAGAAGTGGTTATTACGAGCATGATGACTCGTAAACCTTATCCTAGCGATGTGTCGGACGACGAATGGATGTTCGTGGCCCCTTATTTAACCTTGATGAAGGCGGACGCGCCCCAACGCCAGCACGATCTGCGTGAGATCTTCAATGGTCTGCGCTGGTTGGTGCGGGCCGGTGCGCCCTGGCGGCTGTTGCCGCATGACCTGCCGCCGTGGGAAGCCGTCTATCAGCAGACCCAGCGTTGGCTTGCGGCCGGCTGCTTCGAGGCGATCGTGCACGATCTCCGCGAAATGTTGCGCCAGGCCCAAGGCCGGAAAGCGCGGCCCCGTGCCGTCATCTTCGATGGGCGAACGCTGCCATCCAGTTGTGAGAGCGGTGTGAGGGCCGGTTACGATGACTACAAGCGCAAGAAGGGCAGCAAGGTCCACATGGCCGTCAATACCTTGGGCCATCTGCTGGCCCTGCGGGTCACGCCGGCCAACGAGCAGGAGCGTGCCCAAGTGGCGGAACTGGCGCGCTCCGTTCAACAGGTTACAGGCCAGCAGGTCGAAGTGGCGTTTGTTGATCAGGGGTACACCGGCGACGAGGCGGCCGAGGCCGCCCGCCGGCACGGCATTCGGCTGGACGTGGTCAAGCTGCCGGAGGCCAAAAGAGGCTTTGTGCTGTTGCCCCGGCGGTGGGTGGCGGAGCGCAGTTTCGGCTGGATTGCCCGGTTTCGGCGCTTGGCTCGCGATGATGAACGATTGGCCGAAACCTTGGCGGGCTTGCACTTTATCGTCTTTGCCATCCTCATGCTCGTCAAGGCCGCTCCACTTCTCCAAAGTGCATAACACGCTCTATGATGAGGTTCGGGAGTTGGCGCAGGAGTTCCACTATACGGCCCATATCCGGACGCGGGGCGAGGAAGCCCAAGCGATCAAACGGGAGGCCGGCTTCAAGTCCCGGCGTTGGGTGGTCGAACGGACCCACAGTTGGCTCAATCGGTTTCGTCGGATTCTGACCCGTTGGGAGAAGCGCGCCGATACCTATCTTGCCCTGCTGCACTTGGCCTGCGGCATTATTACTTGGCGCGCCACCAGCCTACTGGGATAGGCTCTTATTCAGATATTTCACTTGCCGGTGGAGGCAGCTCGCCGGCAGCAGACCTTCCTTCTTCAGCTCGCGAATGGCTTCGCCATAGGCCGGATTCTTGTCGCTGTTGATCTTGCCTGGCCGGTAGTGCTTCGAGCGCCTCAGCGCCTTGGCCAGGAAACGCTTGGCGGCCTTGGCGTTTCGGGTATCCGACAAGTAAAAGTCGAGGGTGCGGCCCTCTTTATCGATGGCGCGGAACAGGTATTTCCACTCGCCGCGAACCTTGATGTAGGTCTCGTTCACACGCTAGCTCGAGCTCAGGCGGCTCTGAGACCAGAGCGTACGCTTCTCCAATTCGGGCGCGTAGCGCTTCGCCCAGCGGTACAGCGTCGTATGATCGACGGCGATGCCACGTTCCGGCATCATTTCTTCCAGGTCGCGGTAGCTGATGCCGTACTTGCAATACCAGCGCACGCCCGGCAGGATCACTTCGGGCGCAAAGCTCCGCCACCGGAATACGGAATCCACGTTTGACACCTCCTATGTTCAGTCCCTCGCGGCTATCCTCGCTCGACAACACAGTTTTTGCAACGGAGCCCGGATCGGTACCAAACTCATTGACCGATCCGGGACCCCTCAGGTAACTTCAACACCCCCGCGTCGCTTCGCTCCGACCGCCCCGACCGAATGACCGTGGATTAGATGGCCGAATCAGCGTGGAATGGGTGGCCGAATGGCGTGGAATACGCACATCTCATCGTCGTCCAGCGCCCGATCAAGGTGTTTAAGGGGTGCTGACGAAGAGCACGGCCTGGCCTTTGTCAATAAACAGGCCTGCGTTTTGCTCGCGCGCGCCCACCAGGAAGTCGGGGACGCCGTCGCCGTTCACATCTCCCGCCCCGTCCACCGAAAACCCAAAATTGCCAAACTCGCCCGCCCGCTGTGGTTTAGGGTTATCGAGAATAACAATCAGGCTCCCGTCAAGCGCACTTAGGGCGAAGGCTTGGCCCTGGTTAGTCTTGCCGTTCACGTCTTGCCTAGGCGCCCCCACCAGGAGGTCGGGGACGCCGTCGCCGTTCACATCCCCCGCTTCGTCCAAGTCCTCGCCAAAGAGGGCATCTTCTTGGGGTATAGGGTGCTCGATGATGGTAACCGTTAAATCGGCTCCGCTGAAGACAAAGACTCGACCTTGGTTAACATTACTACCCACATCCTGCAAGGGCGCCCCTACTAGGAAGTCGGGGATACTGTCGTCGTTCACATCCCCCACGCCCACGGCAAAGCCAAACCAGGCGTATGCCTGGGGCGTCGGGGTATTGAGGGTGTGAAGCAGGCTCCCGTCGTCCCCGTTGAAGACAAAGGCTTGGCCAACACGGAGATTGCCACCCACGTTTTGGAGGCGCGCCGCCGCAAGGATTTCGACTTTGCCATCGCTATTCAAATCTCCCGCTCCTGCCACTGCCGAGCCAAAGAGGGAGCCCGCCTGAGGCGCTGTGGGGTTATTGAGGGTTCTAAGGAGTGTCCCATTATTCCCACTGAAGACAAAGACCTGGCCCTGGTCTGCATTGCCGTTTACGTCCTGATAGGGTGCCCCCACCAGGAGGTCGGACCTGCCATCACCATCGACATCCCCCGAGCCCAGGGCATAGCCAAAGTGAGCGTCGGCCTGGCCGGTGGGATCGTCAAGAGTGTAAAGCAGGCTCCCATTGACCCCGCTGAAGACGAAGGCCCGACCCTGGTTTACATTGCCGCCCACGTCTTGCTCGTGCGCCCCCACCAGCAGATCGGGAATGCCATCGCCATTCACATCCCCTGCCGCAGCCACGACTGAACCAAACAGCGCACCGGACTGAGGCGAGGGATTATTCAGGGTCCGCAGCACCTTCCTATTGGCTCCGCTGAACACGTAGGCTCGACCCTGGTCCTTTCTGCCGAGTACGTTCTGTCCAGGCACTCCCACCAGAAAGTCGGGAATGCCATCGCCGTTCACATCGCCCACTGTGGCCACGTCATTGCCGAAGCTGGCACCGGGCTGGGGCTGCGGGTTCTTGAAAGTGAAGGGAGTATACTCGGGCTGAGCGTCGGCCGAGACCAGCCAAAATCCAGCCAGGAGACCACAACAGCCCTTCAACACCGTGGCCGGAGATCGGGTCCCAAAGGTTCTCTTGCGAACCGCCGTCCGGCCGGTCTTCTTTCCATCATCGTAACGCATGTCAAATCCTCCTTATTGATCGGTAGGCGGGCGTGAAGCCCGCTAAGCTGTTGATTCCTTCGCCCGGCCCCTTACGGCGCTCGCCTGAAACGACCCGGATGGCACAGCCGGGCAGAACTCGGGAATCAACCTAAGGCGTTGTCCAAATGCCGCCAATGCTCTATCAATGTCCGTGCCAGACCAGCATCCCCTTGTTTTTAAAGAGGTATTTGAAATGAGGCGGGATTCGTTTCTGTAAATCTCGTGAACCACCCGGTCCGGCCCCCAAACCCGCTTTTCAGGCATCAGCGCTTGCCGAACCCGGACCGGGATGCGTGGAAACGATGGTACGTCGTTGATCTTGCGGGCCTTTGCCATGACGGCGACGCCACTGCCGGCGGGCTCGCCCGCTGTAAAGTTTTCCGACACCGCGGCCCTTTTCCGACGTGGTGTAAGATTCGAGGCCGTTGCGGGTCGGCAACTCCTTGCCGACAACACCGTCGGAAAGAGATCCTCGATCTACAATTCGGGGGATGGAGGGCGTTGCAATCCAGCGTCGTTTCTCGGTTGAACGGCGGCGGCGCGGTTGACAGGCTGCGAGATAACCGCCGCGCTTCGGGCGAGCCGAACGGAACGGAAACGGTTTTTCGCGAGGGGAAGTGGTCTTTCAGCCCAGCTGTCTGTCAGTAGGAATCCAATAATCCCCAGTTGTGGGAAGCGAATTTTCCCCACCCATTGTACAACGGCGGTGAAAAACGCTCCCACTCTCTGCTTTGCACCGTCGCGCCGCTCCGCCGGCCGCCGACGCGCCAAACCGCGCCTGCGGCAGGTCTCTGGCCAAGAGTCGCGGGCCATTTGCTCTGCCAGAACCACCTGCAAGGCATCGAGCTCGTGCATCCGATCGAGAAGGGGCAAATAGTCACGGTCGGCGGCAAAAAACACTCGTCAAGCGACCGACCGATCGTATTTGTACGCATAGTAGGCATACTTGCCATTTCCATAGCCGTAACCGCGCGCCACGACCGGAACATCGTTGAAGATTATGCCGCGAAGATTCACCTCGTTTCGTATCAAGCGCTTAGCCGCATCCTGCAATTCACGCATCGGATGTAAGCCCGATCTGACCACCATCAGCGTCGCGGCCGCCAGATGCCCTACGATTACGGCATCCGTTGCCGAAAGGACGGGCGGTGAATCCACCAATACGAGCTCGTATTGATTTTCGACTTGCTTTAGCAGGTAAGCGAAACGCTCGTGCATTAAGAGTTCGGAGGGGTTTGGAGGATATGTTCCGGTCGGAATGATATCGAGTCCATCGACTAAAGTCGGCTGGATTACCGTATCGATTTCCAGGTCCTTACTGATATAGCCGGAAAGCCCTTGATTGGGGACCACGCCGAAGTATCGGTGAAGATGCCCGCGGCGCATATCGGCGTCGATTATCAACACTCGCTTCCCAGATTGAGTAAACACGGCGGCGAGATTGGCCGAAAGGAACGTCTTGCCCACTCCGGGCCTCGGCCCTGTAATCAATAATGAATTTCGGCCGGTATTCAACATAGCGAAGTGCAGGGCGGTGCGCAGGCTTCGCAGGCTTTCCAGGACTAGAGCACCCTTTTCCTCGTGCGCGACCAGAACCGAAACCTCCGTCTTCTGCAGGACTTTATCCTTTCGTCCCCAGTGCTTTTTGATCAGTCGGTTTTGTTCCTTGCAGTGCGGAATATTCGCATAGACCGGCAGGGCAAGGGCCTTTTCCACTTGGTCCGGATCATCTAAGACGGCGCGGAAGGCGTTTCGCACAAAAACCATCACTACGCCCAAAAATAAGCCGCCGATTAAAGACAATGTCCTGACGTGCGCCTGCTGCGGAGACTCGGGCCCCAGTGGCGGCAGTGCATGATCGATGATGCGGACCGAACCCAAGGTGCCGGCCTTGGCGATGCGGAGTTCCTGCAAGCTATTGAGCATCGAGGTATATAACTCGGTGCTCACCCTGACGTCGCGTTCGAAGCGCAACAATTCCTGCTGGGTATCCGGCAGTTCGGTCGTTTTCTTGTTCAATGCGTCAAGATCAGCTTGCCTCTGCTTGATTTGGCCATCCAACTCGGTAAATCGGGGGTGCGTGCGCGTGAATTTTCGCTGCAGTTCGCCTTTTTGCAGCTCAAGGAGCCTGAGTTCAGACTCGAGATTGACGATCTGATTTAACAGCGATTGGGTCTCAAACTGGATATCGACGGCCCCCAACCTTTGTCTATGCGCGTTGTATGCTCTTTCCGAAGCCTCCAATCGCTCCTTCATCAACGGCAATTGCTCTTCCAGGAATACCAGTCTTTTCTCCGCTTCTTCCGAATGATGCTCCACGTTTTGCCGCAGGTAATTATCGGCAATCGCATTCAGGGTATTCTCCACGGCAATTCGGTCGCTGCCGGAAAGCGCCAGCTCCAGCATGCCCGACCCCCCTTTTTCCTTTACCGAAAAGCTTCCCCGAAGCGCGTTTGTGGCTGCGAGCCCCGGGATGCGCCGAAGCACGAAACGGGTACCCGGACGAGCCTTCAAGTAAGAAACGAATAACCGCAGGTATTGGCCTTCACCCATATCCCGCTCGGCCCCTTGGCCGACCTTACCCTCCAAGAGAACGTCCTCCTCCGCGTCGAGAAGCATGAACCGGCTCTCCTTGCCGGCCACCAGAGTCAAACTTGCGCCGAGCAGGCCGTCGGGAACGATCAGCTTTTCCACTTTAATTTTCTCGCCGCCCCAGGCGTAGCCCGACAAATTGAACCAGGGTTCGGATACGGCGTCCTCCTGGCTCCTGTAATGCCGTGCCACAGCCTCGCCTAGGAACGGGAAGTATTTTGGCTTGGCTTCGAGGTCCAAATGTAACTCCTCGACCACCTTGCCGAGCACCATGCGCGATTGAAGGATCTCGATTTCGGCGCTGGTGGAGGCTTCGCCACCACCATCAGACTGCGAAGCGAATTCACTCAGGCCGGTAGCCAAGCTTTTCGCGTTCTTTTCTACCTGGACTAGGGCATTCGTCTTATAGACCGGCGTTGCGATGAAATAATAAGCCTCTCCGACCAGTATGGAACACAATACGATAGCTGCTAACAACCATTTCCCGTCCCACAGGACGTGCCCAAACTTGGGAAAATCGCCCCCCTCGTCCGCCTCTTTCCTGTAGTCGCCGAACGGCTGACGATAATGACCCGGAGCTTCAATCTGTTCTTGTATGTATTCCGACATAACTCTGGCTTCCTGCTTTTTTCAAGAAAATGATTGACGTCCTCTCCGGTCCGAAGTCGGGGAACTCTCCTTCCGGAGTTCTCCGAATCCCGATGACGGACAGCGAGAGGTTCGGAATCTCGATCCACGACCGGCTTGACGACGCCGCACGGACCCGGATCGGGACGCGCTTCCTGTTGTTGCCTGCGGCGCCCCGGACGCCCTGCGTTCGACCGGTCCCGACCCGACACGGGGTCGGATCCTGGCTCCACAATGACTCGACGCCCGGTCGCGATGCCTTGTGGATGGCCTACGACCGTTGCTAACGCAACGACCTTCGGCCATCCACCCGGCGCTCGGGCTTCCGGGGACTACTCGACTCGCTCGCTCACTCGCTCCATGTCTCGCAGCGGCGGAACGGCCAGAACAACCCCGATCCGCAAGGGCCTGGATCGCGTTGGCGACCGCTCGCCGACGGTTTTGCTCGCGACAGAAATGGTTCCGCCAGAGCGTTTTTCACCGCGGTTTAGCGGCGAGGATCGGGACATGCGTAGGGCGACCGTCCGTTGCCGACGCTCGGGGTCGGCGAGGGGCCTTGTCGGCAAAGGACGGCCGCCCTACTCCGCTACCGATCCATCCGAGCTCGTACGTCCCCTCCGGCACCGCCTCCAAAAAGCATTTCAAGGTCCGGCGTAGCGTCCCGGCAAGCTAGATCAGAAACTTCCAATGCCGTTTAATTTCCGCAACCATTCACAAACTCCCCGGTCGATGAGTTGGAATACCGATCTGAACATCGCTTCGGATGCGTTATAGGGATCAGGAATTTCATACCCTTGCCAATGGCCCAGAGTGTAAACGCGTCCCCGCAGGAATGGGGCAAGTCGTTGAACCTTAGCCTTATGCCACGTCTCCATCACCAGAACCAAATCGGCCTCTCGGAGCATCGCTAGCTCTAAAGGACGCGATCGTTGCTCGGGCACATCGATTCCTTTCTCCAACAGCAGGTGTCTTGTGATCGGATGGATAGACCGGTCGGCGGTCGCCGCAAGTCCGGCCGATACGGCCGATGTCGATACTTCGAATTCCATCCGCCGGTGATTCCACAACGCTTCTCCCATGGGGCTTCTACAAATATTGCCCACGCACACGATCAAAATTCGCTTATCCATCGAATACCGACGATTCCCCCGAAGAAAATGGAGCTGCTCCTTTCCTCAGCCTGGTCATCAGTGAGGACCTGATAATTGTTCGACGCTCTAAAATCCGGGTTCGGACCAGCCGCTCCTCAAGCAAAGCATTGAACCCAGAAACGGCTCCCGGTTCGCTCCTCTGACACCGCCTTCAAATAGGGACGGCCTTGCCGGACAGCAACCGCTGATACAACTCGGTTACTCGTGCCATGCGGTCTTCGAGACGATAATGGGCGACCACGTCGACCCTGCCCCGAAGCGCCAGCCGCTCCCTCAACCTGGACTCCTGCACGAGCCGCAGGAGCTTCTCGGCCAGATCGCCGCTATCCCCGTCGTCGAACAACAGTCCGTTCACCTCATGCGTGATGATATCGCGATTTCCCGGGATATCCGATACCACCGCGGCCACGCCGCTGGAAAGGGCCTCCAGAAGAGCCAGGGACAAGCCCTCCCAGCGCGATGGCAAAACAAAGACATCCAAACCGGGGAGCAAATCGGGAATATCGTTGGCCCAGCCCAGGATACGCACATGGCTGGCGATGCCGTACCGCCGGATTCGCTGCTCGAGAGTCTCGCGCAGTTCGCCATCTCCCAGCAAAAAAAACCGAACATCACGCCTCTTTTCGAGAACTTCCGCCGCGGCATCTACGAAGCAGGCCGGATTCTTTTGTTGCCACAGCCGGCCAACCATACCGATGGCCGTAGTCTCATCGTCTATGCCCAAACGAGCGCGTCGGATCCGGCGTCGCTGCGCCTGGCCGGCCGGCCGATAGAGGTCGGTGTCGACGCCGTTCGCCAACAAATGGAGTCTCTGCGACGGCACATGCAGATAACGGCGCCCGATTTGCCGATCGTGCTCTTTGAGCACGATCATGGCTCCGCAACAGCGGGCGCCGATCCACTCCATGATGACGAACAGAGCTTTCTCGAGCCCGTTCCGCGCCGCCGGAAAGGCATAGCCATGTACCGTATGCACCACCGCCGGCACACCCGCCAGATACGCAGCGATCCGTCCAAGGACGCCCGTTTTCGACGAGTGAGTATGGACGATGTCGAACTCGTGTTCCCGGAACAGCGCGCGAAGCCGCCACAGCGCGAGCCAATCCTGGCGAGGGGAAATCGAACGCCGCAACTCGGGCACGAACAGGCATTGAATTCCTTCACGTTCGCCGGCCTCGGAAAGCGGTCCCGGCTGCTGGCAGATGAGGTAAGGATTGAATCGCTTACGATCAAGCCGCTTGAATTCCTCCATCGTGACCGTCTGGACGCCGGTGATGAGCGGCAGCAATTGAAGATGGGCGATCCGGATGCGGCCATCACCGCGGAAATCGTCCGAAATCTCCGAGACCGTGGACACCGCAGTCATAGGCACCCCGCCTTCCCGTCTTTCGGCATCGCCGGGCAGAGTTCAGGAATCCTACGGTGCCGAGTCGCCGGGTCGTACCCGGCCTCCGCCCGCGAATGATCGTACAGTGGCAGCGAATCGAGGTGCGCGGCGTCCTCGTCACTGCCCGTCGTCTCCGTCACGATGAACAGCCGCGGTTCGGGATAGATGTTCGGTGTGCGCTCGAACACCGTCGGCACATTGCGTTTCATATGAGACCCTCCCTATCTATCGGTAGGCGGGCGTGAAGCCCGCTAAGCTGTTGATTCCTTCGCCCGGCCCCTTACGGCGCTCGCCTGAAACGACCCGGATGGCACAGCCGGGCAGAACTCGGGAATCAACCTAAGGCGTTGTCCAAATGCCGCCAATGCTCTATCAATGTCCGTGCCAGACCAGCATCCCCTTGTTTTTAAAGAGGTATTTGAAATGAGGCGGGATTCGTTTCTGTAAATCTCGTGAACCACCCGGTCCGGCCCCCAAACCCGCTTTTCAGGCATCAGCGCTTGCCGAACCCGGACCGGGATGCGTGGAAACGATGGTACGTCGTTGATCTTGCGGGCCTTTGCCATGACGGCGACGCCACTGCCGGCGGGCTCGCCCGCTGTAAAGTTTTCCGACACCGCGGCCCTTTTCCGACGTGGTGTACCCAAGTTCCGCAGTTCACTAGCCGGATTTGTGGGGTAGCGCCCTTGGGCGCTTTGGAAGATCAATCGCTTAGCGTCACTCCGGTAGCGATTTTTTGCGCATCTCTGTAGTGTCACGCCGACCTACAAATTAACTTTGATTTAACCCCGATGCGTGTTAGCGTAGGCACATGTATACACGTATCACCCGATCTGGCGGTCGCAGCTATCTGCAACTCGTCGAGTCCTTCCGCACGGAAACGGGCTCAGTGCGACAGCGGGTGATTGCCAATCTTGGGCGCCTGGACAAACTCGAAGCCAAGGACCTCGATCCGCTGATCAACGGCCTGAACCGCGCGCTGGGTCGTGCGGAAAATCCGGCGGTGCCGGTGGAATACGAAATGGCACGGGCTTTTGGCGATGTGTACGCCCTGCATGAGCTGTGGCAAAGCCTCGGATTCGGGCAAGCCGTCAAACGGGCGCTGCGCTCCTCGCGGCGCAGCTTTGACGCCGGGGCGCTGGTTCGGGCAATGGTGTTCAACCGGTTGTGCGCGCCGGACTCCAAACTCGGCTGCCTGCAATGGCTGGAGACGGTGACGATTCCGGGCATGCCCGAATCGGTCACCCATGACCAGTTGCTGCGGACCCTGGATGCCCTGATGGACCGGGCCGAGGCGGTGGAAGCCTGTATCGCCAAGCAGTTGCGACCGATGCTCGACCAGCAGTTGTCGGTGGTGTTCTACGATCTGACGACGGTTCGCATTCATGGGGAGGGACGTGTTCCTGGAGACGTGCGTGCCTTTGGCCTGAACAAGGAGACGGGCGGCATCGCCCGCCAGTTTGTCCTCGGCGTGGTGCAAAGCGCTGACGGGTTGCCGCTGATGCACACGGTACACGCCGGCAACATGGCCGAAACCAAGACGCTCAAGGCCATGGTGGACCCAGTGCTGGCGCGCTTTGCGGTGGAACGGGTGATTTTGGTGGCCGACCGGGGCCTGTTGAGCCTGGATAATGTGACTGAGCTGACCCGGCTGGCGGAAGCCACAGGCCGCACGCTCGAATTTATCCTGGCCGTGCCGGCTCGGCGTTATGCCGAGCTGGGCGGCACCCTGGAAAACATGTCCTTCGATGACGGCCTGGCCGAAAGCCGCTTTGCAGGCCAGCGTCTGGTCGTCGCCCACGATCCGGTGCGCGCCGCCGAGCAATCGGCCAAGCGGCGAGAGCGCATTCAGACGCTCCTCGCTTTTGCCGAAACGTTGGTCAAAAAGCTCGATGCCCAGGACGAAGAGCTCAGCGAGCGGGGCCGTCGCGCCACCGATCGCGGGGCCTACAGCCGCTTTCAGCGAGCCGTGGCGGAAGCGGAGCTGATCCGCTTCATCCAAGCCGATTACCACGCCGACCGCTTTAGTTACAGCCTCGACGAAGAAGCCATCGACCGGGCCGAGCGTTGCGACGGCAAGCTCGTGCTGCTGACCAGCATCGAGGATTTCACGGCCGATGAGATCGTGGCGCGCTACAAGAACCTTGCCGATATCGAGCGGGGATTCCGCGTACTCAAAAGCGACCTGGAAATTGCGCCGGTCTACCACCGCCTGCCGGATCGTATCCGCGCCCATGCGCTCATCTGTTTTCTCGCCCTGGTGCTCTACCGGGTCATGCGGATGCGCCTGAAGGCGCACGGCTGTACCGTGAGTCCGAAGACCGCGCTCGAACGCCTGCGTCGTATTCAACAGCACCGTACCACCATCGGAGGCCATACCTATACCGGCATCACCAAAACCACCCAGGACCAACTCGACTTGTTCGCCGCGCTGGACATCCCCAAGCCCTGAAACCGGCGTGTAGTGTCATTTTTAGTTGTCTCGCCATCGACAAATCAATCAGTTACGCGACTAACTGCGGAACTTGGGGGTGTAAGATTCGAGGCCGTTGCGGGTCGGCAACTCCTTGCCGACAACACCGTCGGAAAGAGATCCTCGATCTACAATTCGGGGGATGGAGGGCGTTGCAATCCAGCGTCGTTTCTCGGTTGAACGGCGGCGGCGCGGTTGACAGGCTGCGAGACAACCGCCGCGCTTCGGGCGAGCCGAACGGAACGGAAACGGTTTTTCGCGAGGGGAAGTGGTCTTTCAGCCCAGCTGTCGAACCGGTGACAGGCCGCCGCCCGTATCAGGGCCGGCCCAGCACCCGAAGCAGGTCGGCGAGAGATTGTCGACCTACGAATATACCCGCGACCGTTGGCCGGAGACCTGCCGCAGGCGCGGTTTGGCGCGTCGGCGGCCGGCGGAGCGGCGCGACGGTGCAAAGCAGAAAGTGGGAGCGTTTTTCACCGCCGTTGTGCGGCGAGAATGGGTCATTTACTTGCTAGATCGCCTGCAAGCAGATTCGAATCGAACGTGACCGTCTGAACCGCCGGCGACGAGCGGTGACCGTTGAAGACGGGCGATCCGGATGCCGCCGTCGCGGAAATCTTCCGGGTTCTCCGAAATCATGGAAGTCGCGGTCATCCATGCCCCACCTCCCGGCGTTTCGCCATTGCCAGGCAAAGTTCGAGAATCTTGCGGTGCTGAGTCGCGCGATCATAATGGGCCTCCACCCGCGCGCGGCCCGCCTGCCCCATTTTCCGTCTCAAGCCCGCATCGCCCGCCAGCAGCCGAATGCAGCGCAGGAGATCCTCCGCGGAATCGCCTTCGAACAACAAACCCGTTACGCCGTCCACCACGACCTCGGGAATGCCGCCGGCTCGGGCGCCGATCACCGGCAATCCGGCCGCCATCGCCTCGACAGTAACTTGCCCCATGCCCTCATGCCGCGACGGCACCAGCAGTAGGTCGAGCGACTTCATGATGGCGGGCACGTCCGTCCGTTGCCCCAGGAAATGCACCCGCGGGTGGTCGCGCAGCGGCAGCGAGGCCTGGTACGCGGCGTCCTCGGCACTGCCCGTCGTCTCGCCCACGATGAACAGCCGCAGTTCCGGATGCGTGGCCAGTGCTCGCTCGAATACCGCCAGCACGCGGTCCTGACCCTTGCGTTCAGTGATCGAGCCGACTATGCCGAGTCGCACATCGCCGGGAGCGCCGGGCAAACGCCCGCGATCCGCCTTCACGGTATCGAACCGGGAAAGGTCTACGCCATTCGGCACCACCCGGATGCGGTCGGCCCAATACCGCCGCTGCCAGGCAGGATACTTGACGGTCACGGCCTTCGAGATGACCGGATTGGCCCGGACCAGCGGCAACTGCAACCAATCGAGCCAGCCGTGCGGCTTGTCAAGCTTGTCCCACAGCGCTACCGGCAAACCCAATGAACGAGCCGCCAGTCCTACGGTCAACAGCCCCCGCATGTCGTTGCAATACACCCCGGCGAGTTCTGCGCCGCGCAGTCGGCGCCGGATGTTCCACAGGTAGCCGACCCACTGGGCGTAAAGTCGCAACCGGCTCAAGCCGCGGTTCCGGTACACCGCGCCGCCATATCGACCGAGCATCTCGGGATAAGCGTACATCTCGAAGTCCAAGCCACGTCGGCGCATCTCTTCGGCAAAGGTCCCCTCGCCGGTCACAGCCACGATCGGCCGGATGCCGAGCTCAGGACAGCGTTCCAGCAGAGAACACAGCGTACGCTGCTGGCCGGCCATTACATGCGGGTAGCTCTCCACGAACAGCCAGCGCGTCGCGGCGGACGCGCTCGTCACGGTACACCTCGCATTGTCAATGGAGAAGTTCCCGGAGGTCGTGCCGCGGTCGCGAATGCCGGGCGCCGAACCTCGACCCGTTGCAGTCGCGGCACCGCCATGAGCAGTCCGGCGATGATCCATACATTGCGCTGCCGCAGCCCGAACATGGTCGCGTTATAGATCAGCAGGGTACCCATGCCGATGACCAGGCTGAGCACCATCAGGCGCCAGAAAGGATCGCGGCAACGTTGGCCGGACGACCAGCCCACCAGGAGTACATGGCCGAGCCAGGAAATGAATAGCAGCAGCCCTGGCAAGCCGGCCTCCACCAGTATGCTGGCATAAGTGTTGTGTATCTCGGACACGCCCTCTCGCGCACCGAACATTTTGGGGCCGGCGCCCAGCACTAAATAGTCCTTGTAGTTTTCCGAAACGGCCTCCAACTGTCCCTCGCGCGTTGCATCGAGCACCCTGTGTCCCTGTGTCCATTCGTAAAGCGTCACTACCGGACGCTGCCAGGGGGGTGTTCGTACGAGACTATAGTGTCCGTCATACATTGCCAGCGCCAGGGACACGTAGAAAAACGCAATCCCGGTCAGCATGAGGGCTATCGTTCCGAGCAAGGGACGATTGAAGGCACCGGCCGGCGCTTCCCGTACGCCCAAGAGGTACACGCACGGGAACGTCAGCACGATCATACCCAGAGCCGTGCGGCTACCAGTGCCGATGGAGGTCGCCAGCATGCCGACAACCAGCACCGTGACCAGCAAGGTGCGCAGGAAGTCCTGACGACGCCGTACCGCCAAAAAGATGGCGGCCACCAGCACCGGCAGTAGGAAGGACGGCACCTGGTTTTCGTTGCGCAAAGTGGAGGAAATACGGTGGGTGGTATCCTCGTACGCCCAACTCGGAGCCCCGCCGATCAGCGCCCAGACGCCGACGAAGCTCGCCAGCGCCGCGCCGGCTAGCCAGGCGTAAAGACAGCCGTACCACTTTTCGCGATCGTCCACCAACATCAGTACCGTACAAAAGATCAGAAAGCCGTACAAAAAGTTGGCGGTTTCCACCAGGCTACCGAAAAAGTAGCCCGGAGATAAGAGGTTGTTGATCCAAAACGACAAGTAAATCCAACCGATGAAGGCGCCGCAGATCGACACCGATATTTGTTGCGGACGAACCAGCCGCACGCGGGCGCGCCGCCAGCGATTCGAACCCACCAGCAGCGCCGCCCAGGTCAGCAGCATCAGCAACTCGGTGGCGGCGAACTTCTCCCGAACCACTGGGAGATACGGCGTTTTCAAAACCGAGGTTGCGAAGATGGCAAGATAGAGACCCCGCACCTGGTGGCGGGCAATCCACTGGAACAACGGCAGCAACAGAACCGCCGCGATGATCAGCAGAACCGCCATGGCCGCTACTCGTAGGACTCGATCAAGCCCTGTCCGCTGCGTACGCGGCGCTTGAAGACGTTGGGCAACCAGGGATAGATCAAACGTGCTGCGGGATAAACATAGTAATGCGGCGGCAGCCGAAATGCGCTAACGGCCCGAGCGCACAGCAGCGCCAGCCGCCGGTTCTGCCGGGCCGTGCCGAAACGGCTTTGAAAATAGCTCTCGTTGCGGACGTAACGCTTTACCAGCGGATCCGGAACATTGGCGACCTTGTGCCGCGCCGCCACGCGCAGAAAGAACTCGAAATCGATCAGGAAAGATTGGTCCGGATCATAATTGAGGCCTTCATCGAGCAGCGAACGCCGGAACATCACCGCACTGTGGCAATACGGAATGCACTTTGCCGCCATCCGCCGGATATCGACATCGTCCAGCGGATAGATCCGCGAGAATACCTCGTTGCGCTGGCTATCTTCACGATCTTCGGCGCAGCCCACCCAGGCATGATGGGGATGCGCATCGAGAAAAGCCGCCTGTCGCTCCAGCCGCTGCGGATAGGCGGTGTCGTCCGCATCCAGGTTGGCCAGGTAGCATCCTCGGGCTTGGGTGCAAGCATAGGCCAGGGCGGCTGCACGCCCCATTCTGGTACGCCGGATCAGGCGCAAGCGGGAATCGTGAATATTCGCAACTGCTTTCGCCGTGCCGTCATCGGAGCCGTCATCCACCACCAACACCTCGATATTCCTCAAGGTTTGGCTCAGCAAGCTGCGCACGGCGCGGCCGACCAGTTCTGCTTCGTTGTACACGGTGATGAAAACACTAACCTTCGGTTCGCTCATGAGGACGCTCCCTGTGTGAAATCTGACTGGGCGCCTAGAAACCGGCAGCCCACGATGATCGAAGACGACAGCAACGGAAAAAACCGCGGCAGCCAGCGGACTTCCAATGGCTCCAGAATGCCCGAGAACAAAGACCCTAACCGCCCGGACATCGGATTGATGGTCACCCGATCGGGGTATTCCGAAGTGACGGCGTATCCGCAGTGCGCCAGCAAGGCGCCGAATTCGGCTCTACCCCAGCCGTAAAGGTGCGCGGGATGATCGGGAGTGCGCGAGCCGGCTAAGGCACGGGTCATGCGGATTCCCCGGAGCAGATTGGGAACGGCAAAGACGTACCTTTTGGCCCGGAGGACGGCCATACGCCTGAGGGCTTCGGCCGGGGCGTCCTGATGCTCCAGCACATGGGAGCAAACCACGACGTCGAACGTGCCGGGATCGAACAAGCCCGGCAGGTCCTCAACCGTGCCCTGCAGACACCGGCCATAGGCGGAAGCGGCCTCGACACACGCGGGTTCCACATCCACCCCGACGGCCTCATACCCCCGATCGTTCAGAAGCGCCAGCAATTCACCTCGCCCGCATCCGACATCCAGCACTTTGAGCCGCCCGGTCCCGCTCTCGCCTACCGTTGCATCGGCCAAGGCCCGATACAAACCACGCCGCAACAGGCTTTCCTTTTCTCCCAATTCGAGACTGATGTGCTCCGGCATTTGCTCAGACTCCCGATACATCTCCTGAAGAAAACCAATTGATACGGCACACACGACTTCGAAGCCGTGCCGCGACGAGAGCAGGGAAAAGCATTTCTCGGTCAACAGGAATTAGCAGGCTTTTGGGCCGTTACGACCAACTCCCAATCTCCGCGGTCGGTCCAAGCTACTCCTCGCCGAACAGGATCGGGAAAGCCCGCACGCTTGAATGCCAGCATTAAAGAATCATGATTGAACAGGACTAAATGACGTGGAGGGTCAAGACCGATCCACTTGGAACCAGCGTCAGAATGCGCTGCGCTGTTCAAGTTTGGGGTGCCGATCCACAGCATGCCGCCAGGTTTCAGAATACGCCGAATCTCGCCCAGCGCGGCGAGCGGGTCATGCAGGTGCTCGATCACGTGGTTCATAGTAACGACGTCGAAAGAGTCGTTCTCGAACGGCATGCGGTAGAGGCTGCCTTCAAAGGCGTCTACCCCTAGTTTCTTGGCATTCTCGACCGCAGCTGAATCCACATCGATACCCGTTACGTGCCGGCCGATCAATTTCGCAATCTGGAGGAAATAACCGTTTCCACACCCCACATCCAATACTTTCGAGTCCTTATCGCCTGGTTGAAGATGACGCACGAATCGATCGAACGTCGATCGAATTGGCAGCCCGAAATAAAGTGTTCTGAATAACCACTTTGGTAGCTTAGGGTTTTCCGATAGCGAAACCCCGTATCGGGAATGGAGATAGCTGTTCTTTAGTATCGCAGACAAGCTTTTCCGTATTGTCGTTGCTCGCGGCAGTACGGTCGGTTGTCGGTCTCCATGAGTGTAGTAACTCGAATAGGCCGATCCGATCGTTTCAGGAGTCGGCCTTGGGTCAAGATAGGCCGTTCCGCATGAAGTACACTCGTATAATGTCCATTTTCCCGGAGCACAGAAGAAGAGCGTATCTTCCATTTCTTCGTAAAGGACGCTACGTTCCCTATCCTGGCAAATCGGACAAACGTTGACATACTCCAGTCCATCGCTGGGCCATTCACCCAACGCGGCAGCTTTTGCTTCGTTTATCGACATTTCCACTCCATCTCTGACGAGACCCGAACAAAGTGCACACTAGATCTTTTGCGAAGGCTCGTGCGCCGAGCCCGTAACCAAGTCGGCCAGTTGGATAAGCATTCATCAATATCAACTGAATCAACGCCGATACCCGACCGCCAAAGTCTCTGTCATAAATATCGGCGCGCAGCCGTAGGAGCCGTCCTACTTTCTCGTAATACCACTTACCCTTGGCAGCTTGCTCCCGTTGCGAAAAGCTTTCATCGCCCGCCAAATGCTGGAGAAACTCCACATAGCCTTTTACGTTCTCGGCATGTCCTCTGTACCACGCCGACCCTGTCCTGAAAGCGGTTCTTACACTAGCTCCAAAACCGGTATCCATGCCCGAGCCACTAAGTGTGTTGTGGTGACGCCGGTGAAGGACCAGGGCGTCGGGAATGTAAATGACGTTTCCAAAAGTGCGAGCCAACAAATCAATCCAGGCATCATTAGCTACCCTGTCACAAACCTCGAAGTTTTTCGCCGAGCAGCAAGCCCGCTCATGCACTTCCCGAATCAACCAGACTTTGAATACGCTCGCGTGGCCGGAAATCTGCATAAAGGAAATACATGGACCTGTAAAAGGCTCCCGAGCCGTTAGTTTGCCGACTTTCGGCCATCGTGCGTTGCCTTTGACCCGGAGGTTTTCATCGACGATACGCGACACATGGACAATCTGATTTGAATCCGGCCACTCAGCGATTGTGTCAACGATTTTTTCGATTTTTTTATCCACCCAATAATCGTCTTGATCGGAGTAGGCAATCCAGTCGCCCCGACACAAAGTAGCCGCTTTCAAAAAATTCTTATAGGGCCCGAGCCGCTGTTCGTTGCGATATATTCTGACCTCAAAGGGCGAAGTCTTCGAGAACTCGGTAAGAATCTCAAGTGTTCCGTCCGTGGAATCGTCGTCGCAAACGACGAGTTCGAAAGGCAGCAGCGTTTGCTTAGCGAAACTATCAAGCTGTTCCGGTAAGTATCGGCTACCGTTGAAGGTAGCCATGGCAATGGATACTTTTGCGTCGTTCTGATTCGGCACGGTAATTTTCCTTATATATCGGAAAAACGTAGTAAGGTTGCGAACGTCTATTCCTGTGACGCCAATAATAGAACTGGGGCAAATACTGTACGCCTAGCCTTTCTGCACCGGTTTCTGTCGAAGTAGGTCGGCGTACAACTCGACGTAGGCCGTCGACATGCGCTCTAGGGAATAACGCCTCTCGATATCAGGCCTTTCGGGTACGGTATAAATCTCCGGCCCGGCTTGCCTGTCCAGAACGCTGATCAACTCGCGCGCAAGAGCTTCTGCATTGCCTGGCGGAAACCACGAGACCGCGCCGCTCCCGCCATCGGCGACCTCCCGAAATACCGGAATATCGCTGGCCACGACCGGTGTCCCGCACAGCATTGCCTCGACGAGTACCAGCCCGAATCCTTCCTGGGTGCTGGGCACTACCACGGCCTGCGCCGTCGCCATCTCGCGCAGAGTGTCTTCCCGAGACAGCCAGCCTGCGAAACGCACGTGATCCAGCAAGCGCAAGTTGCGAACGAGTCTCCGCAGCCACGATTTGTCCGGTCCCGTGCCGACCAATGTCAAATGAGCCTGCGGATGCACGGCGATCACCTGCTGTAGGGCGCGTATCAAAGTCTCCTGCCCCTTTAACCGTACCATCCGCGCGACGCAGACCAATTTGCCGGGCGTTCTCCGATCCGCCGCGGAGCTCACCTCCCGGATCACTCCCACGTCCACGCCGTTCGGAATGACCCGTTGCCGCGTTTTCCCGATGTCGTTCAGCAAACCTTGACGGCCAAAAGACTTTGCGGCCGTCTGAGACACGTACACCACCGCGTCGGCGCAACGCTCCGTCAGACGCAAGCCCCATCGGTAGTGCGGATACATGGACCCGTACAGCTCGTGCTGAGTGGATACCACTGCCGGCACATTCTCATGTACCGAGATCCAACGGGCTGCAATGCCCGGCACGCAGAAATTGGTATGCACCACATCCGGCCTGATCCGGCGCAGAAGATCCCGGAACGCCCGTCCGAATACCTGGTGCTGGGTGTACAAATCCCACAGAAACTGCTTCCGTGGCACCGGAATCACTGCCCGTTCTACGCCGTCGGGTACCGATTGGATATACGACGAGCGTCCATCGTCGAATAGGCAAAACACCGGCTGGTGCCCCTCTCGCAGCAGACGTTTCGCAATCGCGGCCATCAGGCCCCAGATCGACTGCGCCCCGGCACGATCGACGAATATCACGCGCATGTGGGTTTATCTTCAAAAACGGAAGATTTACGCAGAATCGTGAAGTTACGGGCGCGTGCCAAAAACGGAGATTGGGGTATGGCCGCTTTCATCCCTAGCTTGAAGAGTTTCCTTCTCGACCCTCCGTAGCGGCCGGACCTGGATTCAGAGGGCGCCGGCAGGCCATTGATTGGGCAGGCCTGCGCCGATATTGGCCACCAATAGTGTTTTCCCAAAACTCGCAACGTCTATCTCCTTATATAGCGGGATGAGGCCGAACGCCGGTTCCAACTCAGAGCGCTTTCTTACACATCCTCTCAACCTTACCAAAATTGAAACAATCTTCGTGCCATGATCTAACTGTTTGTTTTTAAAGATATGCTCGAAGTTCGATCAGTTCGTTTCTGTAAGTGTTATGAAACATCCGGAGCTCCTTATCCGTTCGCGGAACCCCATCTCCAAGTCCGGTTAACAACCAAGCCTTGCCACATCGATTGTAAGGTATTGATCTATGGAGTGATTCGCATGAATAACACTCCACGACCGCCAGGCCCACGAAACGTAAAATTTTTCGACGTCGTGACGGCGTCGCCATTTCCGAATCCGCCGTCGGTTCTCCAGGCCGGCGAGTGCGCCCCGCCCTTCAGATATTTCCGCGCAATTTGGGCCGTAAAGGGGCTATATAACTTGTTTTGTTAACGAAAACCCGAAACTGAACGAAACGGGCCGTAGCTGAACTGGCACGATGTCCGATCGGATGAATCGAGCCCGAATACTGCCCCACCCCGCCCAAACGCGGATGGGTTGGGTCTCTGGCGATGAAGCCTACAGCCACGATTCCCTTTCTTACCGAGGCGCTCGCGAGAAGTGCGCGCCCTATCGTCTGGGCTGGCGGGAAGCGGAGTGAAGATTTTTCATCGAGATCGACAGGGGGTTCGGCGGATGATGGCAGGCGAGACGACCGAGATTTTACTCTTGGTCTTTTTATGAACCGGCCTCGTCTATCTGCCCGGACTGCCGCACTCCTTCCAACAAGACAGGAAGCCGATGCCGGACACCATAGATGCTCGGATATTGGGCCAAGGTGTTCTCCTCGCTGAAAGCCTTCCGCACGAACTCCCGGCCTCGCTCGCCCATGATCCGTGATGCCTCCCGCTCCCGGCGATGCCACGCGAGGACTTCCGCCAAAACCTGCACGTTTCCGACCGGAAACCGATGGCCGGTAACGCCATGCTCGATGTAATCCAGGGATGCGCCGTAATCGGCCGCGATGGTGGGAATCCCCAAGGCCATGGCTTCGATCGCGGCGATCCCGAAACCCTCGAAGCGCGACGGCAGCACGAACACGTCTGCCTCCGCCAGTCGTCCCGGAAGCTCGATCCGATTCAGCGCTCCGGGAAGATCGACCGCAGACCCAATGCCCAGTCGCCGGACCAGGGCGTGGAGCGCAGGGCGCTCCTGCCCCTCTCCGTAAATCACCAAGCGGCTTGCGCCCCCCGCTCGTGCTCGGAACGCGGCAAATGCCTCGATGAGCGTGGGCCAGTCCTTTTCCCGAGACAAACGCCCTACGCCACAGACGGTAAATGCCCTGTCGGCCCCTGTTCGGGGACTCATAACCGTTGCCGATCGCAAGTCGGCGGCCAGCGGCGACGGGACGACCCAAAACCGGTCCCGGTCCTCCCGAGCACCGATGGACGCAAGCACATCGTGCGAGACCCCGACTATCGCGTGACTCGCCCGGATCGCCGCGCGCCAAGCCAAGCGATAACGCCAATGCCAGGGGTAAAGGGGCATGTGCAAGGTTGTGACCACACGAGCCGATCCAGCGGACCGAGCGACCAAGGCAGCCGGCAATAGGCTGCTGTAAAGGTGAGTGTGAACGACATCGGGCCGAAAGGAACGTATCGCGCGTCGCAGACTAGCCCAGCCTTGACCACGGTCTTCTCCGAATCGCCATGTCTGGCTCGCCCAACCAGGCAACTTAGCGCCTTTCTGAAACTTACCAGGGTTCAGCAGACACAAGCCCAGCTCCACCGGGGCGTTGCGCCGCAACCAGTGGGCCAAGCTGGACACATAGGCCTCCGTGCCGCCTTGGGCCCACCCCTCGAGCATGAACAATACTCTGGCTGAATCTGTGCTTATTGCCACACGCCTTCCAAATGAATAGCCTTTGCCGATGCCGCAGTTACGTCTTGCGATGCCTGAAAATACGGATCACCCGGGCACACTAGCCATACTTTGTTTCAATGCGCGCTCGCCAGCGTTCCAGAACGGCGCGAGCCTGGTCTTTCCAATACCGTGGGATCGGTCTCAACAGCAGTCGGCGGCAAACATTGCCCTTCAGATTGGGCTCACGAAATTCGTGCCACGGCCGGACAACACGCGCAGCTGGGCGAGCGGCAAGCGTTTCCGAGAAAACGTCCGCCCACTTCCGCCCAAACTGATCTATCCCGAAGCGCCGCTGGACATCTTGTCGTGCCGCCGTAGCCATACGCCGCCTGGAATCCGGCTCCCGAAAGAGTTTTAGACAAGCAGCCGCGAAAGCACTTTCATCGTTGATCGGACAAAGAATTCCCGTTTTGCCTTGCTGCACGATCCAGTCGGTTACTCCGGCCACTCTCGAAACGACCGGCACCACCTCCGCGGCCATCGCTTCGATCAGCGACGATGGGAAGCCTTCGGCGGGAGACGTCTTCACCAATATATCCGCCTGCATCAGGAACTCCGGCACTTCGTCGCTCGGTACGGCACCCAACAGCCGTACGCGCCCGTCATCGATCCACGGGAGGAGTTTGCACCGGAGAGCCTCAAAATCGGGGCCATTGCCGATTACGGTGAGCTGATAGGGGATATTTACCTCGCCGAGGCGGCGAAGAATGCCGGGAAGCATAAAAACACGCTTCTGCCGCTCATCGATTCGGTCCAGTACGACCAGACGAAGCACGGATGCTTGGTAGTGGGCATCGGTGCGGCTGGTAAAGCGCTGTGCATCGACCGCGTTCGGCACATGGCGGATCAGTTCTTCGGGCACGCGATACATTCGGATCAAATCTCTGCGTTGACGCGGCGACGTAACAACGACTCGGTCTATCCTCGGCAGGTGTACCGTCGCGTACCGGTAGCCAATCGGCGTGATTTCGATGCAACGCGTTACGACAGCCGTTTCGGGGGGCAGATGAGGCAGAGCGGCCATGGCGATTTTCGACGACATGGGCATCACAATATCAATGCCTTCCCGTTCGACCCATGAGGTAAATGCGCGTACCGCGCGCTTCACGTCCAATCCATCGACCGGGATCGTCGTGTGCTCCCGGCTAGGTGGAGCGCTCTCGGAGCCATACCAGTTTTGCTCCTCACCAGCGACCTGTACTGAACGCACATCCCAGCCATACTCCACGACGGCGTCCCTCAGCCGCCGATAAACGCTATAGATACCCCCGTAATGGGGAACAGCACAGAAAGCGACCTTAGCTGTCATACACAGATCCTTCTATATCCTCTATTTATATCCAAGCACGAAATGGAATACCCGATATCTGACTCAATGCAGATCCAATACACGCCGGATCTTTGCATGAAGTCGAGGCTTAGCGAACACCGCCGCGCGAGCCAGTCGCGGAAGCAGGGTTTTGAAATCGAACCGCCGATTGAATCGGTATTGGAACTCGGCCAGATACCGCTTGGCGTATTTCTCGACTTTGAACGCGTGATAGGTACCCGCAATGGCTGTCTTCAGATTGCTCAGCATCGTATTCACCCAATGAAATTCGGGATGTTGCGCCGACTGCCGCCCAGAGCCCAGGATCAGGCGATGATGGCACGCGACGACCTGGCTCAGACTCCGAAGCCCACTCAGGCGATCAGTGAGCGCGTAGGTCGACGGCGCCAGGGCACGTTGGGCCCAATCCTTGGTGGCCTTCTGCGTGAACGGCAGGGGATCAACGCGCAGGAACAAGGGACGCCCATCGTCCGCGGTTTGCCCCGCCATGACGAAGGCCAGCTTGTTTTCGGAGCCAAGCCCGCGTTTACCCGGCCGCTCGCCGCCCAAATAGGCATCGTTGATCTCGACCCGCCCGGCCCTCTGCCGATCCGCCTCCCGCTCCGCCATCACCTGGAAAGTATGAGAAAACTCTTTCGAGCTTGCGAAAGGGAATTCTTTCTAATGTTCGAGATTCTCACATACCTGTATCCTTATACCACCGGCATGCGTCGCCGCTCGAATGTACATCCACTGGCTTGAACTGGACGTGGACGGCTATTGCACCAAGCTCGAAGTAGCAGAATGCGCCACAATAACTCCGCGTCACCCATGCTTCGCTGCCCATTTACCCACCGAAGCCACAAGTTATCTGCCGCTCCGGAATCAAGTAATTCATCTCTGTGACTCGCCATATTTTTTGCCCAGTCCGCAAGTGGCCCGGCGAGCCAAGCGTGAATCGGCGCAGCGAATCCCCGTTTTGGTCCTTCTACGAGATGTGACGGAAGGTAATCTCCCAAAAGAGTCCGAAGTAGCCTCTTGCTAGGCCCACCGCGCGGATAGCGGAACTCCTGAGATAGCTGCAGCGCCGCCTCGATCAGGCGGTGATCGAGTAAGGGTTCGCGTGCCTCCAAGCCCACGGCCATGGTAGCGCGATCAACTTTGGCCAAAATGTCATCGGGAAGATACCGCGAAAAATCGCGACGGTTGATACTGGCAATGTTCACTTGCTCAGACTCAACTCGACTGAATGCCGTAGCTCGCAGATCACAACGCACTTCCGGACGCAATAGATGGGCATAGGGTAGAGCACCGATCGCCCAGTCATAGAAACTCTCAGCATCATTCAGAGATTCGAGAAACCTGAACCCTCTGGACAGGCGTACGCTTGCGCCGTGTGAGGAATTGCGCCCAAACCACCTTATCAGGGCGCGCATTTCTCGCGGCGCAGCCCAGCGCAGCCAACCATAACGCTTCAAAGCACCGCTGGCTCCGTAACGGTCATACCCCAGAAACCCCTCATCTCCGCCATCCCCGGATAGGCTCACGGTGACATGGCGACGCGCTAGACTGCTTACCAAATAAGTGGGAATCAAAGAGGAATCCGCCAACGGCTCGTCGATGATCTCCGGCAACTTTTCGGCTACACTCCGCAACTCCTCAGCAGAGGGAACCCAGGTGGTGTGCTCAGTTTCCAGCCTTCGAGCGATTTCCTCCGCGCGTCCAGATTCATCCGGCCAGCCAGGTTCAGAAAAGCCGATCGTGAAAGTCCGTACAACTCCCGATCCGACAGTCCGCATTATCGCGACCACCAACGAGGAATCCACGCCGCCTGATAGAAACGCCCCCAGTGGCACGTCCGAGATCAGACGCAAACGGATACTCTCAGTTAAATATGATCGAAACTCATCGATAACCGCTGAAAAATCTTTTCGATAAGACGGTTGTACTGTTTCAGACAACGCCCAATATCGCCACACCGAGAACACATTTGGCTGGCCATTCTTGTCTTTTTGAACACGCAGACATGTACCAGGCTGTAGCTTCCAAATGTCCTGATAAATAGAACGCGGAGCCGCGATATACCCATATTTTAGATACTCATTCAGAGCGATGGAGTTCACATCTGATGTAAATTCTATAGCCTCAAACGCCCTTAATTCTGAACCGAAGACAAACCCATATTCCGGATGTAGACCGTAATATAGTGGTTTTACACCGAACCGGTCGCGCACCAGATAAAGCATTTTTTCGCAGGGAAACCAGGCCGCAAAAGCGAACATACCCACGAAACGCGGTAGCGACTTTTCAATACCCCAGTTAGCTATCGCTGCAGCAATCGTTTCCGTGTCACTGGTACTTGAAAAACGCACCCCTTCTTTCTCAAGTTCCTCACGCAACTCTCGGTGATTGTATACCTCTCCATTGTACGTCACGATTACGCGGCCATCGGGAGATGCCATTGGTTGTTTGCCGCGCTCAGAAAGATCGATGACCGCCAATCTCCGATGCCCCAAGACCAGACGCTCGTTACAGTCTTCCCAAATGCCTTCGCCGTCTGGCCCCCGATGAGCCAACGCAGAGTTCATGCGTTCAACCGCAATCTTCGTGAGTTCAGGCGAACGCGAGTTCCAGATACCAGCGATACCACACATCTAATCAGTGAACCTCAATCGCTATTTAATTATTCGGCCGTCTTGCTACCGCAACCAAGTGCGGAAAGCGATTTTCTCGCCGCAGTAATCGCCGCATTTTCCTTAAACCACGAATTAGAGGATTACCAAGCAGATCCGACCAATTCAGTGCACGAATCTCTTCTACGCAGAAACCTGAATCACTGAGCTGTGCCTCCAAACTTTCCTTATTGAAACTAGCTTGATGCTGTACGCGATGAAAAACGCATCCGCAGGCTGGACAAGCAACCTTTCCACGAACCAAGTCCTCATCATAGGGAACGCTGACCAGTAGCTTTCCACAAGGTTTCAAAACTCTAAAAATTTCCGAAAGTGCTTGCATTCGCGCAGAATTATCTAGGTGCTCAAGTACTTCCAATAAGAATACTGCATCGGCAAATTGATCCTCACATGGTAAGCGGGTCACATCTCCTTGTCTTACATCAACAAGGTTCCTTTGCCCGCCCAGTCGTTGCTTGACCATGTTCACAGACTCCTCAGACCCCTCTACCGCAACTACTGTGGCGTGCCTGGCTAAGAGCTTCTCCGAAAAATACCCTGGTCCACATCCACAATCCAAAACGACGCCATTTAACGGAACACGTCCAGTAGCATATTTAAGGACTGCGTCGCCAAACATGGCGCCAAAATATACTTGGCTCGCCTCAGGCTTGGATCCTTCATAATTCCAGAATTTCTTTATTTTTGTTTCGTCCCAGATTATCTCGTAGTACATTCCAGTACCTCACACTTCAACGTTTAAATGAACTCGGCTCAACATGAAAGTGAGCGCAGCGACGCCTTTCACCATCAAAACCCCGTCAGCTACCTAATAGCTTGAACCACATGAGCTTAGCATTATGCAAACTTAGAAATCCTATCTTTGACAAACTGTTATTTAGGATAAGCAAATAAAAAATATCTTTAAAAAGGGCATGTAAACCAAGTCCGCCAAATCGTGGAGGCCGATACGCACCCTTTCTGGCAGTGTATGCGACTCGTCCGAGTCTTTTTAGTGAGTTGCCTAACTCATATAACTTTGACCGTTCTCTCAAATAGTATGCATGCCTCCGATAGAGATCCGCCGCAATGGCAAACTTCCTATCATTGAGGTTTCTTTGTTGGCTCAACATTTCCAGGTAGCGCGCGATATTAGTCGCTGTCTCAGCGATAAGACAATATTCTCTGCTTCTGATTTTATTGCTTTGCCGCACTCTCTCGATCATGCTTAATCTAACGGGACCGCTGACTGTCCATTGGTGTCGTCTATAGAGCATCAAAGACTGGCCTATATACCCGATGTTTCCAAGTACATTTGCAACAATATAAACCCACCAATCGTGTGTCAGCTTATCGGCATTTTCTCCACTATAAGCCGGTCGCCTCTCTCTATCGGCCAGACTCAGAAGCGCCGTTTGAAAAACCATGCAACAGCCGGGAAATATTTTCATGGGATGGCTCGCGAGAGCCTCTTGAACGCAGTCCTTCTTGATATCGGGTAGCCGATGGCCCGTGGGTGAAAGATCGGCGTCGACTAAATCGGCCGAATGCACAATCAGCAATACGTCCGGTGCCATTTTCCTAGAAATAACCTCCAGCTTGTTTTCTTTCCAGATATCATCCTGGTCGCAGAAGGCAACCCAGTCTCCCTCGCATAGGCTCGCCGCCTTGAGGAAGTTATCGCCGTAGCCGATGGTTCGTTCGTTGCGGTATATTCGAACCTCAAAGGGCGCGGTTTTTGCGAAAGATACCAATATTTCCAGAGTACGGTCCGTAGAGCCGTCGTCCGTTACCACCAACTCATGTGGCAGTTGGGTTTGGCGGGCCAGACTGTCGAGCTGCTCGCGAATGAACCGTTCGCCGTTATAAGTGGCCATGGCGATGGAGATGGGCATAAATACCTCTCGTCGATAAGGATGTGTTGTCATTCCTTTACATGGGCGTTTTCGTGGCGATCACCCCTAATTCCTCACCCCAGTCCGGGCGGAAAGTCGCCCCCAACTCCAAACCTAAGGCGCGCAATCGATCGACCAGAGCCAGCTTGGAAGCGCTTTCCCATGGAGCCGCACCACATTCGATGTTTCGGCTAGCGGTCGTAATCCATGCTGCCGATCCCGACCCGCCATGCGCCGCAACTGGGTTGAATCCGCTCCTTCGGCATACCGATACCAGCGATCTCAAATTGAAGAGCACCAAATGCCGAGGGGGTTCAAGTCCCCTCCAATGACGCGTAAAGCGCCTATGTAACGGACTCTCAAGGTTGGGAGTGCAAGCATAGAGCTTGCCGCCCGGCGCGAGGATACGGTACACCTCCTGTAGCGAGCGAATCGGGTCATGGAGATGTTCGATAACGTGGCTGAGAATAACCGCATCGAAATAGTCGCTTGGCAGGTGGGTGTCCGGCAAATGCCCCTCCTGCACCTGGAGTCCCGCCGAGCGGGCCGCCGCCGCGGCTGATGGATCGGGCTCCAAACCATGCACTTCCCACCCCATGCGTGAAGCCAGCCGCAGGAAAGTGCCATTGCCGCAACCCACGTCTAGTAGCCGTGCTCCAGGGTAAGGTGCTGCAAAGTTGCGCAGCCACCGGTCGATGCCAGTGCGCCGGATCGAAAACCAGGGAGCAGCCAAGCGCCACAGAGGAGAGGCGGGCTGCAGCGTCAGGTTGTAGCGATGATTCAAATAGCCATTCCTGAGACGGTCCTTCAACCCGGCAAGGCCATTTTTCGGCTTAACGGCAGCCTTCGTCTGTGGAGATTCATGAGTGAAATAATGCCGATAGGCGAGTGCGATCGTATCGGGGGTGGGGCGCGGATCCAGATAGGCCGAACGGCAACCTAGGCAACGATGCAGCGTCCACTCGCCCGGCGCGCAGAAAAACACCCGGTCGGTCAGCCTTTCGTACAGGGTTTCGCGCCGCGTCTCGCCACAGACCGGGCAAGCCTGCACCGACTCCAGCCCATCCTTCGGCCAGCGTTGCTCCAGTGCATCCATTTCTTCGTGGTGATTCATGATCGTGCAAGCCATCAGTGTCATACCTGCTGCATTTGTGTTTTACGACGTTGGAAGCGATGCATTGGGAGCAGATGCTTCATGCTTGTGGGCGCCATCCGCCAGGACCAGAGTGCGATGAACAATAGCAATACTGCTGCACTCGTCCAGCGGCTCGCATTTCCGGGCTGTAAAAGAAACACCGTACTTGCCGCCAACGTTATCCAAACGCCCGATTTCAGGATCGGACGAAGCTCATCCCATGTCGACTTGGCGGCCGCGAATAGCATTAAGGCGTCCACTGCCGCACGCACCGACCAGGCGAGCGCGGCGCCCATCGCTTCCCAGAGCACTAAACTGCCGTATAACAAGCCCAAATACGGGAGAAGCTGTAGGAGATAAAGCTTTGTGACCAGGTCCGGACGGCCTCTTGCCTGGAGCAGGAACCACGGGACCTGAGCAAACGCATTGACCCAAATTCCAAGGAGCAATATTTCACCCGAGCGAGCCGCCCGAGCGGCGAAGTCCGGATCGATCCAGAGTGCGAGAAACGGCTCCATGCCGAATAGGCCCGCCGCGATGAGCGGCGTCATGACCGCCGCGATCGCGCGTAACGCCTGCCTCTTGAGTTGGGTCTGTTGAGCATCGGACTCCGCCGCGAAGCGCGGAAAGACCGCGCTCATCAAGCTTAAGGGGATCGTATTGAGTCGAATCGCCAGACTATAGGGCACGGTGTATAGGGTGACGGCTTTGGCCCCGGAAATCGCCGCGATGACGCCCCGCTCTATCCCTGCGAGCAAAGAGCCGATCGCCGCATTGAGGGCGATCCATCCCCCGTAACTGAATAGCGGCCGCATCCATGCGGTTTTGATACTTGGTCTACGCCCCAGTGGAACGTGGTGCCGGCATCGCCGTAGCAGCATCAGGGTCGTGACGAGACGCGCCATGAGTACCGCCGGGATTAACCAGACCAGTTCGGGATTTCCCAGCCAAGCCACCGTCAATGGCAAGATTTGTCCAAGAAAGATTCCGACGACCGCTGTCGAGTTCAGCGCGACAAATCGTTCCCTCCCCGCCAAAGCACCGCTCAGAGGTGAAGAGACAAAGCTGATGGGCAGGCATGCCGCGAGCCATGGCAGGGCCGACAGCGTTTCGGCGCGCAGCGATCCGCCGCTTGGAATAAAATGGGTCAGCAACAATTGACCCACGAGCCAGAACACGAGTCCAGCGAGCAAGCCGAGGCCGCCGCTGAGCAGCAAGGCTGTCCATAACAAACTTTCCCTTTCCTCGTCCGAAGCGTTCCGCAGGGATGCCATCCGCTGTGCCGTGGCCTGACCCAGTCCCAGATCAAATAGCCCGAAGTAACCGAGCAGCATCCAACAGATTGTTAGCACCCCATAACGCTCCTCACCAATCAACCGGAGGTACGGCGGCACCGTCAGCAAGGTTACGACGATGGGTGCAAGCCGCCCGACGAGATTGAGCAGTGTGTTGCGGCGAACGCTCATGTTAAATATCCCGATTTACTACCGCTGAAAGAGGCTCTTCCACTTCCCGTCTCATCGGCAAGGGGCAGAGCCTTTTTCGATCCATTTCCTGTTCCACTCCCGCCACTTCATCTTTGGGCTTGGGATAGCGCTCATGAAAGGGTCTGAGTTTGGGCCAAGCCGCCTTACCGCCTTCCTTAGGGACGTAGTCATTCGGGTTTGAGGGTAAGGCTGTCGGCCTCGGTTGCAGACCTCCGTCGTTCCCTCTGGTCTCGGGGCGGTGTAACTGATTGCCGAGCGCGCGGGCCTGTTCCCCGTGAGGCGCGGGCGTGAAAACCCAGAAGCAGGCGGCCATGACCAGAAAGCCATAGGTCAAGACGGGCTCCGGCACTCCGAAATGGGGGGCCAGCACACCGATTCCGCCAAGCACGCTACTAACAGCGACCACTAGCCAGGATGTCTGGCCGGGAGAGAGCCCCAAGTCCAGCAGGATATGGTGGAAATGGTCGCGACCGGCTTCGAAGGGACTTTGCCGATTGTAGAGCCGCCTGATCGTTACCCGTAGCGTGTCGATGACCGGCAGACCCAAAATCCATAATACGGAAGCCGACGGCAAGGCCCTGTTCGGGCCTTGGGTCAGCACAATGGCGAACCAGGCCAGCCCCACCCCCAACAGCATACTGCCGGAATCGCCCAAGAAAGCCGCTGCCCTCGGGTTCAAGGGATGCCGCGCATTGATGAACATGAAGCCGACGACCGCGGCCAGCAGGATCGGCAAATGCGGAGGAATTATGGTGCCGGCGATGCGGGCCGCGATGAACAGCCAGAGCATGGCCGCCGCCGCGAGACCTGCTGCCAAACCGTCCACCCCGTCGGCCATGTTGAAGGCATTGATGAGTCCGACGACGCAGAGAACGGTGAACGGTATCGCCAGGATTCCCAGATGCAAGATGCCAAATCCGAACAGATCGCCGAGATCGTCCACCACCTGCCCGCCCCACAGCACCATCATCAAAGCGACCAAAGTTTGGGCAACGAGCCGAATACGCGGAGACAACTGACGGAGATCGTCGATCAGACCGACCATCAGCACCAAGCCCATGGCAACTATCAGCACCTCCGAACGCCACAGCAGATAACAGACAATCAGGCTGATGAAGATCGCCGGGCCGCCCGTGAGAGGTATGGAACCTTCATGGCGCTTGCGGCTCGTCGGGCAGTCGATCAGTTTCACTTGCACTGCCGGCTTACGTAGTAGATAGAGAAACAGGGCGGTGAAAGCCATACCGCCAAGCCCGTACAGAATCAATCCACCAGTCAAGCCTGAACTTGCGAGTTGCATACATCCTCCGTGTCGGTTGCCGTCCAAAAAAGAACCGCCATCCGATCCCGTAATAACGATCCGATGCGATTTGTCGTGAGTTAAGAAAATCATGGTCGGACCGAGGTCCAACGCGGTATTCCACAATCCCTTTGCAAAGGTGTGGATTTACTCCCAACGCCTTGCACCGTCCTTGCGGCGAGCTTCGTGCCGACCGTGTCGACGATGACTAGCACATTTTCAAAACGTCACTGCAGCGCTTTTGAAACTAAACAATTGTTGTGCCAGGTTCTAAACAATTGTTTTTTCGCGAACTCTTTAAAACTGTTTGATTTTTTCCGTAAATGTTATGAGCCATTCAGATCACCCGCACCAATCCCGTCAAGGACCGGAACTTAAATATAAAATCTTATCTTTTTGATATATAAAGCTTTAATGGTAAACGACGCCCCGCCAGCCAGCCCGCCACGTGTAAAATTTTCTGACACCACGACGGCGCGACATTTTTTCGTCCTGCCCGTGGAGGCGTCGATGGTATTCCGGAAAACGTTGCGCGCAACCAGCCGGCAACTGCCCAAACTCAAAGTGGCAGCGGTGCTATTGCCTGAGCGAGTGCTGTTGGCGAGTCGGCTGGCTTGCTTCGCCAAAATGGGTTCGGCGACATCCGAGCCGCTGATTCATTGATCCGTGACATTTGTCGCATCACAGCTTGCATATACGCGGAAAGAATAAATGAGTTATTAACCCGGCCTATAAATATAGGCCGGGTTAATCCGGGGCAGGGATCCCCCGGCGCGGCGACAAGCCGCGTGAGCCCAGGCCCGGCGTGTACCGGGCCTGGGCGGCGGCCCGAAATACCAGGAGGGTATTTACGGGCCTGATTAATATTATTAACCAGGCCCTTAAATAGCTGCAGCGTAGCGAGCTTTGGGGTGGTGGAAATAAGATCGCACACGTTCGGCCTAGTAGTTCATCACGATGAATGAGATGGATAAAGCCGCTTGAGTTTTTCACGGGCATCGGTCACGGAGAAGCGCCAGTCGATGGTGGCTTGCG
>NZ_JAFIBZ010000040.1:0-35318 GCF_017832375.1 Methylocaldum sp. RMAD-M | reverse complement strand
TCGTCGTGTGCTCCCTTTTCGTGAACCGCCCGGTGCGGACCCGCATGCCGTGGTGGTGTGGGGACTGGGGGTTAGAAACCCCTGGTTACCCGATTAGGCCGATAGCCCAAAGCGCAAAAGCCGGCGCTGGCGAGACGGCGATCAAGCATTTGTTTTGCCTTTCTGTGCTGCGCGAAAGTTGGATACGGCGACCAAGACGCCAACGCATCACCGCGGCATCAGCGCGAACACACCCCAGCCCAGGTATTCACGCGTGTAAGCGGCGTAGCGCTCGGGTTCCGATGTCAGTTTGGCTCGAACATCTTTCGCGAACTCGTCGTCGGGGTTGGCTTCAAGCCATCGGCGCATGGTGAGCCATTTGGCCGCCTCGTATCTATCCCAGCCGTCTTGGTCAGCCAGAACCATTTCAACGACGTCGTAGCCAAGATGGCCGAAAGACGCGAGAAGTTCAGGAAGCATGAGAAAGTCGGAGATTGAGTTGGCAAGACACCCCTTGGCAACATCTTCCGTCGGCGGTAACTGCCGCCAGTAGGGTTCGCCGATGAGGATGATCCCTCCGGTGCGCAAGCTCCGCGCCAGAAGCTCGATAGTGCCGACGACTCCCCCGGCGATCCAAGTGGCACCGACACAGGCTGCCACACCGACCTTCTCGTTGGAGACGTAGCCCGCAGCATCGCCATGGATGAACTTGACTTGATCGGCGACGCCGAGTTCTACGGCACGGAATTTCGCTTGCTCTGTGAACAACTGGCTCATGTCGATGCCGGTGCCGATGACGCCGTGATCGCGTGCCCAGGTGCACAGCATCTCCCCCGAACCGCTGCCGAGGTCGAGCACTCGGGCCCCCCTTTCCAGACGCAGCGCCGCGCCGAGAATGGCAAGCTTTTCGGGTGTGATCGGGTTGTGGATGCGGTGAGCACTTTCGGTGATGTTGAATATCCGTGGGATGTCCATTGTGAAAATTTCCTTACGGGGTGAATAGATTCGGTCAAGGCCTAACGCCATTGCTCACGCGCGTGAGCAATTTGTTGGGCCTACGCTAATGGCAGAACTCCTGCCGCCTCAAGGTCCTTGCGCATCTCAATGACTCTCTCGGCCACGTTCGCCTTGAATCGGTGCTGGATGATGCCGCCAAAGTCCGAAAACATCGACGTCCCCTCTCGCAAGAGCAACATGGCATTGGCACGACCCAGACGCCCACAGAACCAACCGAGTTCGTAAATAACGTTGGGGCGGGCCTGAAGATACGCCTCCTCTCCACCCTTCACCTCATCATCTGGAGTGAAGACGGCGATAGCGAAGGAGCAGGTTTCTGCGTAGCGCTCGAATTTTTCTATGACTGTCTCGGCACCAGCGTTCGGCTGCAGCATGAGAACGATCGGATTGAGCCGGAACTCGCTCTGCACGATATCTTTCAGCTCTCTCCACTTCGCTTCATCTCGTCCGTGGATGATGAAGACGTTTTCCCGCTTCTGCGTATTCTCCTGCGACTTCCGGGAGACAAGAAGGTCTGGGTTCCGACGAAGTCGAGTTAGTGAGGCACGTACGATCCCAAGTACGTTCTGGACGCCATGGAGTGACGGGCTGCCGAGATAACCAAATCCATTCTGAAACTCATGTGCAATCTGTGCGGAATAGACGTTCTTGCCTAATGCATCGTCGTAGAGATCTAGCAATTCGCGCACATATTGACGATAGAGCGCTTCGTCACCCTCGGCGATGTAGATTCCATCCTTCGTGTGTTTGAATGAAGAGTGGATGCGATGCAGCTCGGCTTCGTACCGCTCAATCTCCCCCACAATCTGTTCTGGGTTCAATCTGCTCTCCTGGCCCAACGCTTGCGCTCAGGTGCGAGGCTTTGCGAGTCACCTGGAGCGCATTGTTGGGCCGGCACGTCCATATTGCTACTAGTTTTTGACGGAGAGAACACGCCCATAGCGCACTGTTCCTTCTTGCTCATTGAGGATGTCGGAATAAGCGAACTCCGACCAATAAAATCTCCGAGTCGGCTTCATGATGTAGATGACACTCTCGCCACTGAAGAGAACAGGGTTATCAAGTACCAATATGTGCTTGTCATCTTTCAGGACCGTAAGTTTCCACAAATCATCGCTATTCGGATTTCTACCGAACCAGCGACCGTTTTGGCTGAAGATAGAGAACTTTTCTCCATCCTTCTTTTCGCACTTGAAATCGAGTTTATCGCCGGTCGTTGAGCACGAGCGCTCGATCTCCAAGAAGTATTCAACTCCCAGTACTTGCGACGTAATGAGGATCAGCGAAAGGCCAACGAGAATCTTCCAGCTCATTTGCATTACCTACCTGATTTGGCCCAACGCTATGCATAAGGGGCGCGCAGCGAAGCGGAGCGTCCCAGTGAGCGATAGCGAACGATCTTGATGCGCTTGTTAGAAGCCTTCATCAATTATTGCCTCTTTGAGGCCTACCAAAATTTCTGATATTTCTTTTGAATACTCCTTATTTGGAGTTAAACCCATTTTTTCTTCTACCACCCAATCTAAATACTCAGCTATCTTTTCTGGACCCTTATTTCCCACCAGAAGTGAGAATACATGCGGCAGATAGGAAGAATACTCATCTCTAGCTTGCGCAATACCTCTTACCCCAATTGGGTCCCACATATAATGAAGAACCTCGTCTGTTTGACGATAGAGCTTCATTTCTTGAGGTGGTAGTTTCTTTCCCATCGTTTCTTTTGGGCTTCTAACTTTGTATTAGACACCTACCCCAGGTGTATAACACCGGCAGTGAGGTGTATAACTCGGGATGTTCTGTCCTAAACTTTTGTATTTTATAAACTAGTTTCATGTAGACAGGACTCATGGCTGAAGCAAATACACCGCCTAGCGTAGGTGGTCCGAAGTTGCTGGACCAGGTACGCGCCCGTATCAGGGCCAAACACTACAGCATTCGTACGGAAACACAATATGTCCAGTGGATCGGGCGCTTTATTCTCTTTAACGGCAAACGCCATCCCCGTGACATGGGTATCGTCGAGGTGGAAGCGTTTCTGACGCATCTCGCGGTGGAAAGCAAGGTGTCTGCCTCGACGCAAAATCAAGCTTTGGCGGCGCTCTTATTTCTCTATCGAGAGGTATTGCGCCTCGACTTGCCGGGACTGAAGGACGTAGTTCGGGCTAGAGCATTTTCATATCTACTGTACGGGCACTCGCGAGTAGGCCGGGAATCCCTTCCCAATCGCAAACGGCGATTGGAGCGCCGAAGCCCCCCTTCCCGACACCACGTCCCGGCCGAGTGTCTTCGTCGGAAGGGTCGCGACTAAAGCGACCGTTTGCGATTGGGAAAGGATTGCCGACCTACGAATGCTTGAATCCATTCACCCGAGCCGAAGGCGCCAACGACGTCCACCAAGCCGGTTCTACCGTACGAGCGCGATGAAAACGCGCTAAGCGGCCGGCGCGGTTGCCGACGGTGCTGACCCGTTCCGAGGTTCAAGCGGTGCTGGCTTGCATGGATGGCGTTTACGGGCTGATGGCGCGCTTGCTCTATGGAACGGGTATGCGATTGATGGAATGCGTGCGCTTGCGGGTGAAGGATGTGGACTTCGAACGGCGTGAAATTCACATCCGCGATGGCAAGGGAGCCAAGGATCGGGTGACCGTGTTGCCGGAGAGTTTAAGAGTGGCGTTGCAGGCTCACCTTGCGGAGCGCCGCAAGCTGTATGAGCAGGATTCGGCCGAGGGGAAATCCGAGGTGTATCTTCCCGATGCCCTGGCGCGCAAGTATCCTCAAAGGCCGAAAGAGTGGGGCTGGCAGTATGTGTTTCCCTCCGGGAGCTGTTCGAGCGATCCGCGCAGCGGCCGCGAGCGGCGGCATCATGTGGATGAAAAGCTATTGCAGCGGGCCATGAAAAAAGCCGTCCAGGCTGCCAGAATAGCCAAGCCGGCGACGCCGCACACGTTGCGGCATAGTTTTGCCACGCACCTGATCGAAGGGGGCTACGATATCAGAACCGTTCAGGAACTGCTCGGACATAAGGACGTGAGCACCACCATGATTTATACCCATGTGCTGAATCGCGGCGGACAAGGCGTGGTCAGTCCGCTCGATCGGATGTGATCGCCATGATCGACTGCGGCTCACAACAGCCACTCGATGGGCAAGGCCGACAGGAACCGGATGCCGGCGCGCAGCCAGAAGCTCGTGCCGGGTTCCGTGTCGTGCCGCACCCACTCCCCGGACCGGTGCTCGGTCCAGTACAACTGCCCATTGTTTGACAGGCGCACCTGGTATGAGTTGGCGGGAATGCGGCTGTCGAACGCCGTGGAGATATTCCTCGCCAGGGCCGGACTGTCGATGACGAAGCCCATTTCGGTGTTCAGCTTGGCCGAGCGCGGATCGAAATTGAACGAGCCGATGAAAACGCGCGAACCGTCCACCGAGAAGGTTTTCGCGTGCAGGCTCGACGCGGAGCTGCCGGAACTGCCCGGCAGTCCCGCGCGTCGGTTCGTTCGCGGCGACAAGCGCCGCAATTCATAGAGCGTAATGCCCGCTTCGAGCAGCGGTTTGCGCCGCTTCGCATACCCGGCATGCACCGCTGCCACGTCGGTGGCTTCCAGCGAATTGGTCAGTATCGTGACGTTCACGCCGCGTTCCGCCATGCCGACGAATGATTCGACACCCGCGCGGTGGGCACGAAATAAGCCGATACGAGTTCGACATCCGTGGCCGGTTCGCCGATGATCTCATTCATCTGATGGGGCAAAAGCTCGTCCGACTCGGCCCGGCCGAGCGCCTTGGCGGGGTCGTCGCTGACCATGCGGGCGGGAGCCCACTCCAGTGCCAGGCGGCCTTCCGTCAGTTCGCGCACGAACGGCAATTGGCGTATCGCAGCCATGTAAGCCGCCGCGGCGGGGTCGCGCTCGACCAACGACGCCTGAGATGCGAGCTGCTCCAGCCGCGCGGGGTCGGCCGGCGGCAGCAACAGGCCGACGGGGTAGGACGAACCGCTCGCCCAGTAACGGTCGAAATCGTTCGACACGTCCTCGACGATAGGCCCCACCGCCATCACATCGAGATCCACGAACACCGTACCCTCGGCGGCGTCGAAGTACTCGTCCCCGACATTGCGGCCGCCGATGATCGTGGCTTGATTGTCCGCCGTGAACGACTTGTTGTGCATGCGCCGGTTCAGCCGGGAGAAGTCGGTCAGATACCCGATCAGGCGCGGTTTCCGGATCACGAACGGGTTGAACAGCCGGACTTCGATGTTCGGATGAGCGTCCAGCGCGGCGAGCGTAGGATCGAGCCCGGCGGTGTTGTTGTCGTCGAGCAAGAGGCGCACGCGGACGCCGCGCTCGGCCGCGGCGTGCAGCGCCTCGAACAGCAAGGTGCCCGACCGGTCCTTGCGCCAGATGTAGTACTGGACGTCGAGCGAGCGCTCCGCGGCCCGCGCGAGCAGCATCCGCGCGGCGAACGCGTCGCGCGAATCCGGCAGCGGATAGAGGCCGGATTGTCCCGGATGCGCGGCGACCGCCGAGGAGATCGCCCGCCCGAGCCGGGTGGTGTCGGTGTCGACCAGGGCGGTCGAAACGCTGCGGTTTTCCAGTAACGGCAAAGTGCTGTATCCCTCAAAAAGGCCTATGACCAGGCCAAACGCCAGAACGAAAAAACCGATGCGCCTACTCACGCACGTTTTGCCCAGTTGCTATCCATGCCGCATCGCCCATTCGATGTGTCGCGTGCGCAATCAGCTTGCTCGACTCGCGAAGCCACAGCACCGAGCTCGCCACCGCGATGCAGCGCAGCCGGTCGCCCGCTCTCAAGGCCACGGTCGAAAACGCCTGCTGCAGAAGCCGATAGGGCACAGTCTCGGGTATCCGAACCGGCGCGGCGCTCATTTTTCTCGCCCGGCCATCGCCAGGGGACGGGTCTCCAGCGGAGGCGCGGGCGGCAGTCCGGTGACCTCGAGGATTTCCTCCTCGCCCAGCGTCTCGCGCGCGAGCAAGGCGTCGACCAGGGCATCGAGCTCCTTGCGATGCGCCTTCAGGAGACTCTTCGCCTGTTCGTGGCTCTCGTTGATGATTCTTTGCACCTCGGCGTCGATGATGCGGGCGGTCTCCTCGCCGAAGGGCTTGGCGCCGACATAGCCTCCGCCGGCGCCGCTCAGGTAGGGATTCTCGCGGGGCGCGAGCTGCACCATCCCGAGCTTGTCGCTCATGCCCCAGCGGGTGACCATGTTGCGGGCGAGCTGGGTGGCCTGCTCGATGTCGTTCTCGGCGCCGGTGGTCCGGGTGCCGTACACGATCTCCTCGGCCGCGCGGCCGCCCAGCATGCCGACGATCTTGGCGCGGAGATACGCTTCCGGATAGTTGTAGCGGTCGGTCTGGGGCCGCTGATACGTCACCCCGAGCGCTTGTCCGCGCGGCACGATGGTGACCCGGTGCACCGGGTCGGCGCCGGGCATCACCAGGCCGAGGATGGCGTGTCCGCTCTCGTGGTAGGCGATGCGCTCCCGGTCCTCGCGGGTCAGGAGGAGCGGGCGCTCGGGGCCAAGCACGATTTTCTCCAGCGCGTCCAGAAAGTCCTTCTGGCGGACCGCGCGTTCTTCGCGCCGGGCCGCCAGCAGCGCCGCCTCGTTGACGAGGTTTTTGAGGTCCGCTCCCGAGAGTCCGGGCGTCGTGGCGGCCAGCTCGTCCAGGCGGACGTCGTCCGCGAGCGGAACCTCGCGGGTGTGAACCTTGAGGATCGCTTCGCGGCCGACCTTGTCCGGGAGGTTCACCACCACGCGCCGGTCGAAGCGTCCGGGCCGGAGCAGCGCCCGGTCGAGCACGTCGGGCTGGTTGGTCGCGGCCAGCACGATCACGCCTTCGCGGCCGGTGAAACCGTCCATCTCGGTGAGGATCTGCTGCAGCGTCTGCTCGTGTTCGCTGGCGGCCCCGATCGCCACCTGGCCGCGCGCGCGGCCTATCGCGTCGATCTCGTCGATGAAGATGATGGCCGGAGCGTGCTCGCGCGCCTGCTTGAACAGATCCCGCACGCGCGCCGCCCCCACGCCGACGATCATCTCCACGAACTCGGCCGCGCTCATCGAGAAGAACGGAACCTCAGCCTCCCCGGCGACCGCCTTCGCCAGCAAGGTCTTTCCGGTCCCCGGCGCGCCGACCAGCAGCACGCCCTTCGGCGCGGTTCCGCCCAGGCGGGTGTATTTCTCGGGAGACTTCAGGAAATCCACGATCTCGACCAGTTCGTTCTCCGCCTCGTCGATGCCGGCCACATCGTCGAAGGTGACCCTGGCGCTCGCCTCCTGGTCGTAGCGGCGGGCCTTGCTCCGGCCGATGTTCATGAGTCCGCCCATGCCGCCGCCCTGCTGCACGGCTCGCCGGTAAATCCAGACATAGAAAAGAATGATGAGGATCGCGGGGCCGAAGCCGAACAGAAGCGTGATCCAGGGACTGCCTTCCCGAATCGGCACCGCGCTGATCTCGACCTTGTTTTCGATCAGGAACGCCTCCAGTCCGGGGTCCACGAACGCGGGCAGTTCGGTGGTGAAGGTGTCCGCCGTTTTGGGCTCGGGTTCGGTCAGGCGCCGCTCGTCGGGCGCCGCGTCTTCTCTATCTTTCGGCGGCCAGGTGACGGGCGACGCAAACCGGCCCTCGACGCTCGCCCCCTGGCTGTAAATGGCCTCGACGTTGCCCCTCGCGACCTCTTCCTTGAAGGCGGTATAAGGGATGGTGATCGACTCGCCGGGTTCCGGAAAGAGAGACCGCATCAGCAGGTAGTTGATGAGGAGGAGGATCAGGAACGTCAGCCAAATTCTGCGCGGTGCGCCTTGCGGCTGTTCCGGGCGGCGCTCCGCCGGCTGGAAGCGCGGGTCGGGCGCCGAGTCCCGGTTGCGCGGCGTCTTTGGTGTCGGCCAATTCATGATGCCTCCGAGGATGTGCTCATTCTTCTGTCTTAGAGCCTATCCCAGTAGGCTCAAGAATCCCTTCGACTGGCCTGTCCTGAGCTAAGCTCGTAGGGTGCGGTGAAGAACGAACCGCACCGATGCACCGCGAATGATGCGGTTCCCTTCGTTCACCACATCCTACGAGCTCAGGGCGAACGGCCTGCCGAGATAGGCCCCTATTTGCCGAGATCGAAAACCCGCGTGCTGCCGCCGGGGAAGTCGTGTACTTCATCCTTGAATGCCAGGCGGATCGGCGCGATGCCGGGTTCGCGCCCGTGTACGGTAAGGGCGTCGCGGGTGAGATGCAAATCGAGCGTGTGCCCGCGATAGCGAATGCGCAGGTCGAGGCGCTCCAATTCCGCCGGCAATTGCGGATTGAGCCTGAGGACATCGCTCGTGACCTCGACGCCGGTCGTTACGCGCTGCATCAGATCGACCGTCCCCGCCATGGCGCCGAGGTGCACGCCTTCGGCCGTGGTGCCTTGCTGAATGTCGCTCAAGTCGCTCTGCAACGCCTCCGCGAAGTAGGTCATCGCGCGCGGCCGGTTCGATCGCGCCAAGACCCACGCGTGCACGACCCGCGACAATGTGGAGCCGTGCGACGAACGGCGGTCGTAATACGTGACGTTGCGCGGAATGGTTTCATATTCGAACGGATAGCCGAGATGCGTGAACAGATCGCTCAGCTCCTCGGCCGAAAACAGATAGAACAGCATCAGCACGTCGGCCTGCTTCGACAGCTTATAGCGGTTCGCCGTGTCGTTCTCCGCTTCGAGAATGAGATCCAGGCGCTGGATGTTGCCGTACCGCCTCCGGTAGTCCTCCCAATCCAGCTCGATGAGCTTTTCGTAGCCCTCGAACTGGCTGATGACCCCGTTCCCGTGAAACGGCACGAACATTCGCCGGCTGATGTCCTCCCAACGCGCGGTTTCTTCCGCGGACAAGGGAAGCTCGCGCATGAGCTCCAACCGCCGGAGATCGGGGAGCAGTCTGAGCACGTCCAGTGCCCGGCGCAGTACCCACACGGCCATGATGTTGGTATAGGCGTTGTTGTCGAGGCCGGGCGTCGGCGCATCGGGATAGCCTTCGTGGAACTCGTCCGGGCCCATCACCCCGCGGATCTCGTAGCGGCCCTTTTCTTCACCGAAGCTCGCGATGCTGGCCCAGAAGCGGGCGATCTCGAGCATCAGCTCGGCACCGGCGAACTGCAGAAACTCGATGTCACGGGTAACCTGAAAGTACTGCCAGACGTTGTAGGCAATGGCGCTGCCGACGTGGCGCTGCAGATAAGAGTTGTCGGGCACCCATCGCTGCGAGCGCGGATTCAGGTTGAGCTCCTGGGTTTCCTCCTGCCCATCGCTTCCGCTTTGCCATGGGAACATGGCGCCCTGGAATCCGGCGCTTTTCGCCGCGGCTCGCGCTTCGTCTAGGCGCCGATAGCGGTACATGAGCAGCGAGCGGGTGATCTCGGGCATTCGAAAATTGAGGAACGGGAAGATGAACAGCTCGTCCCAAAAAATGTGGCCCTGATACGCTTCGCCGGTCCAGCCGCGTGCCGGCACGCCGATATCGAGATCGATGGAGTTGGGGGACACGGCCTGCAGCAGATGAAACATGTTCAGCCGAAGCATCATCGGCGCGTTCAGCCCGAAATCGCGTCCGGCGGGTTCCATGTGGATGTCGAACCTTCGCCACAGGTGCATCCAGGCCAGGACGTGGTCCGACAGCACGGCCTCGAAGCGTCCGGCTCGCGCCATCGCCTTGCGCGCCGCCAGGGCGCACTGGGAGATGGCGCGATCGCGCGAGGTATGGAGCATGGCGAGTTTCTCCAGCACCAGCGTCTCCCCCGGCTTGAGCCGCATGCCGAACGCCTGCCCGATATACCCGGGTTCGCGAACCGTTCGGCGCGGCGTCTTGACAAGCTTGCCGCCTTTGAACGCCTGCGTTCGCGCCGCCTGCGCGACATGCAGCTTCGACTGAGATGTACGCACTTCGAGACACATCCCGTCCTCGCCGACGATTTCACCCGTCAGCGGCTCCAGGTGCTGATTGTTGAATTTCCGATAAAGCTTCGCGCCCGCGTTGACAACACGCCCGTCGATGGCCGTGCGGACCGTGATGCGGGCAGACCAGTTCTCGGCGGTCAGGGTGAGCTCGATCGCACCCAGATGCATGTCGACCATCGACACCAGGCGCCGCTCCGTAAGCGTGCTCCGCCGCCCTTTGCCGTCCTCGAAGCGTATGGCCCTCGACAGCAGGCCGCTGCGGAGGTCCAGTTCTTGACGATGTGACAGGATTCTGACCTTTCGCTCATCGAACCAATCCTCGTCGGCGATGCGAAACTCGAGCGCGAGCCAATTGGGGAAGTTGACGAGGTCCTCGTTTTCGACCACCCGTCCGGCGATATCGGTCCGCAGCCGGTTGTAGCCGCCTGCCAGGTAGGTGCCGGGATAACGGATATCGTCCGCCCGCGCCCAGGGCGCTGCTCCGCGCGTCTCGAAATAGCCGTTTCCGAGGGCGCACAAGGATTCCCGGATGCCCTCGCGTGCCGGGTCGAAGTCCTCGTACGCCAACACCCAGGCAGAGGGCGGTTCGAGCGACACGCGGATGTTCGCCAAGCCGGTCACGACGGCATCGGCGCCGGCCTCCCGCAAGGCCTGCGACCGACCGCTGCGGTCGATGCCGATAACCAGGCCGAACCGGCCCATGTGTCCCGCCTCGACCTCGCCGACCGTATCCGCCACGACGACCGTTCGCAGCGGTTCCACTCCGAGCCGCCGCGCCGCCTCCAGAAGCGCATCGAGCGGCGGCTTGCCCTCGAGCTCCGGACGGATGATCTCCGACCGGTCCACATAAATATCGAACAGCGGCGCGATACCGGCGGCTTCCTGCATCGCTGCAACGTCGTTGCCGGCAGCTACCACGGCCGTTCGAATCGCCTGCGCCCGGAGCGACCGCACCAGATCGATCGCGGCTTGATCGACTTCGATGGCCCCATGCTGCTCCGAATATTGCGCAAAATATCCGCCGTCGAGGTCGAACAAGACGGCATCGTAATCGCGCGGCAAGAGAGCGACGATGGGGCCGGCAGTGCTCATCTCGGCACTCGAATGCCGATCTCAGTGTTCTGCAGGCTCGTCGGCCTTCGTTCGGTGCACGGTGCCGTCGGGATGCTCGGGCGGGCTGTAGAGCGTGTACAGCCTGAGCGGCTGGTCGGATGAGGTGTTGATCACGTTGTGTTCGACGCCCGCCGGAATCACCACCGCCACGCCATCGCTCAACGGGTGCTCTTCACCGTTTAGCACGGCCAGGCCGGTTCCTGATTCGATGCGGATGAACTGATCGTGCTCCTCATGGGTTTCGACTCCGATTTCCTCGCGCGGCTGGAGCGTCATCAGTACCAGCTGGGTATTCCGGCCGGTATAGAGCACGCGGCGGTAGTCCTGGTTTGCGAGCGTATCGCGTTCGATGTCCGTTGTGTATCCGATCATAAGTCACCTCCAAAAACGATTGCGGCAAGACGAAAATTCAATGAGCGGTCAGTCCGTCGGCTTCGAAGCACCTCTCACGCCTATCGTCCCGGTACGTTTTTCCAAAGCTCACCGTTGGTCTCGTCGGTGACGACGTACAATCCCACGGCTGCTCGAGCCCCGTTGCGAGCACGACGACGTCGAAGGCGACATTGGATTGGACGGCGCACGCGCGGGTCTGACCGGGAAACGCCGGGCGCTGGTCCGGCGCGTTCGGCGCGCGTGTCTCGAACGGCGGACAGGCGCCTGTCCCGCCGGACGTCTGCGCCCCGCCGCTGCCCGCACAGACCATCAGAACGAATATTGAGATACAGGCTACGCGGCAAGTCTGTATGGGGCGGCCCTCCTTGGCGGATGATTCCATTCTTGAGACCAGCGAGACAATAAGAAGTGCGCCGCTCGCAGGCGAAGGCCGGGCGACCGGTCCCCAGGAGGGGGCCACAAAAAACAGACGGGGCATTCCGGAGGATTATCGAGCCGCGTAAACCGGACTCCGCTTATTCGGTCTTTCGTATCCCTCTTGTTGGACGGGCCGAGGGAAAGGCTTGGGGGAAAACGAAAACAAACGCGGTCCGGTATCTTTTTGACCCATCCGAAGATGACTCTCGCCCCCATGCCCCGTCCCACGACCCAAATGGCGTTTTCGTGCCGTTTACTCGTGGCAGGACTAGGCCTTATTCGGCGATCCTTCCCAGGCTTCGGATTCCTTTGCGGTCAGTGCGATCGCGATACAGCTCCAACCGTTCATGATCAGTTCGATTGCGACGAAAAGGCCGATGACCCAAAGTCCTGAAACCGGCCATTTCGCCACGATCATGACGCCCAGCAGTATTTCGAGGATGGCGCTTGCAAGCGGCCAAACCCAGCTTTTGAGCCCGCGGAGTTGAAGGGCCATAACCATCCGCGCGATACCGATGCCGATCAGCGCTCCGCCAAGGACCAAGGTAAGAAGGGTTGATGCGGCCACAGGGTTGTTAATGATGGTTATACCCGCAAGCAAATAGAGGATGCCGATGAGTACGGACAGAATGATGCTTTTCCATCCCGTGGCCTTGACGGCATGAAATATCTGGAAGCTTCCGCCAATGAGCAACAGGACTCCGAAATAAACCATGCTGGCCACGGTCAAGAAAAACGTCATGCCCAGCCCGATCGTACCGAGAATGATCAATACGATTCCCAGGGCCAGGAGCCAACCCCAATTCTGTCTGAGTTCGCCGAAGAAAACGTCCGGGCCGCCCGCGCCGGTCAATCGTTCCGTATATGACATGACGAAGTCCTCCTTGTCAGATGCAGACAAGGTTTGACCGCAGCGTCGGGCGCTTCGTTCGCTTTCTCGGCAGGCATGTCAGGATCGGGCGATTACTTCAGTTCTTCGATCGCCAGCCGGTGGTAACGGTGCGCGAAATCGAACGGTACGCGGCGAACGACGTTCATCGCGCGTGCCGCGTCGGTGTCGCCGGGTGCATAGATCAGCAAAAATGCGGAGCCTTGCCGGGCCGCATCCAGATGGGCTTGCACCGCATCGTCGCTCCAGCCCAATCGCGCGAGAAAGCCCGTGTTTTCCGCAAGATTACGCTGCGCGGCGGCAGCCACTTCTTCGCACGTATAAAGCTGGCAATCCGCCTGCTCATAACCGCCGGTTAGGAGATCTTGCTGTACCCGCTGTGCGTCCTCCCGTTTCGGGAACGCGACGACCAGGTAGCCGACAGGATAAAAAATGCCGAAGTCCGTGGTCTTAGGGGGCGTGCGCGGTTCTTGATTGCTCATGATTCATGCTCCTTTGACGTGACATCGTTAGTCCTTTAGACAGCTGGATTAGGCAATTTGACTGCGAATACTAAAGCCGCGTTTGTTCCCGCCGTTGGCGCCGCCAGGGTGGGTTAGGGCTTCGCGGCCTAACTCACCTACAAAATCAATCCCTCATTGACAGCGATCCGGAATATCAAGGTCCGCGGTTCTTTCTGGATCTCATCCGGAACCTTGCGTACCACGCGTCGGATTCCGCTCCTCGATGAAACGTTTCGTTACCCGATCGCGGGACATGTTTCTCCGATATCCCACGAGGCGTACCCGAAACGCCCACAACCAAGGCATGGATGTGAAAAGGGAGCACCGACGATCGCCAGTCCGTCACCGAATCGTTACGAAATCCTAATAGACCTGTAATGCGCCGCCGATTAAATGGCCGCGCTTCTGAACAAATGTCGGGCCTCGACCACCTGGTAACCGTCGAGTTCGCCGATTGGAAAGGGGCCGCTTGCGGCCCTTTTATTTTCTTTCCAACCCGGAGCTCATTGTGAACATGACACCAGTCAAATCCCTGCTTTTTGCCGCCGCTTGCGCCGTCGCACTCGGCCAAACCGCCAGTGCCGCACCGGAGCACAATAACGCCCACGGTTACGGCAAGTTCGAGTTCGCCCTGATCGGCGACGTGCCGTATGCCCCGGCCGATTTTTGGAAGCTCGATAACGTGATCGCGGAAATCAATGCGAACCATAAATTGAAATGGGTTCTGCATGCCGGCGACATCAAGAACGGTTCCACCCTGTGCTCGGACGAAGTGTTCGAGGATCGGCTGCAACGCTTCCGGCGTTTCGAGATTCCCTTCGTTTTGACCCCCGGCGACAATGAATGGGCGGATTGCCATCGCGCCAACAATGGCTCCTATCAGCCTTTGGAACGGCTGGCCAAGCTGCGAGAAATGTTCTATCCGGTGCCCGGTCAGACGCTGGGCGAGAAAACCATGACGGTGGAAACCCAGGCCGCCGATCGGAGCTATCCGGAATTCGTCGAGAACACGCGCTGGATGGAACAGCACGTCATGTTCGCGACAGTGCACATCGTCGGCAGCAATAACGGCCTGGCGCCGTTCGCCGCCCGCACCCCGGCCGACGACGAGGAAGTCGCTCGCCGCATCGAGGCGGCCCGTGCCTGGATCAGCGAGACCTTCGCGAAAGCCGAGGCGGAAGACGCACGCGGCGTGCTGCTTCTATTTCAAGCCAATCCCGGTTTCGAGCTAGCCAAGGGCAGCGCGGGGCGGCGCGGTTTCGAGGAAATTCTCGCCGACATGGAAGCGGAAGCGATCAAGTTCAAGAAGCCGGTCGTTTTCGCTCACGGCGACTCGCATTATTACCGTGTGGACAAGCCCATGATGGGCAGTAACAGCAAGCGGCGCATCGAGAACGCGACGCGCGTGGAAACCTTCGGTGCCGACGACGTGCACTGGCTGCGGGTCGTCGTCGATCCGAATTCGGCGGACGTCTTCTCGGTTCATCAGGAAATCGTCGAAAAGAACCTGGAACAGCATCCGTTGCCCTAGAGCATTTTCCGATTCGGTGCCAGAGAGCCCGATATGTAGGTCGGCAATCCCTTGCCGAACCGATAAGTCGGCAAAGGATTGCCGACCTACGTTCTTCCCGCCCGACACGAAGCCGTACACCGGGATGAAAAACGTTCTAATCGGCCGACGAAACACCCTGCGAGAAGTTCCGGGGTACGTTTTAGCCGGTGAAAGGACCGCTTTCGCGGTCCTTTCTTTTGCTCGCTTGCACGGGCGAAATTGCAGACATTCCGGCAGTATCCCAAGAGCTCAACTCTTTCCAGCATTCGTAGGTCGGCAATCCTTTGCCGACGAAGACGTTCGGCCGGGACGTGGTGTCGGGAAGGGATTCCCGACCTACAGGGTGCATGGTTGTAGGTCGGCAATCCTTTGCCGACAAACCCGTTGCGTCGGGAATGGATTCCCGACCTACGCGCGAGTGCCCGTACAGTCGTCCGGGGTCGCCAAACTGTAACCAGATCTACTCACACCCGTCATTTTTGAATTCGAGAATTAGCCACACGGATGCCCCGCAACGAAATCCGCACCATCGATTCCGATGGGGATGGACGGTCGTGGCGGGAGAACGCTTGGAACACGCTTCTCGACTAATGGCAACGCAAAATAACGGAGATCACATGACAACTCGTGACGACCATATCGACTTGATCCGCGACCTCGCGGCCGCCGATGCCAGGAAAGAACTCGACCCCAACTGGACGCTCAGCCGCCGCGGTTTCATCAAAAGCGGTATCGCCGCTGCCGCCGCTGTCGCCATGCCTTACAGCGTTCTCGGTTCGGGGCAGGCCCGCGCCGAAAACATTCCCTTCAGTCCCGATTACGGCCCGCTCTCGCCGGTATTTGACGAAGCTACCGGCTTGCCGCTGCTGAATCTGCCGGAAGGCTTCAAGTATTGGTCGTACGGCTGGACCGGCGACATCATGGATGACGGCATTCCCACCCCGAGCAATCACGACGGCATGGCCGTAGTCGCCGTCAACAATGGCCGCTACGTGCTGGTACGCAACCACGAGAAAGGCGGTGTGACCGGCTCCTTCGCGGCTCCCGAACTGACTTACGACCCTGCTTGCGACGGCGGCACGACCAATCTCATCTTCGCCCCGAATTCGCGTGGTAACAAATGGGCGTCGAGTCGGGCCTCGATTTCCGGCACCATCCGCAACTGCGCCGGCGGCCCCACGCCCTGGAATTCGTGGATCAGCTGCGAGGAAACCACCAACGGCCTGCACACCAACCCCGCCTACACCAAGCAGCACGGTTACTGCTTCGACGTTCCCGCCGTGGGCGAAGCCAAACCCATCGCGCTGGTCGACATGGGCTGCTTCAGCCACGAAGCCGTTGCGGTCGATCCGGCCACCGGCATCATCTACGAGACCGAGGACAGCACGCCGTCCGGTTTCTACCGCTTCATTCCCAACGTGCCGGGCAAGCCGGCCATGGGCGGCAAGCTGCAGATGATGAAACTCGTTGTTGCTCCCAATGCCACCCGCACCATCAATGGCGTTTCTTACCCCTACTATGACACCGGCGTCGCCCAGCCTGCGGGTGCAACATGGGATGTCGAGTGGGTGGATATCGAGGAGCCGAACAAGCCCTTCATCACCGGCACCACGTACGGCGGCGTGGTTTCCCAGGGCATCATGCAGGGCGCCGCGAGCCTGCGCCGCGGCGAAGGCGTGTGGTACGGCAACGGCATCATCTACGTCTGCTCGACCAGCGGCGGTGTCGCGGGCCGCGGCCAGATCTTCGCCTACGACCCGGTCAACGAAACCTTCAGCCTGGTTTACGAATCGGCCGATCGCAACGTGTTGGACAACCCGGACAACATTGCCTGGAGTCCGCGCGGCAGCCTAATCCTCTGCGAAGACGGCAGCAACGCCGTCTCGCGCATGCACGGCCTGACCATCGACGGAAAGATCTTCCCGTTCTGCGAAAACAACATGGATTTCAGAGCCGAGGGCATGGGCTCGATTTCGCGTAACGGTGTCACCTACGACAGAAACCAGCGCGGTGCGGAGTTCGCGGGCGCGACCTTCCAGGACGGGTGGCTGTTTGTCAATATCCAGGCCAATCCGGGCATTACCTTTGCCATCACCGGGCCGTGGAGCAACGGCGCGCTGTAAAACAGCGCGGCGACGATTTGTGGATTGCCCTCACAGGGCGATGTCAAGCAGGGAAGACGGCGAGGGATACGCCGGCTCCAACGGTTGGAGCTACGTCATTTCCCCGGGCGTTCGCGAAGAACGTCTTGGGGACGACAGGGACCGATCACGTCAATGTGCTTCTGACACGGGCGGCACAACCCTGAACGGCGTTTGGTCATTCTCTCGTAACGCGCGCCTGCTAGCGTGCGCGGACTTCGTTCGAGATTTATTAACCCGGCCTATAAATATAGGCCGGGTTAATCCGGGGCGGGGATGCCCCGGCGCGGCGACAAGCCGCGTGAGCCCAGGCCGGGCGTGTACCGGCCTGGGCGGCGGCCCGAAATACCAGGAGGGTATTTACGGGCCTGATTAATAATTTTTTTGAGGTACACATGGGCATAGGCGTTTGGGAATTGTTGCTGGTTTTTATGATCGTCCTTCTGATTTTCGGCACCAAGAAGCTGCGGACCATAGGCGGCGATCTCGGCGGGGCGATTCGGAGTTTCAGAAAATCCATGAACGAAGCCGAGGACGACAAGTCTCCCGTTGGCGAACGTGATGCGGAATTCGGGACTTCGCCGTCCGACGTCGCAAGCCCGAAGGCCTAATCTCTCTTCTACTGCCCGTCGTTATGTTCGAGATCGGCTTTTGGGAAATGGTGCTCGTGGGCGCTGTCAGCCTGCTGGTCCTGGGGCCCGAGCGGTTGCCACGCGTGGCCCGCAAGACGGCACTGTGGGTTCGGAAGGCAAAGTCCGCCATAGGGTCGGTCAAGGCGGATATCGATCGCGAACTGGAACTCGAAGAGATCAGGCAGTCATTGAACGTGAAAGCCGGCAGGCGTATCTCTCTCTTGGAAGAGACGCCGTCATCCCGCGCGAAGCGGACGGGCTCCGAGCCGGAAACGGACGCCTCCACAATCGGTAACGGTGGTAGAAATGCGCAACCGGAAGCCTGACATGGAGTCCGAGAGTCTTGGCGAAATGGGCTGGATGAGCCATCTGGTCGAGCTGAGGAATCGATTGCTCAGATCCGTCCTCGCCGTGCTGCTGCTTTTTCTTGGATTGGTTTATTTTTCCAACCCCATCTATTCCTGTCTGGCCGAACCGCTGATGCGGCATTTGCCGGCGGGCTCGCAGATGATCGCCATCGAGGTGGCCTCGCCGTTTCTGACGCCTTTCAAGCTGACCTTTGCGGTGGCGGTGTTCCTCGCCGTGCCGTGCATCCTCTACGAAGCCTGGGCCTTCGTCGCGCCCGGCCTTTATCGTCATGAAAGACGCGTGTTCATCCCGCTCTTGCTGGCCAGTACGATCTTGTTCTACGTCGGTATCGCATTCGCCTATTTCGCGGTCTTTCCGGTGATATTCGGCTTCATGGCCGCTGCCGCCCCGCAGGGAGTCGCCGTCATGACCGATATTTCCCATTATCTGGATTTCGTGCTGTCTCTCTTGCTTGCCTTCGGCGCCGTGTTCGAGGTTCCGATATTGACCTTGCTCCTGGTCAAGAGCGGTGCAGTCGATTACCGCGACCTGAAAGAAAAACGCCCGTACGCCATCGTGGCGGCGTTCATCGTCGGCGCTGTTCTGACGCCGCCCGACGTCATCTCGCAAACTCTCATGGCCGTGCCGATTTGGCTGTTATTCGAGGTCGGCGTGGTCCTCGCGTACTTTTCCACCGCGAAATCCTCGCAAGACGCGGAAACGCCGGTTACTCAGGATATCGGCTAGAGCATTTTCATATCTACTGTACGGGCACTCGCGCGTAGGTCGCGAATCCCTCCCAATCGCAAACGGTGTCTCCAATCGCAAACGATCGGTTCGGGAGCACCGAACCGATCCTTCCAGGAGCGCCGAAGCCGCCCTTCCCGACGGTGCAGTTGGGCCAACGGGTGCGTCGGCAAAGGATTGCCGACCTACGAATGCTCCACGGCGATTCCTCAGAAGTTTGCCATTTTGCGACTCAAGGTGTCGTAGGTCGGCAATCCTTTGCCGACGCTGGGCCGCGACGGGATTCCCGATCTACGACGCCTTGGCCGAACGATCATGTGCATATTCCAACATAACGATCGCCGATCCTGTCACTCGCTCGGCCTTCCCCCTGACCGCACCTCGGAAATCCCGCGTCCGACATCCACATGTCATCAAACATTCATTAGCCGGTCATGATGGTCGGCTAAGTTACGCCCGACCCGCAGTGAATGTGCCGGCAACCGCATCGGAATATCCGCGGCTTATTCCTGCGTGGTGACCAATTCCAACAAGAACTCTGGAGTATTCGATGAAAGGTGAGCGACATCCGAAAAACGACGTGACCATGAATCCGTCGGGCAACGAATCCATTCGCGACGTGATCGAGCGTACCGACTTGGGGCGTCGGCATTTCATGCAAACGACGATCAGCGCGTCTGTTCTGGCTGCCATCGGCGGCGTCAACATGAAGAGCATCATTGGCGCTGTGGAAGCCGCGCCGCTGCCCGCCGGCAACGGCTTCGCCGGGATCGGTTTCGAGAGCGTACCGCCCAGCCTGGCGCCGGTCGCCGATAAAGTAACGGTCCCGGCAGGATATACGGTGGAAGTACTGGCGTCCTGGGGAGATCCAATCATGAAGCGCGCGCCGGCTTGGGACGAAGACGCCAGCCAGGATGCCGCCGCTCAGGAAAAGCAGTTCGGCATGCATAACGACGGCATGCACTACTTTCCAATTTCCTCGCACGGCATCGGTCATGGAAGGAATCCGGTGCGCGGCTTGTTGTGCGTCAATCACGAATACACTCACGAAGAAATTCTGCACGGCGCGGAAGGTTTGGCCGGCGGCGCCGGCGTCACCATCGCGAAGGTGCGCAAATCCCAGGCCGGCCATGGCATATCGGTGGTCGAAGTACGCAAGAACCGCGGAAAATGGCAGGTCATCAGTACCTCACCCTTCGGCCGCCGCATCACCGGCAACACCCGGATGAAAGTTTCCGGTCCCGCAGCCGGGCATGACTTGATGAAGTCGAAGAAATTCGACATCCAGCCGACGGGCTCGGTCGAAATCGGCGTCAACGACGGCCATCATTGCAACGGAACGCTCAACAACTGCGCACACGGTTACACCCCCTGGGGCACCTATCTGACCTGCGAAGAAAACTGGAACGGCTACTTCGGGTGGAACAGCGGCGAAAGCGTCGATGCGGCCGATCCGAACCGCGCAGCAATTCTCAACGATCAGGCCCGTTATGGCATCGTGGCCGGCGGCTTCGGCTATCGCTGGCATGAAGCCGACCCGCGGTTTAATGCAGCCACCAACCCGCTGGAGCCCTATTTGTTCGGCTGGGTGGTGGAAATCGATCCTTTCGATCCCGAGAGCAAGCCGGTCAAGCGCACCGCCATGGGCCGATTCAAGCACGAGAGCGCTCAGGTAGCCGTGGATGGCAACAGCCGGGTCGCCTTTTACATGGGCGACGACGAACGCAACGAATACATCTACAAATTCGTTGCCGCCAAACGGTTCAATCGCCACAAACGCGCCGACAATCGCAACCTGCTGGACAAAGGCACGCTCTACGTCGCCAGGTTCACCGACATGCCTGGCGCCGGAGCGGAAACCTATCGCGGCGAATGGATCGCGCTGGAGCCGGATACGACGTCCGTGATTCCCAATGGCGCGGGCGGATACTACAAGCTGCGCGAGCTGCCGCAGTTTGCCGGCGCGGACGACGCGGAAGTGCAGGCCCTGATCCTGATCAAGACCCGTCAGGCCGCCGATGCGGTCGGCGCCACCATGATGGACCGCCCGGAATGGACCGCGCTGCGCACTTATTACGATCCCGAGTTTTCGTTCAAAGGTTACTCGGTCTACAACGACCAGCGTCCGCTGGAAATCTATTGCACCTTGACCAACAACAACCGCCGCGGCGGTGGCGGCAGTACGCCGGCGACCTCGTCCAACAAGGCCGACGGCACGACGACGGCCGCCAGCGCACGTCCGCCGGTGGATATGGCCAACCCGCGCCCGGACAACGACTACGGTCACATCATCCGCTGGCGCGAGGACGGCAATGTCGTCACCGCGACCGGCTTCGAGTGGGACATCTTCATGCTCTGCGGCGATTCGATCACCGCCAAGACTCTGGGGGCGAATTATCAGTCCGGCAATCTGGTGAACGGCGCCGCCGGCACCGGTCCGTACTATGAGGGCGACATTGTCGACGCACCGGCGGGCTCCGCCGATTTCGGAGCGCCGGACGGCCTGTGGTTCGACCAGTTCGGACGGCTGTGGATACAGACCGACCAGGCCGGCGATGCGAGCGGCGATTGGGTCAACATCGGTGCCAACATCATGGCCTGCGCGGACCCCAACACCAAGGAAGTGCGCCGCTTCCTGACCGGACCCCACAAGTGCGAAGTCACCGGCGTCACCAGCACGCCCGACGGCAAGACCCTATTCGTCGGCGTCCAGCATCCCGGCGAAGATTCGCCCGCGTCTAACCCGACGCAGTACAGCAACTGGCCGCAAAGCCAGTTCACCGTCAACAGCGCCGGCCAGCCCTTGCCCAACACGCCGGGCCTGAGCCGTCCGCGTTCCTCCGTCCTGGTCATCACCAAGGACGATGGCGGCATCATCGGTTCGTAGGATCCGTGCGTTCAGCGGCGGGGCGGGCATGCCCCGCCGCGACACATAGTCATGCCGGATTCTTATTGCATTCGGCATTCGAATGAACATGAATCGTAGGGTGGGTTAGCGAAGCGTAACCCACCGACCCTTCGACTTGGCTCAGGACAGGTCCGAGGTCGCTCAGTGGGTTACGGCCTCGCCGCCTAACCCACTCTTACAAAAATTGATTCCTGATTGAAAGCGATTTGGAATTAGTAACGGCTGAAAACAAGGTTTCGTTCATGTTTCCGGTGCAGCGTGGGTTAGATGCGCGGAGAGTCACGCAGCCGCAGTATTCTTCCGCACCAGCAGTTTGCGGAAATTGGTCAGCGAGGCCAGATGCAGGAAAACCCAGCCGAGTTCGCCCGCCGTGTGAAGCTCGTGCAGTTTCTCGATCGTCAACCGATTCAATGCCGTTTCATCGACGATCCAAAAGCCCGACAGCCCGAAGCTCTGCCCGGCCGACGTGGTGGCCGCCGCCTGCGTCTCGATCAGCAGATTCCAGTCGGCAAGTTTTTGACCGAACCGCGCGGTTCGCTTGGCCTGTTGATGGTAGTCCTGGAGGAAATCCATGGTTTCTCGCAGATAAGCAGAAGGCTTTCCGCCGACGAATAGCGGTTCCCCTTCCGCTTCAACACTCAACCACCCGCAGGTTTCGTCCACGCAGACCACGTGCTGCGGTTCGGGATCGACGTCGCTTTCCGCCAGAATGAAAGGGTATCGGCGAACGAAGGCCGGCACGTAATCCGCCGTCCAGTGTCCGTGTCCGTCGATGAAAAGATTTTCCTCCCGTTCGAATCCAAGCACGGCCACTGGAACCCAACCGTCATTGCCCGCCTTGGCGAAACCGATCGGGTAGTCCTTGCAGGCTTCGGCGAATTCCGCCGCGAGGAGCGGAACCCAATGGCTCTTTGCCGCGAAACGATGGTCGTTGGCGGCGCCGATTCTTAACGACTGATGCCTTTCGGCATTCAAAGCGACGATGTTTCGATAAAAGAGCAGTCCGGTCGGTTCTGAGCGTGATTTGCTTGTTTCCGCAGTCATTTCGGGTTTTGAAAAAACAATCGTTGCCGAGTATGTAAAAGTCTATCGGGCGTCGCCGATCGCAAGGCTTTTCCTGAATGCGCCCCTTGCCGTCAACCGTGTCAGGCCGCAGCTTAAAAAACCACAAGGCGGTCGGCCGTAGAGCGGCGCCGGACGATGTTTCGTTGACACCGACATCCGCGCCCTTGAGTCCGTTGATGGACCCGTGTCGGAGAAACGGTAGCGGTGTTTTGTGACGACCGTTTGAAGATCATGTGACAGTTTCCGAAACACAAGCGCGTTCGGACGCGGCATGCCGAGTCCCGCTCTCCAAAGCTGACACCGAGATCTTGTTCCAGAACGGACGAATGCGATCTGGGGTTGCCATGCAACAAATCTGAAACATTCGATTGTTACAGTTTGGAGCACGTTGACGCCCGAGGAGTCCTTCACGAAGAAACCTAGGCACCTTTGGGGATCATCATTCTGGCCGATATGAAACTCGGATTTCTCATGCCACCGGTGGACATGAAGTTGCTCTTCGCGTCCTACCGGTTTGGCGAGCCCTTGCCGTAATGTCCCATCGCCGAGGAATGAAATGGATACAAGCGTAGCCTTTTACTGGCTGGGCGCGGCTGTCGCTGCGGCGGCGCTGCCGAAATTGAAACTGAGACTGGATCTGTCGAGGGCCAAGCACCCCTCCCTGGCGGGGCATTCCAATCTATCCCGCCGCATCGCCAAGCTGGTGCCGTTCTACGAATACGACGAGGAACATTTTTTTCGCTGCGATGGCGCTCCGGAAGAAATCGCCGCACAACGGCGCGCCGGATTCATGCGGCTTGCGGAGTTCTTGCGCAAGCGGTCTCCGCGTACGCTCGAGCTCAACGAGTCGGCGGCGGACGGCATCTCGGATTTGCAGTTCACCTCCGCCTATCGCGTACCCTTCCAGTTCAGGCGCTTGGTCCGCGAATACCTCAAAACCGGCGCCTTCGTTCAATCGTCTTCGGGAGTCACCCTCACCGACCCGGACGGCAACGTCTCCTACGATCTCGCGGGGTCTTACGGCGTCAACGTGTTCGGTTACGACTTTTACAAGGAGTGCCTGCAACGGGCCGGCGAGCGCGTTCACGAGCTGGGACCTGTACTGGGCCTTTATCATCCGGTGATCGTCAGCAACGTGGAGCGGCTGAAACTCATCTCGGGACTCGACGAAGTGTCGTTCCACATGTCCGGCACCGAAGCGGTGATGCAGGCGGTGCGGCTGGCGCGGTACCACGCCGGGCGAGCTTATGTGGTGCGCTTCTGCGGTGCATATCACGGCTGGTGGGGCGACGTGCAGCCCGGGGTCGGCAACCCGGTGCCGGCGCACGAAACCTACACGCTGAAAGACATGGACGACGATACGCTGCGCGTGCTTCGCAAGCGCCGGGACATCGCCTGCGTACTGGTGAATCCTTTGCAGGCGCTGCATCCGAATGCGAGCGCTCCGGGCGATGGAACCCTGATCGACAGCAGCCGATCCGCCGGTTTCGATCGGGCGGCTTACACGGACTGGTTGAAGCGGCTACGCACGGTGTGCAGTGAAAGGGGCATCGTCCTGATCTTCGACGAGGTGTTTACCGGCTTCCGCCTGGCGCCGGGCGGCGCTCAGGAATATTTCGGCGTTCAGGCCGACATGGTCACCTACGGCAAGACTTTGGGCGGCGGCCTGCCCGTCGGCGTCGTATGCGGCCGCAAGGACTTGATGAAGCGCTTTCGCGACGACCGACCTACGGATATCTGCTTTGCCAGGGGCACATTCAATTCCCATCCTTACGTGATGGCGGCGATGAATGAATTCCTGAATTGTCTCGACAAACCCGAGATCCGGAATCTCTATCGGGACCTGGATTCCGTGTGGAATGCCAGGGCCGAGCAGTTGAATCAAAGGCTTCGCGACCAGGACCTGCCGGTACGGGTGGCCAATCTGGCGTCCATCTGGACTGTTTTCTATACCCGGCCCTCCCGCTACAACTGGATGTTTCAATATTACCTGCGTGCGCAGGATCTGACCCTGAGCTGGGTAGGAACCGGCCGGCTCATCTTCAGCCTCAATTACACCGAATCCGATTTCAAAACCGTGGCGGAGCGCTTCGTGACCGCGGCCGAGAAGATGAGGCAGGACGGATGGTGGTGGTACGAGGGGGGATTGTCCAACAAGGCCATAAGACGACAGGTGCTTCGCGAGATGCTTGCCAAGCGTTTCCGGTTAGTAGGTTCCGAGTACCGTCAAAACCGAGAAGGCTAGGATTAAGCGCGAGCTTCCGTTTCCTCGCTGGTTCTACACGCATCTGTGGGTGACAAATGCTGAACGAGTCCGGATACGTATGCTCAGAGTTTGTTGATCGTATCGGTTTGAAAGGGCTGGCCGCTTTCCGTCGCGGCCTTCATAAAATGAATTTGGAACCCTGGCGGAGCTCAAGCGTGCTGTTCCGATTCCTCTTTTTCAGATGTCATGGGATCGATGAGCTGTCCTCGGAGCAGGCAAATAGGGGATTTGTAGTACAGCTTGATGTCGTGAAACGGATCGGTAAGGATTTTGGCCAACCAAACCAGCCCGGTTTGGACGTCTCTCAGGAAGAACAGTTGCACGGTTCGGAACAGCAGGCCGCCGATTCCGATCGCGAGCCATAACAAGCCCAGGTGGTGCATGAAACTACTGTCGGTGGAGTTGGAGTCGAAAAGCCCGAACAGCGTTGGGTCCAGGTAAAGAGCGATCGGAGAGAGTGCCCAGATAGCCATGAGGACCACCTTCCGCCTTAGGTTATAGCCGACCTTCACCTGTTCCTTGTACTCGTGGGTCGCCTGATTGACGACGTCATATCCTTTCGGCTCGAAGAAGAAGTGACCGGTTTGACGGGTGAGCATTGCGAACAGCCACCCGATCAGCGCCGCGGCGACCGGATCGGTGAACACCAAGGCGTAAGCCAATACGAAACTCAGCGCGCTGACGAAATGCAGCGACTGGTTTATCCGGCTGTGATGATAGTAACGGTGATCGTCCCAACGTTGTATTTCCAGAGCTTTAAGAAAACCGTGCATAGATCCTCCGATGAATAGCGCAAAAAAAAGCACGGTGTGTCCGTGCGTGAAGCGTACGAACAGCGCCGTGCGGACAGGAGAGAAAGAGACAAAGCAAAAAGTCCGAAACCCAAAGAATCAACGAGCATCCCTGCTGCCACAGCACTTCAAGGCGGCTGACCATTCGATGCCAATCCATCCATTAAGGATAAGATTCGAGTGTTACAGAGTTAATGCAATTTCCTGACTGAACGATGACAGCCGGATGACTCGCATGATTCCGTAGTTATTGCTTTGGCACAAAGAAGCGATCTTCGACAAATGCAGTCCGTAGGATGTGCCGACCATCGGGAAGCGCCCTTCGACCGGGCTCAGGACAGGCCCTTCGACTGAGCTCAGGACAGGCATCGCTCGCGACTGCCGGAACAATAATGCGTGTCCTGTGGCTTTTGGAGATGAGCACCGATAGTACAAAGCCCTACAAACAATGACCTTACGCTCCCTAATCGCGCAAATTACCCAACAGGACGATGTCAATTTTTTGCTGACCAATCGCATTCCGCGCCAATTTCTCACGCGGTTCGTGGGTTGGTTCAGCCAAATCGAGCATCCTCTGGTCTGTCGTCTATCCATTGCCTTGTGGCGGCTGTTTGCCCAAGTCGACCTGAGCGACGCCAAGAAAACGAAGTTCCGCAGCATGCACGAATGCTTCACCCGCGAACTTAAGGAAGGCGCCCGTCCCGTCGACGATGATCCCGGCGTTCTGGTCAGTCCGTGCGACGCCATCATAGGGGCACATGGCGATATCGAAGGCACGACGCTGTTTCAGGCCAAAGGCATCCCGTACGCCCTGAACGAACTGGTTTGTGATGGGGAATTGGCAAGCCATTACCGTAATGGCTATTACGTGACCTTACGGCTCACTTCCGGCATGTACCACCGGTTCCACGCGCCGTATGACTGCGAGATCGATCAGGTTACCTACATTTCGGGAGACACCTGGAATGTCAATCCGGTTGCCCTCAGGCGAATACCGGGTCTTTTTTGCAAGAACGAGCGCGCCGTACTGCGGACGCGGTTGAGCCCCGGCAATCACCTAATCGCTTTGGTGCCCGTTGCCGCCGTGCTCGTGGCCAGCATACGGCTTCATTTCCTGGATGTTCTGCTGCACCTCAAGTACCGCGGCCCTAACGTGATTCCATGCAAAGCGCCATTTCGTAAAGGTGACGAACTAGGGTGGTTTCAGCATGGTTCGACGATCATCGTTTTGGCGCCCAACGGGTTCAAGCTCTGCCCTCAGCTGGAACAGGGCACCGTCATCCGCATGGGGCGACGACTGCTGATGCTTCCGTTATGGAAACTCTGAATAAGTCGATTCCGCTCATGGTTCGACAGGCTCACTATGAACGGAATCAATCCGTTTCCGTTCGTCCTGAGCCTGTCGAAGGACTTACTAAGTGATAAGAAAGAAAAGTTATACCGTCACCCTGGCGGGGAATGCCGGGGTCCAGGTTACATGGATGTATCAGCCTTGCCATCCCTGGTTTCTGGATTCCGGCAATCCATGCCGGAATGACGAGCAAAGTGACATTCATTCGTTTACGTTTAGTATCGCTTCGGCAATTAAAGCGCGATTTTCGGCAAATTGCGATTAACCCAAGTCATTGATTGGGCAAGGTAAGATCGGAGATGCATTCGAACGATGATTCTGATTTAACTGCCGAAGCAATAATCAGAGCTTCCTTATCGATCAACGCTCATAGTACGCGCCGACGCCGTAATATAAAGTCTCCACAAGAGGTAACAGAATCCAGTCGTCATGAGGGAATCTCATGACCAGAAAAAAGCCCCAAATCGACAATAATGTACCGACGTATTGCGGGTGGCTAAGCACTGAAAATGGGAAGGCGTTGCACCACTGGATTTCATAACCGAACTTGTTGCCGTAGAACACTCCGGACCGCCCTAGGCGATAAAAGACGCCGAAATTAAATACTTGGCCGATAACAATCAACCCAATCCCCAATGACATTGGAACCAGACTGCTGGTGGGGAGTGGAATCAGGGTATTCCCTAGCAGCATGCACCAGGCAAGGAATATCCCTATTTGCAATATCTTGAATATATAAAATAACTTCTCCAGGGCGGAAATCGGCTCGCCAAAACGAACGATTGCGGGATATTTGCAGACAGCCTTAAAGGTATCAGGATGATGCCAAATCCACAGGTAGGTTATCCGTTCTATGCTTAACAATAGAGCTGCGGTCAGAAATAACCAAAGCAGCATAATCTTATTCCTTGAAAATCCAGTTAATCGAATTAAACAGAATCAGAGAACGGATCGCAACCTCGAAACGGAAAATATCAAACCTGCCGATAAAAATACGGTAATACCTATGCGTTCGGCGCGTCGAAGAATTCGGGAAAAGAGAATCCTTCACCTGGATACTCGGTGATTTTATTGTGAACGTCGGACAGCCGACGGCACATGTTCAGCGAACCGTTTGAGGCGGTAGGCCGGGGGTGGAGATCGCTTCGCGGCTGCTGAAAGTATCGACCATCCTGCCGTGCAGTTCGATTAGAGCATTTTTATACCTACTGTACGGGCATTCGCGAGTAGGTCGGGAATCCCTTCCCAATCGCAAACGGTCGCTTTAGTCGCGACCCTTCCCGACGCCGCCGTTGGGCCAAAGGGTTCGTCGGCAAGGGATTGCCGACCTACAACCATGCACCCTGTAGGTCGGGAATCCCTTCCCGACGCCACGTCCCGGCCACGCGTCTTCGTCGGCAAAGGATTGCCGACCTACGAATTGAAGCAATTCACCCGAACTCAAGGCGCCACGACTTCCGCCAAGCCTGTTTTGCCGTACGAGCGAGATGAAAACGCTCTAATGCGGCATCGAGAACCCTTTTACGAAAAAGGTCAGGGGCATACGGTCGTCGCGTCAAGCGCCCGGTATCGGAATTCGGAATCAGCCGATGCGGCCGGTGATATAGCTTTTGGTCAAGGGATGACGCGGATGGGTAAGGACCTCGGCCGTTTCCCCCACTTCAATCAATCGTCCCAGATGGAAAAATCCGATGCGCTCCGAAACCCGCGCGGCCTGCTGTAGCGAATGGGTCACGATTACAAGGGTGAATTGACGCTTCAATTCCGCGGCCAGGTGCTCGATTTTGGCCGTCGCAATGGGATCGAACGCCGAACATGGTTCATCCGTCAGGATGATTTCGGGACGGCAGCGATGATTCGAAATCCGAGTCGATTGTCGGCGGGTTCGGAAGGCCGGACCGAGATCGCGATTCGCCGCGTGGGATGCGTTTGGAAGATCATGGAGGAAGCGGACGGCTGCCGCCGAAGGGGCTCAGTCGTCAGTTCGCGCGATGAATTTCATAGCGCCCCTCCCTCAAGCCGTTCAAGAACTCCACCCAAGGCAGGTGCCGAGTCTGGTCCATTCCTCGTATCCAGTCATTCTCGACGTATTGGATCACGACGCTCTCGGTGGCGGGGTCGATGTCGACGATGTGGAAATAAGCGCGGCACGATCGGTCGTCGCCAAGATGGTTATTCATAAGGACAACTCCTCGTTAGTTGGAAAGCTTGAACTCGGCCCCCCCGAAGCTTCGCCCGGCTATCGGGACGGTCGGGGTGAGGCGGGAGGTGCGTGGTTGGCGCAGGCGAGACGTCCCGGGGGATCATCCGCTCCGTCTGCGGGCTACCCGGCGGGTCTGCGTCAACATCTAAGGCATGATAGCCAGCGCCGCAGTCGGCATCCAGATTGAGACTTGATCTCCGTCAAACCGGCTGCTTATTTTGCAAGCACGCAAGTGGCCCGGTGGCATCGGTCTTTCATCCGAAGTGAGGCGGATGCTCTACCGCGCACCGCTAATGCCGAGGATCAGGCTGCGGCAAGGAGCACCTCCAGCCATTGGCGCGGAGTGAGTGGCGCTCGTACGGTCCCGGTGTTTCGGTTCGCGTTTATCGGCCACCATTTACACGCAACCTCGTTCTTCATCCGGCAACGAGCGATAGGCTCCGCGTCTTTCTTCTTCAAGACTCCCTTTTTACACGAGGCGTGGCTTGGAGTGCCGGGAGGCGAAAGCGAAACCGGTGACAGCGGAGCCGAACAGCCAAAAAGCTGCGGGAACGGGAACAGGTTCGGGCGCGGTACCCGGTTGACCGTTCGAGCCTGCAAACCACGCGCCGCCCGTTCCGCCGGTCAGGGCTTCGTTGAAACCGGCGACGTGGGCGGCGAAGTAATAATTGCCCTGGCCGGCGTTTTTACCGGAAAGAGCGAAATAGTGGTTTGCGTTATCGCCGTTGATCCCGGTGATGGCGAACCAGACCGGATCGTAGCGGTCTTGGCCGCCGCCTGTCTTGAGTTCAAAATCGCCGAAGCCATCGGCATTGCCGGACCCGAGGCTCCATCCGCTGGGCAACTTGAAGTTATTAGCGGTGAAACCGCCAGGGTTTAATGTGGTGTTGAATGCAAAAGTATCGATACCGTAGTTGGTACCCGCTTTCGAGTCCAGCACGGAAAGCGCGTCGACGCTGAACACGACGTCATCACTCGTCGTCGTATAGCCGTTCAGCAAAAGTCCGGCGGCATCGCTGCCGTCCCGGATGAACACGGTCAGGTAATCCGCATTGTCCGGAAACACGGATTCGGCATTGGATTGATTCAATGTCGCTTTCCAGATGGCGGCATGCCCTGCCGGGCTCAACCCAAGACCGAGCGCCAATGCAAAAACGACAGGCGGTTTTCTGACATGAGCAAGCATGATCGGTCTCCTCGACTTCTCGTTTGTAAGACTGGCGACACTGTATCTTCGCTTTCTTTCAAATGGGTTAAGTTTGTGTTACGGGTGTTCGTTTTTTCCGCTTGAAGCGACCTTCCGCGTTAGGCGTAGGTCCGGCTTAGCCGATACTCCGGAGCAGGCTTGTCATACCGCCTTAACGTGATTCCAGTAGCGTCCCGACTTTCGGATAGTCCAGCCATTGGAAGGATTGTTTTGAACCGCGTTCATTTCACCTGCGCTAACTCGGAGTCACAAGAATGAAAACCAAACTGTTCCGTTTGAAATTTGAGGGGGCCTTGGCGAGCGGCATTCGCGCGCTCGATGCGGCGCGGACGACCTCGGTCGGTGCTGCCGCCCTGTTTGCGGGAATCCTGCCCGGCCCGGTCGCCGCAGCAGGCCCCGCGTTCGAGCCGGTCGGCAGCTATGCCACCGGTCTGACCGGCCAGACCTCGGCCGAGGTCGTGGCCGTCAAGGGCGACAAGATGTACGTTTCGAATGCCGCGAACGCTTCGGTCGACATCGTAGACATCTCCGATCCGAAACAACCGGTGCGTCTCAAGCGGCTCGACCTGTCCGCGTACGGTTCCGAAGTCACCAGCGTCGCCGTCGGGAACGGGCTCGTGGCGGCGGCAGTGGAGTCGGGCACCGAACCGGGCAAAGTGGTTTTCTTTTCGCCGGGCGGTTCCAATCTGCGAGCGGTCGAGGTCGGCGCCGGCCCCGATATGGTGACCTTCACGCCGGACGGCAAGAGGGTTTTGGTCGCCAACGAGGGCGAGCCTTCGGGATATGGAGAAGGCCATGTCGATCCTGAGGGCTCGGTAAGCGTGATCGACGTACTGCCCCGCCGCAAGTTTTCGGTGAAGACGATCGGTTTCCAAGCCTTCGACCCGGATCAGCCGCGCGCCGGCGATCTGCCGCCGGGCGTGCGCATCTTTGGGTCCACGCGGCCGTCGCTCGATCTCGAGCCAGAATACATCGCGGTCGATGAAAACGGCCGGAAGGCCTGGGTGTCGCTGCAGGAAAACAACGCCATTGCGATACTCGACCTTGAAACCCTCACGGTGGAAAAAATCGTCGACCTCGGCTACAAAGACCACTCGCAGGCCGGCAATGGCCTCGATGCCAGCGATCGCGACAATGCCATCAACATCAGCACCTGGCCTCAGGGGCGGGTCTACGGCATGTACCAGCCGGATGGGCTCGCCGCTTTCCGGATCGGCGGCAAGGACTATGTGCTCTCCGCCAACGAGGGCGACGCCCGCGAATATCCCGGTCTGGTCGAAGAAGCCCGTGTGCGCAGCGTTACGACCAATGACTCCTTCACGGCGGCGCTGCGCGACAATGCCGCGCTGGGACGTCTCACCGTAACCACGAAGATGCCCGCCGCCGGGTCGGATGCGGAATCGACGGTCTACGCTTTCGGCGCCCGATCGTTTTCGGTGTGGGACGGCGAAACCGGCGGTCTGGTCTATGACAGCGGAGATCAGCTCGAACAGATCATCGCCGCGGAGCTGCCCGCCAACTTCAATTCCAACAACGAGGCCAACACCTTCGACGACCGCAGCGACAACAAGGGCCCCGAGCCCGAAGCCGCCGCCACCGGTGTGGTCGACGGCCGGACCTACGGGTTCATCGGCCTCGAGCGCGTGGGCGGGGTGGTCGTGGTCGATTTGGGCGATCCGACCTCGCCGGCCATCGTCCAATATCTGCAAAACCGCGATTTTGCAGCCACGCCGGTGGGGCCGGACAGCGGCCCGGAAGTGATCGACTTCGTACCGGCCCATAACAGTCCGACCGGCAAGCCTCTGATCGCCGTTTCGAACGAGGTGTCCGGCACCGTAAGTTTATGGGGACCGAAGGGCGAGTGACGGCAGGTTATTCGAAATCGCGTTTAATAAGGCATTGTTTCGTAGGGTGGGTTAGGCGCACATCAGCACTGACCGATCGCCGATCACTGTGCTTCGCGTGCGGCGTAACCCACCGAACGACCGTCAATCGGTGGGTTACGCGGAACCGAGGGGCTAACCCGCCATCGATGGGTTTCGCTTCGCTCTACCCATCCTACGATGAATGTTCACTCCAATGCCGAGTTGAATAAATACAACCTGAAAACGGAGTTTCCGGGATTCGAAAATTTGCGTAGAGCTCTATGTTTCAGAGACGGTGCGGCGGAGGCCGGAGCTCTCCGCCGCCGGTTTTTCAGGGAATCCGCACGATACGGTCTTGCGGACCGGGCGCGATTTGTACGCCCGGCTCGGCCGGATCGGAATCGGCTTCCGGATGGTTGAACCAGGCTTCGAGGGCGTCGAGGTCCTGGGCGCCTCCGAGCCGATCGGTGCCGAGCTTCAGGACGTAGAACTTGTCCCCGCCGTCGGCGAGGAAGCTGTTCACGGTGACGCGATAGTTCGCGGCCGGGTCGACGGTTTCGCCGTTAATCCGAATGCTGGCCGGGTCGACCTTGTCGCAAGGCGAACCGCTGGCCGACCACTGATAGGCGAAGCCCTTGGAGACCTGCAGGATGCGGTCGAACGCCTGGCCGGAGTCTCCGGCCGGATAGTTGAAGGCGGCCGGTGCATTGTCGGCGCCGCAGCCGGTGAATTGCTGTTCCAGCAGAATTTCGATCTGGGCGCCGGTCAGGGTCATGGTCACCACGCTGTTGCCGAAGGGCTGCACGGTGAAGGCTTCGCCGTAGGTCACGTGGCCGTCGCCTTCGCCGGCCGTGCCGGATGCGTAACTCAGGTCGGCACGGATTCCGCCCGGATTCATGAACGCGGCTACCGCGTCGCCGAAGCCCGAAGCTTCTGTGGCTTTCAGTTGCGCGTCGGCGATGACGTCGCCTAGAGCGGACTCGCCGGCCGCATTGGCTGTGCGGGTGATATCGGCGGTGATGGCGCCGATTACCCGGTTGGCGATGGGCTGGGCCAGTAACTTGTAGCCGTCGACGACGGCCTTGATGCCGGCGTCCGGGGTGACCGTCGCGTCGGTCTGGTCCACCAGAATATTGGTGGCGCTGACTGCCGTCACGTCACGGGTTTTCCGGTCGATCGTCAGGTCAATGTCGGTCAGGATGCGTCCGATGGAATTGGCGCTGGTCACCGGGATTTCACGCCCCTCCCGGTTCGCGATCCTGCAGTTGTAGGCCTGATGGGTGTGGCCGGAAATCACCATGTCCACGGCATCGTCCAGTTGATTGACGATGGGTTTGATGGGGGTTCCGTCCAGGTTGCCGGCGCACTGGTTCATGGTCGTGGCGTTCTGGGCGACGGGCTGGGTGCCGCCCTGATGGATCAGCACGACTATGGCTTCGACCCGCTGCCGCCGCAATTTGGGAATCAGCGCGTTGACGGTATCGGCCTCGTCCTTGAATTCCAGTCCGGAGACGCCGGACGGCGTGACGATGGTGGGAGTTTCCTTGAGGGTCATGCCGATGAAGGCCACGCGGACGCCGCCGTAGTTCTTGATGACATAAGGCGGGAAAACGGGCTTGCCGGTAGCCGTGTCGACCACGTTGGCGGCCAGGAACTTGAAGTCCGCGCCGGCAAAGGAACCATCATCGGCGGTAGGCGCGCCGACCGAGGCGCCCTGGCAGGAGTTCGGATCGGTAGGATGGCAGCCGCCTTTCTGCATGCGCTTCAGCTCGTCCTTGCCTTCGTCGAACTCGTGGTTCCCGACGGCGTTGATTTCCAGCCCGGCCATGTTCATGGTCTCGATGGTGGGCTCGTCGTGGAACAGGGCGGAAACGAGGGGCGTTGCGCCGATCAGGTCGCCCGCGGAGACCACGGTGGTGTAGCGGTTCTCGCTTTTCAGCTTGGACACGTACCCGGCGATCCAGTCCACGCCGCCCGCCGGCTTGCCGCCGAAGGAGCCCGGCGATTCGAGCTGGCCGTGGAAATCGTTGAAAGCGACGATCTTGACCGTCGTGGCCGGCCCGGCGCCGGCGCAGGCGGTGCCGCCGGCCAAGATCAGCGTTACGGCACAGGCGAGTTCGTTGAGTTTCATGGTGTCATATTCCTCGGTTTGTTCCTGAGAAAGGCCGGGCGAGTCCCGGCGGACCGCCGTGTATCAAACAGCATCCGTGTTAAGGCGACCTGACAGTTGTATTACCGGGAGGTTATTAACCCGGCCTATAAATATAGGCCGGGTTAATCCGGGGCAGGGATGCCCCGGCGCGGCGACAAGCCGCGTGAGCCCAGGCCGGGCGTGTACCGGCCTGGGCGGCGGCCCGAAATACCAGGAGGGTATTTACGGGCCTGATTAATAATAAGTTCGGTCGTCGAAAGTGTAAGCAGCGAAGACCGGAGCTTGGCTATCTCCGCGCGATGCCGCCCGGTGTGTCGGTCTCGGGTGAAAACTTCACAGGGCTGTAATGGTTTCGGGTGTTTAATACGGTAAACCGAACGACGCATGCGGGTTGCCGGCGGATGCCTGGACAATGAACCGCAAAAGCTGCGATCTCGTGTTCGAGTGGGATGAGGGGCTAGAGCGTTTTTCATCCCGGTGTACGGCTTCGTGTCGGGCGGGAAAAACGTAGGTCGGCAATCCCTTGCCGACAAAATCCTTTGCCGAGCCGGTACGTCGGCAAGGGATTGCCGACCTACATATCGGGCTCTCTGACACCGAATTGGAAAATGCTCTAAGTACATCCCATAAAGTTCTGCGGAAAGGGCGTACACTGGAGGCATGAAAGCCATCCTGATCCCCCCGTTGGGCAAAGCGCAACAGAGTGAGTTAGACACCCTGTATCGAAAGACCAAGGACCCACGACTCCGAACTCGTGCCCAGATGGTCTTGCTCTCGGCCGAGCGGGGTCTCAAAGCGCTGGAGATCGCGGGGATCGTGCGGGAGAGCGAGGACACCGT
>NZ_JAFIBZ010000039.1:0-35562 GCF_017832375.1 Methylocaldum sp. RMAD-M | reverse complement strand
CCACCTCAAGAGTGTGCGGACACCCCGTGCATCCGCTCGCACCAGTGTCGCCTGAGCCTTTCAATCCGTCGAGACGGTCCTCGGCGGACGCTTACGATATACTAGCGATACTTTCAACTCGATCAAGAGGTATCACGATGCAAGACGACAAACTACTTCAAGCATTGCCCGTCGCCAAGGTTGTAGCTCAGGCGATCTCTATATCAAAAAAAACCCGCACCGAGATCGCAAAGGAGGTAGGCTACGATAGACCAGAGATCATTAATATGTTTGAAAGTGGGCTGACGAGAATTCCCATTGAAAGAATTGGGAGATTTGCTATAGCTCTCGACTTAGAGCCGAGATTTTTAATTCGACTGGCTATGGCAGAATATATGCCGGAGGTATTTAAGACTCTGGAGCAGATTTTTGGAGCCGGCTTATTTCTCACGAAAAATGAGGAACAGTTGATTCGCATGCTGAGAAAAATTACTGACAATACAGACCCGTCCTTGATGCTCGACGTCACCTCTCCCAATGTTGTATCAGGACTCATGGTGCAGCTTGTGCAGACACCTTCAACCGAGACCAAGAATACGTAAAGCCGGCTGAGGCAAGGCTAATTGCCGGACTTTGGGTATTTCCAGACTGTATTGGCGCAAAGTATAAGGGTTAAATTGGGAGTCTGGAGAATATTGGCACACTAGCTCCTCATGTGTTCTTTATTCTCTAGGACCCCTACCCCACCGCTACTCCTTAACGTCTCGATTCATCGCGAATTATTGGGTTTTTCTGTGTTTTCTTTAACTGTCGTTGGAAGTTTTCACCGCGTTCAGATCGCTCGATACAGTAGGCGCACGTTACACTGAACAATCGACTCGGGAGTGGCAAGTGCTCCTAACTTGCTAAGTCATCCTTTAGGGCAAAGTCTTTGACGCGACTCGTAGACAGCATCCTGGCGAGCCGTGCCTGGGTATACTTGGACAGCGGGACAGCGGGACTCCATCATTCAGGAGGATCAGAATTGAGATGAAATGAGCAAAGATGCTCGTGCAGGACGGCGCGAGTGTCGAAAAGTGTGCGAGGCCGCGCGTGCCGTTGGCTATCAGCCTGGCTCCCCTGCCTCGGTATGCCTTGGCTTCGTGTCCTGCTCTGTATTTCTCAAACACATCTCGGGTGGAAAGGCACATCAACCCCAACCCAACTGGTTATCGCCTCGCCATCCAGTCATGGATGCAGCGATAAGAGCAGTCAGGTTGGTTAGGTGCCAATCGTCCCCGGATGATGCTCATCTCGGTATGGATCACTTCTATCCGATCTCGTCGCGCTTAACGGTATTATCTGCTTACTCGGATCAAGGCACTCGCAGATACTCCGCGCTGACTTTGGCCGCGACGACCCTCATCTGAGGTCAACCCCGCCGTTGGACTCTGTGTCAGCCAAACTTCTGAGTCCCGTCACTGAATAGTGACTTTACAACTGCGCCCGAACGTTCGTTTCACCGATAAAGCACAGAGGAAGTATCATCATTATACCAGATAACCATGTATTTTTGAATCACCACTGGTTTACTTATGGCTCAACAAAAGGATTTCTTAAACCACGACTATCACTTCATAGAAATGCTTTTATTAGTTGGTGACAAACTGCATTACATAACAAAATACAGCACTAATACACTTGCACTAAAGCAAGCTTTCTTTGTGTTTATTGAGATATTTAGAGACAAAAAATCATTCGATCACGATCGACAGATAGTCGAACTATAAAACACCCTCAAAACGCTCTATAACAAGCAATAAGCGACACGCCACTCAAGACATATACCTCCCATGCCGCGCCTCAATAATGCGCACTGTAGAGCCTTGTAGAGCGTTTCAGACGAGTTTACTGCACGCAGTCTATATCTGAACCAGCCGGGGACGTTGAATAACTTCGGAAAACGCTCAACCGAAGAAAAACGCGCAAATCGTCCACACATCAATTTGGACCGTTAAGCAGTCACCCGAAAGGCACGTTGCAAATCGTCCAGCATTGCTGCAGCAGGATTAATGATCGCACCTGCTTGGTAGTCAATTTACAAAATAAACACCGACATCACTATAGTCCGGGATTACCTTCGGATTTTCGAAGCTCCATCAACTTACGTTATGAGGTGATCATGCTGGAAACTGTCTCCCATGCAAGCCATTCCCGTCAAGACTGCCCAAATCATCCTCGGTTGTGGCCTGACCCCAAACTATTAGACACGGTATTTAAAGCTCTCGTCCACGCACGGGAGAATGGCGATCATAATGCAAACGAACTTTTGCGCCGACGCTTATGCAATTACGCCGTCCCGCTGTCCGATCAGGACCGAACGGAACTTCTAAGGTGGCTCGCGATATACGGCGAACGCTACTTTTTTCCCGATCTGGAGGCTGCGTTACGCACGCTGAAATACAATGCTCGAAACGACCTGGTCCTAAGATTACAGTCCATCGTGACAGTCGGAAGCTCTTACATAGCCAAGCGAGACGATTACTGCGCTACAAATTTGGCACTGAATTCCTGTGGACCGGCTCCGTTGTTTAGACCACAGCTTGAAATCCCAAGCAAGCTGGAACGAACACGTGAGCATCTTTTGCTACTCAATGATCATCAGGTCATTGGACTGCATTGGCTCTGGGAACGACGTATGGATGTTCACCCCAACCCACGGAACCGGGATATTAAAAGCCTGTTTGAAAAGGATCGCTTCGATTTCGAACAGGCGTCGGAAATCGCCGCCAAAAAGTGGACTGCCGAGCAAAAAGCCCAGGAGTTGGGCCTCAGTGTAGATCATCGCCTGGCGATACCGATTTTTCACGGTTCAGCATTGCGAGACCGCTACAAACGCATCCGGAACCGGGAACAGCGCGTCAGAACAAATCTACTTACGCATGCTCAGAATCCGTCATCACGACTCAAGGCGAGTGATATCGATGACCGTGTCGTCGAGTATTCCTGCCTAGCGCTGGCCCAAGGTTCACCTAGCAAGGCCGTGAACTGGTGGATCTTAAGGACCGGCCAGGACAGAGATCCGGAGTCACGCGAGCGTCGTCGAAAGCTCTTTGCTAAGCGAAAGAAAGAGCTTTTCGCTCAAGAGCGCTGGTAAGGTCCTAAACAAGAGGTGCACGGCTGCCGGAATAGCTCTTGCCACGCCCAGCGCACCTCTCGCGACACCGGTCGAATTTTCGTAATTATCTGTTTTCATGGTCCTTTTTAACCAAGAACCGGCACATTTACTCTCGTAGTAAGTATTAAGTAATAAGTAATAATAAATTGGCCGTGGGGTGCCCGCCCTTACACCGTCGCTTCGCTCCGGCCGGGCGTTGGCACCCTCACGGCCGTTTTAATTTCCAACATAAAAAGAATTCAAATCCTTAAAGAGTCCCGGAACAATTTTCAAAATCTCGAAAAGATGCTGCGGAACAATTGAAATAGATGTCCGCGGACAACTTTAAACTGATCCTCGCCGATGCCGGTCTCAACCTATGTGTCTGTTCTCAATCGTCGACGCTCATGCTCTCTCGCCGCGATGACTGCAAGATTGTGTGTCTCGATGTAACTTAACACTGCGGTGAGTTCTTCTCTTTCCTTGGACTGGCCGCTCTCTTCTGGATAAAGTGCAAAATCCTCCAGTGATGGACTTGTTAGAGGTGTGCCGCGCAGACAGTCCATGGGCACGCGCTCTCCCTGGCGGATTTGCTCCAAGACTGCTGCAGACACACGATGCAAGGGCACTGGCTTCCCGAATTCCAGATATACAAGTCTCGCCATTGCTTTCAACTGAATACGACAAGGCTCGTAACCCCAATCCCAACCATCAGTGTAGGGGCGATAACGTAAGACTGCTCTATCCCCGAGATCGCCGATCTTCTCAACGAGAAGCAACGCCATCGGCTGCTGGCGGCCATCGTTGCTGTTTAGCTGCTTCGAGCAATATAGCGCCCGAACCGGAAACCGATCACGGTCATCCCCGATATTCCCAAGGTCCTCAAAAAAACACTCTGGAGATTTATAGCAGCTTCGGGACTCATAGAGTTGGTCATCTACCCCATCAAGCCACGAACGCTGGATCTGAAACAGTGTCGCGGTTTGAGCAAGAACATCATTGGTCAACACCGCCAGCAAGTCCTCTGGAGTCTTCAGCTTGTCGAGAGTAATCTGCGGCAGAAAATGTTGGATCTGTGGAATGGCAATGCCATGATCCTCGAATACCTTAAGAAATCGTTGAGCGACAATGGACACTGGATTGGACTTCCCCTTTGACGCCAACTTTCTCCAAAGCGCATTGATGTTCAAACTGACAAAGCCAATCGATGGCTTGATTTCAACAATGTCGTCAGGCATCAAGTGGCTCCTTGAGCTTAAAAAACATGTCTAGAACAACTGACAGGAAAAGTGGAATTCACAGGAACCTCCTGGCTTCAGCGCATTTAGCTTCGCCACCATATGGCGGTCTACACCTGTAAACTGTGCGCTAGCTATCAAATTGGCCGAACGTCGAGATCTGAATCGCCCCCTCTCCTTCTTTCAATTGTTCTTCCGATTCATAACGCGGGGCGGCGGCATTTTTGTCCCGTTTGTCCCGCCGACCTTATTCCACACCCAGAGCCTTGAATGCCGCATCGACCGGGTCTGAATAAAAGCTTGTCTGGAACTTTGCGAACAGTTCGCCAGGCACTGTCGGTATATCCACTACGCTCGACATCGGGATCAGAATGCGTTTCGCCCCTGCATCGAAAGCGACCTGCAGGCTCTCCGCGAGATTTTGCACTGGGACAATCGTGCCACCGAGACTCATGTCGCCCATCACGGCCATCTGGCTCTGAATGGGCTTGCCTAACGTCGCCGAACAGAATGCAAGGAAGCTAACCAAGGCGAGTGCTTCGGGTGCTCCGGTATTCTGCAATTCGACCAAGTGCAGATGGAAGTCGTGCTCGGCGGCTTTAATCGATGCACTCACTCGGGACGCATTCGCCTTGAAATAGTCGAAGGCGATACGCACCGCTTCCCTGCCACCTACGCCTGAAAAAGTAAGTTTACCGGTGCCGGCGATCGATTGCATTTCAAGACGATAAGTGCCGGGCACACTGTTCTCGCCAATGGAAATCGTGTGTAGCGTCCCCGGATTCAAGCGCCCTTCCGAAATCAGTGCGCCACCACTTTGCTCCGGCACGGCGATGAATCGCTCCAGCCCGTTCTCAAGGTCGACGTAGCTGAAGTGCACGTCGTAAAACTCCATGCCGCCGATCTTCTTGAGCTGCTCCTTGACCCGACGCCGGACTTCGAGAGCGTATTCAAGGCAGCTCCGCACCGTCTCCTTGTCGTAGTCACCTGCCGGGCATATCAATTTGAGGAGCCCCGATACCGTGCGACGGACAGCGATGGTGTCACGCTGGTTAAGGTTGTTTCCGAGCTTGAACCACCGATCGATCGCGTCGGCGAAGTTCCGTTTCCGCATTTCGCGGAAGAATTCGGCGAGATAATCGACGATGAGGCCGTATTGGTTCGTGAAGAACTCCGGCCGCATCTTCGGAATTTCCCAACCGGGAATATAAGCATGGAAGCGGTCGAAGAACGCCGAATCGATCATTACCTCTGGGAAGGGAGCGAGAAGGTGACTGGTCTTCACCAGCAGTTCGACACTCTGATTAATGTTGCCGATGAACACCATCGACGCGCTGGCGTTGATCGCTTCTCTCCCCCGCGAAAACGACCCGGACGCCATGTAGTCCTTCATGATTTGGACGCCGTCCTGGTCCTTGAAGCTGATTCCGGCCACCTCGTCGAACGCCACCACGTCCCATAGGCCCACGAGTCCCACCTTGCGGCTGCTCATGTTGTAGAACAGATTCGCAACCGTCGTTTGGCCACCAGAGACCAAAATACTGTTCGGGCTGATCTCCTTATAAACGTGACTTTTGCCCGTCCCGCGGGGTCCCAGTTCGCACAGGTTGTAGTTATTTTCGACGAGCGGAATCATGCGGGCGAGCAAATGCCATTTCACCCGCTCTTTCAACACGGTAGGCTCCATACCCGTGGAGCGAATCAGCGCATCGATCCACTCTGCTTGCGTGAAAGCCCGGCGTCCTTCAAACAAGCTCTCCAGATCCATGTTCGGCATCTGGATCGGTTTGAGGTCCATGACAATAAAGGGCGAGCCCTTCTGGTTCTCCTCGAACTGATAATCGAGCGTCACAATGCACCAGATGCCGCCGACCAGAAGCTTTTCGAACTGACGGACGAAGCGGTCGGAGATTTCCGCGCTTTTGACCCCCAGATTAGAGAGCAGCGCCTCGTAGACATCCCGCTTCTCGTTGAGCCGGACGGTCACCTTGTCGATGATCTTGTAGCTGCCGCGCTCGCGGATTTTCGATTTGATCTTTTCGGCTTCGTCGGGCCGCACGTAATTCTCGGCGAGGATTTTCTTGACGGTTTCCAAACCGGACCGAATGGTCTCCTCATCACTGGACGCGCAATACATCCCCAAGAGGTATTCAAGCACATAGACCGGGACATTCGCTCCCTCCTTGATCAGTTTGGTCAAGTCCTTGCGGACCACCTTGCCGGCGAAATGCTCGATCAGAAGATCATCGAGACTCTTCGGGTTCTCCAATGCGGTCGAGACAGTATCCATGATGGGTTCAAAAATCGTTGCTAAACGCGAGGTCGATTTTATAGGGAATCCGTAGGACCTCGACCTGAGTCGAGGCATCGCGGCAGACCAGGTAATAGTCATGGGTGCGATCATAGCTGCCTGCCAGAACGGTCAGTATCACCGATCGCTTCCTCTCATCCATCAAACCGGATGTGCTGTCGAAGGTCAGCGTCTGCTCATCGCTGACCGGCCGATCTTTGTCCCGCAAGGAAATGAGCACCGTTCTCGGCAACACCTTGTCGGAAACGGGTTCGGTCTGAATGAATTCGAACCGCTGTTTGTTCGTTACGACTTTGTTTGAAGAGCCGAGCAGACTGAATTCCACGGGTCTGGTTTTGGTCTTCTCGGAATCGCGTTCACGCACGGTAATGAGTGGAACCACGATCTCCTGCGGCATGGCGCTGCCGTGGACGAAACGTGCCCCACCCGCAAAATGGAAGCGCGAAGCCCCCTTCGGCACCCAAAAATCAAGACTTCCATCGCCCGGATCGGTGCCGGCCGTGACAGCCGTGTTGCCGCACCATGCTTGGGAAGTCTGCCCGATGTTGCGGCCAAGCAGATAACGCTTTTTTGCTCGCAGCGTGCCTTCCGGCTTTTCGGCCAACGAGGCACGATCGGCTTCGTCCACGGGCGATTCCTGATAGATGAAACCATGATCGGCGGTGATGAGGATCGTCGTGCCGTTCAGGCTATTGATAATGAAGCCGGTCAACTGGGCCAGTTCCCGAATGGCGTCCTCCACGGCTTCGAAGGTCTTGCTCTCCGAACCTTGCTTATCGCCGATGAGATCGATGCGGTCATGATAGATATAGATCAGGCGCCAGGGCTTTACGAACTCCCTGCCCTTCCCCTTTCCCAGCCCAAGCAGATCCTCGGCCTTTACGGCAACTCCATCGTGAGGAGCCAGAATGGCCGAGCGCTGATCCAAAGTAGCCGTCGCGGTGCCATCAGCCAGCATGTCCAGATTGGCATTCGGCTTATAGGCCAGAATCTTGTGCGGCAACAGTGCTGCCATACCTAGGCCGGTGTAGCTCGGCAGCACGCCAAGCATCGCATCGAGATTGGCGGTCACTCGGCTCTTCGCGTTCAGGTCACGCGCGAGGTCTTCGGCCGCCTCAAACCTGAAGGCATCGGAAATAATGACGAAGACGCGCCTTGCCCCATCGCCTAGGAGCGGCGCCACGCAACGTTCGAAGAATTGGGATTGATTTGTTACCCCGGCGAGCGTCCAACGCTCCAAGAGTCCCTGAGCGCCGCCCACGACCTTGTCCCAGGCAGAAGCGAGCTGCGGCAGAAACCAACCCGAATAGGTCGCCTCCATCCGATCCCGAAGTCCCTGCAGCACTCCCCAGCCTTGCGGTTCCACGATCTCCACAGCGCGCATGAAACGTCGATAGAGCTGATCGAAGCGAAAGAGCTTGTCGCGGTAGGCGGCAAATGCCGTATCGCCGCTGGCAAAACTGAAACCCGAAGCGAACCGGCCTTGCAGCTCGAAGAATTCACCCGCTGCTTCCAGAGCGTCGTAGCTGGCGGCCAGAGCTTCGACAATAGGACTAAGATGGGCGAATTGACGATTTGCCCAATGACCGTCCCGACGCCGGGCAATCAAGGTGCGCACCGTATCAAGATTGGCTCCGGCCGCCGCGATCACGCGATCGCGTAGATCGGCGATGATGCGCAGCTCGATATCGTGAAACGTCACAACGTCGCTCAGGGCTTCCGCCGACAGGGGTGTCAGCAGGTCGCGCAAGCGCAAGTCGTTTGCGACGGCCGCGGAAAGAACGTTGTATGTATGGGCATGAAGCATGTCGGAGCGCCAACGGCTCACGAACACGGTGGTATTGTGGGCAAGCACCTGGTTAGGCAGCACGAAATGCGTCAAGGCATCCGGCAGGGTCGATGAGGATCGCGCGAAATCAGTCACGAGAATGCGAAACAATAGATCCCGAAGATTCGGTTCCGCGTCGGCATACCCAAATTCCCGCCGCATCAGCGCCCAGAAGGATTCGTCCAGCTGGTTGGAAACAATGTCCTGCCAGGCTCTGGGAGATGACGAAAAATCCACCTCCCCGTCGATCACGAACCCCGAGAAGAGCTTGATCAGTATCGCGAAGGCGTCCGGTTGCTCCGCCCGGCTCAACACGGCCATCATCTTGCGATCGAGATCATCCGCGCTGTCGTTGGGCAGCACCCAGCGTTTCAGCCGCTCGACGCGCTCCTTGGCACGTAGGAATTTGGCTCTGGCCTTGAGATGAGCGCGGAGCGCCTGGGTTTCGAGACCGAGTTCATCGAGCTGGATGGAAGCCGTATCGGCACGAAAAGTCTTGCTGCGCAGTCGCAGATCCAGCAGCCAATCCGTAGCCGGCTCCGGTTCCGGAAACGGTGCATAGAGCAGCCATCGATCATCCGGCCGCTCTCGTTCGATCAGGAGCTTCACTTTGAGCGCCGGAGTCTCGTCGAGACGCAACACCGAGATGCCCGACAGAGCCAAACTGCCGATGGCCGCTTCGAATTCCCGCTCCGGGTCCTGCCAGAAGACTATGGACCAGTGTTCGGTGGTGAATAGCTTAGATAGGGCTTCGGTAACGCGATCGGAGCTCATTAAATCAGTGAATTCCTTGGTGAGAAGTTCAAACGTATTAATCAGTCTGAACAATAGGACGAACCTACAGTCCGCAGATGCATACCTTGCGGCACTAGAGCGGACAATTTAGAACTGTCGTCAATGGTGCTCGCGAAGCTATTTATTTTATGGATGTCGCTAAGCATCCGCAGGATGATCACATCCGAGCCGAGATTAACGATTTTGTGGCCCGCCTCGGTATTCCGCCGTGGGATGATGTGGCTGAGGATTGTTTTAGGAGCCTTTGCGCTTATTTTGAGGTCCATGGCACGTTCATTGGTAACATGGATATGATCATAGCCGCCCATGCGGTGAGTCTAGAAATAATGCTAGTCAGCAATAATGCCCGTCATTTTAAGAAATGATCCGGAGTTCGCCCTGCAAAATCCGGTTTGTAGGCATTGAAATCTCAATTCGGCAATAACTCTGGTAAGCATTCGAATTGAATCAGCGCATCATGACACTTTTCTCCAATTATAATTTAAATATTTTTAAATATATCCTTGAAGACATCAGGAGCTATGTAACCATAAAGCTTAGATCCGCTATCGCTCAACATCCGTTTAGTCATATCATTAAACTTGTTTCGCATCCATAAATATTTCGTCTCAATATTTTTATCCCTAATAGATCTTTCACCAAGATTAATGATCGACCTTTTCAAGTCGTTGAGGTATGCAAATAATTCGTCAAAATCATCGTTAAAATCCTTTGAGATGACATTGAAGTAGTCGATATAAAGCATGTCATCCAGGTCTACTTGCACCATGTTATTGATGTATCTTCCATCCGATAAGCTTGTGCGAGTTGTCGGATTATTTAATAGTGACCGCTTGGCGAAGTCATCATCTAGAACAACTCGTGGATATATCGCTCGTTTTTCCAATTCGACAGCTTTAAGCAAAGCCGGACCGAAACAAAAATGTTCATCATGGTATAGTTCACCGATCGTAACCGAACCTCTGACCAAAAACCCATACCGAAGCAGTCTTAGCTGCAGATGAAAAACATCACTAATGATACTTATCACTCCAATGAAGTCGCCCTCTTTATAAGACACGACAACGCAATCCGAAAACTGAGTGACCCTCCGTGAGCTAAACAGGCTATCGGGCGTATATTTGCCATACACCTCACGATAGTTGTGGCATTTTCTAATTTCTAGCAGCACATTATGAATCTCTTGGGGCGGCAACTCGCCAACCTTGCTGCTAAACCCTAAAACATCAAAGAACAGACAATACCGGCGTTCGTAGGTTATCTCAGTCATCACCCGCCCCGCCCGTTACCGCCTTGACCTCGGCCAGCAAGTCCCCAAACTTGCCGTAGTTCACCTTCACTCCGTCGTCGAGATCAAGTGCGATGCGCATGTCGGCGTAGTGGCGGAGTTTCTCGTCGAAGGCGAGCAGTTCGAGGTGTTTTTTCTTCAGGGTTTCGATCTGCTTGCTGATCTTGTTGCGCGTGGAAGCGGAACTTGCGGCGTCGGCGTCCTTTTGCAGCATGTCGATGCGCACCAGCATCTTGGCGGTAAGCGGCACCACGTATTCGCTGCGCATCCGGGCGAGCGTGCCTTCGTGGTAGCGGTGCAGGTAGACCAGCGCCTCGAAGGCTTTCTGCTTGCCGCTGGAGAACAGCCAGTAAATCGGGCGCTTCTTGTAGGTTTGCAGATGGTCCTTGAAGAAGCTGGCGGAGAGATAGCGGCGAATCGTCTCATCGGGCGTTTCGGAGCCTTTCTTGCCCAGGCTTTCGGCCAACCAGGCCATGTTTTCGTCCGACATCTCGCGGCCCCAGACAGCGAGCAGGAACTCGCGGATGCGGCTGGCGGCGTCGTCCTCGAACCATAGTTCATCGGTGAGCGGCACGATGCCGTCTGCGTCAGCGGGAAAGGTCTTGTAGCGTGTGGGATCGAAGCCGACGTTGCCGCCGTGGGCATAAACCAGCCCTGGCTCTTCCAGGCTGTAGCGGCCCATCATACAGCCGATGGCATAGGAGATTAGTCGCTGGCAGTCTTTCTCGCGATCGGCACGAGCCAGGGTAATTTGATCTTCGGCGACTTCAGGGGAGAGTTCGTCTTGCAACCCATAGGCTTCGATGAAGAGGCGGTTGTTTTCGGTTTCCAATTCCTGCATAAGCTGGATTTGGGTGCGGGAGTGGGTCTGCCAAGCTTGCCAGGAAGACGAGAGAGTGGCTGATAATTCCTGTATTTCGGATTGTGCCAGCCAAAGGAAGCGTTGGAAATCTGAGGAAGTTTCGAAGGAATTCCAATCTTTTCTGGCAAGTTCAACTGCGTCAGCAACAGTTTTTTCAACTTCTGGATAGTCCTTGGGGAGTGGAAAGTTCAAGACATCGCCAACATTAAGATGAATGGTTGGATTCAAAACCTTCGAAAAATGGGTCGAAGCACGACTATTCAAGAGTCCCAGAACCAGATTTAAATTTTTTCGATCTTCGAATATTAGGGTTGGAGATACTGAACCATACTGAGAGTTAGCACCTTTATAGCGAAAGCCATTATGCGCAGAGGTTATATCCGGCCATGTGACGCCTTCCTTCCACCAGAGCTTTCTATTGCATAACCCACCACACTCTTCGTAGAACGCTAAAGCTTTTGGGCTCCAGTCTATAACATGACTCTTGTTTCCATACCATTTCCTAAAGTCGCCGCCTTTCTCAAACCAGACCCACCTTTGGCCAATATCATTGCTCTTTAATTCCCACCAATTCCTTATATAAAGCGCATCATTGTGAGATTTTGTCCGTCCGCCGGAAGTGCAGATCTTGGACAATTTTTCGGTGCTGAAGATGTTGTAATTTCTTATCCAATAGGCTATCGGACTCCCTGGAATGCTTTGGAAATCACTCTGATACCTGAAGAAAATGATCGAATTGTTTCTATTAATAAAAACGAATGACTTATCAGCCGACTGATGCGCACTATTTAGGTTAATGAAACTGCTCTTATATTTTTCTATATGGACATTTCCAATCGAAAATGCACACGCTTGAGCAATTTTTGAATTGATCTCCGGAAAGCTGTTGTATCCAATCTGCACAAGCGAGTGAATTGTTTTTGTGTGCAGCAGCCTTTTCCGCATATTCTCAAATGACGATAGGAAGATCCAACTCTGCATCGTCACCATATTGTTGAAGCCAAATGCCTTGCACCAGCCTAAACCACGTTCGACGAACATAGCAAACAAATCCGACTTGGCATCTGGAAATTGCTTTTTGGCAAAATCTTTCAACGCTGGATTCATCCCTTTCCCACCCATATACGGCGGATTCGCTATCACCGCGTCAAACTTCATCGACAAAATCGACGCCTGCCAGACCAGTGGCATCAGTTCCACCGCCGCCGCTTGCGCGAACACATCCCCCGATTCGGACGCCTGTTTCAGCCCTTCCGCCAAAGTCGGCAAGGCCGCGCCCAAGCTTTCGGGAACCTGGATCAACGAACCAAAGGTCTTGGCCTGGGTGAATGTCCTCAGTAGCGCGATGAGCGAGGCGCGTTCGATATCGAAAGGCGAGCGCGCGGGCTCATCTTCGTCGGCATCCTCGCCCAGAAAACGCTGCTTCCTGGTTTCTGGGAATAAATCGACTTCGGCGAAGGGATTCGGAGTCGCTGGCTTGGAACGCGCGCCGCCTCCGACCAAAGACTTGATAATGCGCTCCCCATCCAAGCCATGGCTTTCCTGGAGCGCCAACACGTTCAGACGCAGCGGATCATTCAGCAAGTGCCGGTCGTCCGCCCGCGCCTTCATCAACAGCGCGAATCCCGCCATCTGTGCGGCCCGTTCGTCGATATCGAGGCCATAGAGATTCTTTTCCAGAATCAGCCGGGGAATGCTCCGAAGCTGATAGCCCCGTTCGAGGTAAATCTGTTTCAGCAGATCGTAGGCTTCCACCAGGATGTGACCCGATCCGCAAGCGGGATCAAGGACTGTGATCGTCTCCGGGTTCAGGCTGCCGCCGTCCTCGGCCATGCGAGTCTGAATTAGAACGTCTAACTGTGCCCGCACCTCCGGCGTCTGCTCGGCGGGCTCGATGTAGTAGGCCATGTGTTCTTTGAGCGTCGAAGCCGGGTTCGCCATCAGCCACAGCCGCCCGATACTGTTCTGGACGAGATATTTGACGATCCAGTTGGGGGTGAAGAGCTGGGTCGCGGCGGGGATATCCTCGCTCTTCACCACCTTGCCGATGACCTGATCCTTCTTCTCGCTGATGTAGAACTGGTAAAGCCAGCCGATGATCTCGACTTCCCGCCAGTCCTCCTCGGGAATGGCATCCACCAGCTTGGTAATAACTGAATCGGTGCGAAGCAGATTGTCCGGCAGCAGCAGTTCGGTCTCGTCGTCGATGCGCTCGAACAGAAACGGCATCGCGGCGGACAGGGCGTTGCACTGCGCCACCAGCAGCATCCGGTAAAGCTCGCCGTCGCGACTCCCGGCCAGCTTGAGTTCGGTGACTATGTCCCGATCCAAGCCCGGCAGGTCCACGTCCAACGCATGGCTCAAAATTTCCGGTGGTCCGCCGTCGCGGTTCGACAGCACGCGATAGCCGTGCCCCAGGTAATCGTGCAGCTCCATGTAACGGAGCGCGGCAATTCGGTTGAACCAGGTGTAGGCCACGGCTTCCATGGTTTGCTCGAATCCGTCCCGTTCGATGCGCTTGATCAGGCGTTGCCGCTGCTCGCCAATCTTCGCGGGCCACTCGCGCCCGTCGATGATGACTACATCACCTTGGCGGCGATTCGGAGAAATGTCCTTCGCGGTAATGCCGAGCAGGTGTGCCCGTTGGGTTACGGCGGCAATGAAATCCCGGCGCGCCTGCGGCGCGTAAGTCTTGAGTTTGTTCTTGTTCATGAACGGTGTTTATTGAATGCGAGCCTTGTTGCCGGACTGAACGGCACTGATCAGGGCAGCATGCAGCTTCAGCAGATAGTCATCGATGTCGAACTCCGTTTCCAAATAGCCTTGCGCAAACTCGGCCGCCCGAATGGTTTTAGTAGGCTTGATGACTGGAGGTGGCGGTGGAGGCGGGGCTATGCTGCCACCTTCTGTGCCCGTTTTCGGCTTTGTGACCGGAGGCTTACAGCCATCAGCGATCACGGCCATCGCTTCATCAACCAGTGCGCTCCCTCGATTCTGAAGATATTCAATCTGCGGAATGCTGCCCTGCTCGGCGATCTTCAACTTCAGTTGCTGCAGGGGGAGCAGCGCCTTGTTTCTCAAGTCTGCATCCGCCTGCGCCTCGTCGAGCACCTTGATGACTTCGGCAAGATTCGCCTCGATGGCCTTAAGCGCCTGTTCCCGTTTCTCGCTCACCAGGCGCGTGTTGACGGTATCGATCTTCTGGATACAGCCGTCGATTTGATTGATCTGATGATAGGGCGCCGGGTTGTCCCGAATGCCGTTCAGTTCTGATAGCGCGGCCCTGGCCGAAACATCCTCATCCAGAGCCGTCTGGTTGGGAGCATAGATGGCCAGCGCATCGAGCATCTTGCGCCAACTCGTGATCTGGGTCTGATAAAAGCTCGTTACGTCATGCACGGCATCGGCGGTGTCCAGCCAAGCGTCTTTCCGATTGTTCAGAGCTTCGAGAAATTCGTAGCTGTCACGTATGGCCAGTTGCTTGCCGATTTCCCCCAACGCCTCTTCGATGGCCTTGAGACCGGGATAATGTTTCTGGGCAGCCAGTTCTTTGTAGCGGTTGAGGTCGGCCTGCCATCGAGCGAGATTCTCGCGGAAATTTTTGATCAAACCGTCCTCGTCATCGCGGGGCACCTGAGAAAACAGATCTCGGTGCAAATCGCGAGCTTTCCTGAGATTGGCGGCATCCATCTTCCTCCGCATCAGAATGGACACTTGCTTGAAGCGGGCCGATTTGCTCAGAGGATCGATGGCGGCCCTGGGCTCAAGATCCGCGCCTTCGAGCATCAACTTGACTTCCCCGGCCATGAACAAGCGGGCCACTAACAAAACGATTTCCCATTCCGGTTTCCAGCCCCAGGGCGCTTTCACGAAGCGATCGACAATGTCGGACAGCAGCACCCGGTTCTGAGTCGTGGCGAGCTTCAGATAATCGCGAAGTTCCGCCAAGGCTTTGGCATTGCCTTCCTCGCCGTCGAGCGCCAGCGAACTCTGACCGATGTCATCCGCTGTGAGGACGGCCCGGATTTCGGCGAGAGGATCGGACTGACGGATCTTTATATAGGTCAGCTTGGTGTAGGTGTTGGAGATCAGGTAGTTGATCGTGTCATCGAGCAATGACAAAGGATGCGTTGCCTTGCTCTGAAGCTTCTGGCCCAGCGCGTAGACATCGCCGGTGGTCATGAGCTCGCCGAGCTGGGCCACCAGGCGCGCCCGGCGCTCGCGGTTCTCGTCCTTGCGGTTGCCGAGAATGCTCTTGAGCGACGGCGTGGCCGCATCCATTTTGGGACCGCCAATGTATTTCTCGATCTGAAGATACGTGCGCAGCTCGGTATCCAAACGCTCGCCCTCCGCCAAGCGGAAGATGGCCTTGCCGCCGCCTTCGGCACTGCGGCCGATACAGCGAGCCTCTCCCAGCATCTCGTAGTCTTCGCCGAGGGGCGTCAGCACTTCAAGGGTAAGTTCGTGGCCGGCCTGCCGCCAGGGCACCCCATCCAGCACGCGGTTGAAGTCGTAATCGGCCTTGGTCTCGCGGTGGCGCACCCTGGTTTGCCCATTAAGCATGTCGTCGAAAATCAGCTCAGAAAGCAGTCGGGTCAGTTCTGCCGAGGAAACGTCGACGGCCTTGATCTCCTGAGTGACATCGCGCTCCTCATTGGTCAGAAAGAACCAGAGATCGCCGTTCCGGCTGATGAGGTTCTGCCGCTCCAACCGATTCAGGCTGTCCTCGATCCGGCGTTTCAGCGCCAGCTTGTCGGTATCGATCTCATCCACGCACAAGGTTGCGAGATTGTCGACGTTGGGCTTGAGGATGTCGGCGATATAGCGAATTAGAAACAAAACCCGCAACAGTTTACGGTCGAAGGGCTCCAGCGCCTCGTTCTCGTCGGCCTGGTCGATGGCTCGCTTGACCGCCGTGTCGAGGAAGCTTTCGATGGACGGGTAAAAATCAGCCAACGGAACCAGCGCATTCAACCCGCGTCCGGCGTTGCGCAAGGCGGCCGACTGGAACGCATCCAGCAATGAGCGCTCGCCGCGCGAGAGATGTAGCCCAGTCGCGCCCACTTTGCGAATGGATTCGAAGATTTTCTGTAAAAGCTGGAATTGATATGGCGCGAACGGGAAATGGGCGGCAAAGTCATCAGCGTCGCGAAAGCCCGGGAGCGTGACCGTATTTCCGATGAACGAAAGCTGATTATTGAGGATGTCGCCCTTCTGTTCGAAGATCCGTTTCAGTTCGTCCTCAGCCGGCGCGGTCTTTTCGAGCAGACGCTTGGCAATGACCTCGTCTGTATTCGAACTCGATAGCGAAAGCCGAGTATGAAAACGGCCCTGAATCTTGGAGAAATCCTGCGAGCGAGCCTTGTTGGCCTCGCCAATGGCGGCATCGATATCCTCCTGACTGGTGACCACCACCCAAGCGCGGCCTTGGCAGTGGGTGCCCAACTCCTCGGTGATGGTTTGCAGGTTCAGCATCAACTGCGTGTTGTTGCCGATGAACTGCCCGACCTCATCCACTAGAAACACGATGCGATGGCCGACACCTTTGGCGTCCAGATACTCGCGCACGAGCTTGGCGAACTTCTCGATGGTCACGCGGTAGCTGTCGCGAGCGTTGTCGAACCAGGTGGCTGCCGAGGTCTCGCTCATGCCGAGCGCTGACGAAAGCCCGTGAATCACCTCATCTCTCATGAAATCGACGGCATCGCGCTGCGACTCCCAGGAATCGCCCGCCCGCTCCGCGAAAACCTGGCGGAAGCGATCGTAAACGCCTTTCGAGATCAGATAACGTTCCATCTCAGCGATGTGTGGCGCATCGCCGCAGAACCCCTGCTTCTCGTTGAAAACCCGAAGGAAGACTTGCAGGATAGCGTCCTGATCACCCTTGCTGGCCTTGGCGTCGATATTGAAAAGCACGACATCGGTATTGGCGATCACTGCCCGCCTGATATCGGCGAGGAGCATGGGATCGTCGACCTTGTCGCCGAAGAAGTCCGCTGCGCGTCGGTGCTCCCCGCTTCTTGGGTTCTCGGCATCCAAGTTCGCCAGGAGATAGCTCAAGATCTTGATGAAGTGCGATTTTCCGGAGCCGAAAAAGCCCGAGACCCATACTCCGATACGAGCGGCCAGAGCGCTGTCGTGCGGGCGATCGAATGAGGCCACATACGCATCGAAGAACCGCCGCAGGTGCCGGTCGAGTTCCTTGGTGACGACGTATTCGTCGAGTTCCTGCCAGATGGACTCCGGGTCCTTTTGATCCGCTTTGACGACGCCATTGATCGCCCGGTCGATGGGTTTTAAGAAAATCTCTTTGATTTGCATGGTTTCGTTTCTTTTTCGAATTACGCGACCAGCCGAAAGGCCCGGTAATAATGATCATCGCCTAGGCGATTGAAGAGGCGCAGCGACATGCCGTCGTAGCGGCCTGGATAGAACATTACCAGTGGCTTATCCTTCATGAGCGGGTGCAGCGCGGAAAGCAGCGTGTGCGTCCGTAGCATGGGATACACCGCACCCACGCCCGATAGAAGCACCAGGTCGGTATTGTCCAAGTCGATGGTGGTAATCAGGCGCTGGGCGAGCTTATCCTCCTTGAGCACGGAGCGCAGCGATGCCAAAACGGCGTCGTCGCCTTTGTCCCGCTGCATCGCAATGGCCTTATCCAGGAGCTTGCGCTCTTCCAGAACACCGATCGCCAACTCGAAGAGGTTGATGGTGACCGCACGGATCGGCGGCTGATGTTTCGCAAGGCGAGGCTCGATAACATCTCGAAGAAAAGCCCGCATCTCCATCTCCCGCTCCGGCGGGTAATCGAAGATGTAGAAGCCAATCTCGTTTCCCAACCCTTTGTTGTTCAGCAGTTCGGTGGAGGTCAATCGGGGAAGAATTCGATTGAGACGTTCCTCGAATGTCTCAACCATCACCGAAGCTCCATGCATGACAACACATAATTTTCATTATGGTCGACAAGATATCGGCGCACGTCCGGGTGAAGCATGGGTGGCGTTAGCTGTTTATCGCGAGTCGATTTAATAAAGCGAGCCTCGGCAAGAATCCGCGCAACCACTTCAGAGAGCTTTTTCTTTGTCGAATCACTCCATTGAGCAATCGACGGATCGCGCTGAGCACAGTCAATCATGAAATTATCCCAATCGCGCTCATTTAGCTTCGTCTCAAGATGGCGTAGATGTCCACCGACGATCTCCCGCATGAAATCCCCCAATAGTCGACTATGTTTGATCGAAGCCGCGAGCAGCATCTGCAAAGCGACTTCTGGCTCACGGGTTGAAATCATAGACCATGCCAAATGGTCTACCGTTTGCAAACGGTTACGAATCAGTTTCGCTTGCCGTCGAGCCGTGGCCGGCGATTTTTTTTGAAGTAGGTTTTCCACCCGCAGTGCATGTGCCCACTGTTCGTCGGTGGGATTAGAAAGCAGTAGCGCTGCAACGCGGCGACTCTCGGGCAACATCAAAGAACCAGCCGAGATCTCGGCGTTATACAAAGCCATAACAAAAAATCGAAAATTAAATAACTTAGGCGTTTACGAGCGCAAGAAAGCCCAACCGTATTGATGGATTGGAGCGACGATATCTCATTCGTTTGGACTTAGCAGTTGGTCAAAACGAAGGCAGCGACCTAACACGGGCAATTTTAGGTGAGTCAAGTGGGGAACCGCGAGCCAGATCAAGTTGATACACCTGATGCGCTTCGCGGCAGGAAGGCTGTATGTTCTTGTCAAGACAAACAATTGCGCTATGAACCTCAGAACTTGCCGCTTCAAAAGCCGTTGACGATAAGCTCTGACAGCCACTTCTGGCTTTGGCTATCATTGTTCGTCAGCACTATTCCAGAACAACCACCAATTTAGCATTCACCGCAACAAGCTGAGGCTTTCGAGAAGATGACTTGCGATACTGTCGTTCTTGAATGGACTTTTTCGCCGCCCGACTATTTTGAACACAGATTTCAAATCAATCGTGACGGTTATTCAATAGTCGTCGAAAATGGAACGGCCGAGGCACGTATCGATCCAGCCATTTATGATGATGAACACAAAATACGGGATCGCCTTCATGATGAGTTGAATAACCACTTCCTTGGTGTTCAGCTACTCACGCATCAACCTTATGACTTATCGAAGTCGTCGATGTATCGACTTTATGCTGACGGTCGAAGAGACGTCAACGTGTTTGTTGAGTCAGCAGTGATAGTATATTCGGGCGGCACTCCGGATATCGTCATTACCGACAGCAAAGGACAAGTCGTTAGCGATACCCGACAAGATCGTATTGAAAGCAAACGTGAACTAGCCGCGTTGTCCGCAAGTTGTTCTTCGAGAGACTCCCTGGCCGCTTCACTGTTAGCCAGTTATCACGCGGCCGTAACTGATCCCGAAAATGAATTCTTGCATCTCTATGAAATTCGAGATGCTCTTTCGAAGCATTTTGGTGGAGAAAGCAAAACTCGTTTAGCACTCGGCATTAGCAATACAAAGTGGAGCGACTTTGGACGCCTCACTAACAATACGCCTTTAAAGCAGAGCAGACATCGTGGAAAGTTCGCAGGGGAAACGCGAACCGCAGCGGATACCGAACTCCAAGAAGCACGAGATATTGCTCGTGAATTCATTGAAGCCTACTTGCGCTATCTACAGCAGCAAGATGCTCCAACGAATAGTGCCGATCCGAATTACGATGGGTGAGAAAGGGAGGATCGCTCCCCTTCTTATCGGCCACTGACTTTAAGTAGCCAAGCTATCGGAACAGCTTTTTTCGTTCATCGAGGTAGCCGAACGGAGTGTCTTTAGAGGCTATCCCAGCTTTGCCAAAAGATGTTCCGCATGAAGATGCGTGTAGCGTCTAAGCATGCGCGGATCACGATGACCGGTAATTGACGCCACTTCCATCATGCTCAAGCCTCGCTCGAAAAAACGTGACGTCGCTTCATGTCGTAGGTCATGAAAGTGCAAATCCGGAATATTGGCGCGTCGACATGCTCTTGCAAAAGCTTGGGTCACACTGTCCCTTTGAACACCCCAGACAAAACCATCAATGCGATGCGGCAATTTATCCAGGATTTGGATTGCTCGGGTCGATAACGGTATATAACGCCGCTGGTCCGTCTTCGTCTCTGGAATCAGCAAGATTCGACGTGGTCGATCAATGTGCTGCCAGCGCATGGCAACAATTTCGCTGCGACGCATGGCAGTCTCTAGCGCGAAGACCACGATCATTTGAACAACCCCGGTGCGTAACAAAGCCTTTAGCAGGCGCGCCTCTTCGTCAGGGCCTAGTCTTCTTTCCCGCCCTTGTGGAAGCTTCGGGTTAGAGATGTTGGGAACATTGTGCGGCAGCAAAATCCCCCATTCGCGGTGGCACTTCTTCAAAACTCGGGTCAGAAGTCCGAGCTCGTGTTTAACTGACTGCGGCGAAAGCTCTTTAAGGCGCTTATCACGGTATTCAGCCAAAACAGCGCAGTTGATTGTTGCGATCGGCAGATGCCCGAGAACAGTATCGATGTGTTTGAGGCGGGATCGTTCGCTTTTTGCCGAACGAAGATTTGGCAATACTTCTTGATCATATCGATCAATAGCCTGATGAAGCGTTAACTTTTCGGCCAGGCTGAAATCGACAAAAATACCGCGACTGATTTCCGACTCGACCGTGTTCGCCCACGTTAGAGCGTCTGATCGACGATCAAAAGTTTTTGTGATGGGCTTGCTGCCGTTGCGCCGGATTTGCGCTTCCCACCGATTGCCGCGTTTTCGCAGAGTGGCCATCGTTTACCTCACTGTGGCAAAAGTGTGGCAAACAAGGCTTTTGGAAGGCATCAAAGGTTAGCTTATACACCTAACCTTTTGTTTCAAATGGCGCGCCCGAGACGACTCGAACGTCCGACCTTTGGCTCCGGAGGCCAACGCTCTATCCAACTGAGCTACGGGCGCATGCCGCGCATTTTACAGGAATCAGGATCGGTTTAATAGACTTCGGACGGCGGCAAAGCTGTCCATGGCCCGTTCTTTTTTCTGTTCGGGATCGAGCGCGCGCCGTTCCGGCCATTCGAGCTCTTCTTCCGGCAGTTCGTTCAGAAAGCGGCTGGGCTCGCAATCCACGATTTCGCCGTGGCGTTTGCGATGCGTGCAATAACTTAAAGTCAGATGCTTCTGCGCGCGGGTGATGCCTACGTAGGCCAGGCGGCGTTCTTCTTCGATCGTGTTTTCTTCGATGCTGGTCTGGTGCGGCAATAGATTTTCCTCCATTCCGACCAGATAGACGTACGGGAACTCCAATCCTTTCGCCGCGTGCAGCGTCATCAGGTTGACACGGTCGCCGGCGTTTTCTTCCTGGCTGCGCTCCAGAACGTCGAGCAGCAGAATTCGGGAAACGACTTCCGCGAGACTCTTTTCTTTTTCGTCGTCCTTGGCGATGCGTTTGAGCCAATCGATCAGTTCGCGTACCTGTCCCATCCTGCGGCGGGCGGCGTCTTCGCTGTTGCTGGTCTCCCTCAGCCAGTTTTCATACCCGATCTTGACGATGAAATCGTCGATCACGGCGAAGGTGTCGCCGCGCTGGGCGCGATCGGCGACATCGGTAATCCATTCGGCGAAGTGGCGCAGGCGCTGGATCGCCGTCTCGCCGAGAGACTGCTGAAGCCCGAATTCGAAGCAGGCCGAAAACAGACTGATATGGCGCCGGTTGGCATAGGCGCCGAGTTTTTCCAGGGTTGTCGGCCCGATCTCCCGGCGTGGAACGTTGACCACGCGCAGGAACGCCGCATCGTCGTCCGGATTCACCAGCAATCGCAGATAGGCCATGATGTCCTTGATCTCGGCATAGCCGAAGAAAGACATTCCGCCGCTGATGAAATAAGGTATGGCGTGCTCCCGCAACGCGCGCTCGAAGAGCCGCGACTGGTGGTTGCTGCGATACAGGATCGCGTAGTCCTGAAAACGCGTGCCGTGGCGGAACTTGTGATGCAGCAGGTCGGAGGCGACCTGCCGCGCTTCGGCGACTTCTTCCTTATGCGTGAGCACGCGCAGCGGATCGCCGTATCCCAGCGCACTCCACAGGCGCTTTTCGAATACGTGGGGGTTGTTGGCGATGAGCTTGTTGGCGACCTTCAGGATCCGTCCGGTCGAACGGTAGTTCTGCTCCAGTTTTATGACCTTGAGCCGCGGAAAATCGCGCTGTAGCTGGGCAAGATTTTCAGGTTGCGCCCCGCGCCACGCGTAAATCGACTGATCGTCGTCGCCGACCACGGTAAAACGGCCGACTTTGCCGGTCAGCAACTTAACCAATTCGTACTGGGTCAGATTGGTGTCCTGGTATTCATCGACCAATAAATAGCGTATCCGGTTGCGCCACTTGTCGAGGATGTCCGCATGCTCGTGAAACAGGAGCACCGGAAGAAGAATCAGGTCGTCGAAGTCGACGGCGTTGTAGGACTTCATGTGCCGGACATATTCGGCATAAAGCTGCGCCGCGGGCTGTGCATCGCCCTGCCCTTCCGCGATAGCCCGCTCGGGGGTCACGAACAAATTCTTCCACCGGCCGATGCGCCAGATATAGCTTTCCGCCTCGTCGATATCCCAGCTTTCCGAGCCGTGCTTGATGAGTTCCTTGGTCAGCGCCAGGCGATCGTGCTCGTCAAAAATGGAGATATTTTTCTTGAGGCCGAGCGCGCCGTGCTCCTCGCGCAAGATTTCGAGGCCCAGCGAATGGAAGGTGGACACCGTCAGGCCGCGCAAATCCTTGTCGGAAAGCAGCTTGCCGACGCGGCTCTTCATCTCCCGCGCCGCCTTATTGGTAAAGGTTAGAGCGGCGATGTGCTTCGCCGGGGTGCCGTGCTTGACCAAATACGCGATTTTCTCGGTGATCACCCGCGTTTTGCCGCTGCCCGCCCCCGCAAGAACGAGCAAGGGACAATCCAAAGTGGTCACGGCAGCGAGCTGCTGCGGATTCAGTTGAGAGACCATCAAACGGCCGAAGAGATACGGTCGAGCCGCCGGAAGCCAATGGCTTCGCTGAGATGCGGAACGGCGATTTTGTCCTCGCCGGCGAGATCGGCGATGGTGCGAGCGAGTTTCAGAATGCGGTGATAGGCGCGATGCGACAATCCGAGCTTTTCGGTGGCCTGCTCGAGCAGTCGGTGTCCATCGTCGGTCAATTGGCAGTAATGCTTGACTTCTTGAGGCGCCATCGAGGCATTCGGCTTTCCGGTCCTCTGCAGAGCCACTTCCCGAGCCGCGATCACCCGCCGGCGAATGTCGGCGCTCTTCTGCTCTCCGCCGGGCGCGCCATGACGCAACATTTCTTTAGAAACGCGCGGCACTTCTATGTGTATGTCGATGCGGTCGAGCAAAGGTCCGGAAATCCGCGCGCGATAACGCTGAACCTGCTCCGACGTGCAGCGGCAGCGTCCGGAGGCGTCGCCCAAATAGCCGCACGGACACGGATTCATCGCGGCGATGAGCTGAAACCGGGCCGGGAAATCGACCTGGCGCGCAGCACGGGAAATCGTGATACAGCCCGTCTCCAACGGTTCCCTCAAAACCTCGAGCACCTTGCGGTCGAACTCCGGTAACTCGTCGAGAAAAAGCACGCCGTTATGAGCCAGGGAGACTTCTCCCGGCTTGGGATTGCCGCCGCCGCCCACCAAAGCAGGGGCCGAAGCCGTATGATGCGGCGAACGGAACGGAGGAATGCGCCAGCGTCTCGGATCGAAAGGCAAATCGCTGACCGATCCGATGGCTGCGCTTTCCAACGCTTCGTCGTCGGTCAAAGGCGGGAGAATACTCGGAAATCGAGCCGCCAGCATGGATTTGCCGGTTCCCGGAGGTCCGAGCATTATCAGATTGTGTTTTCCGGCGGCGGCGACTTCCAGGGCTCGCTTGGCGTGATAATGCCCATGCACGTCCGCGAAATCGGCGAGTTCCTCCAGGCCAACCGATGCCCCCTCGTTCGATTCGAACGGGAGCTGTTGCTGGCCATTCAAATGAGCGCATACCTCGAGAAGATGGTGTGCCGCGAGAATTTTCGCACCCTCTGCAAGAGCCGCTTCGCCCGCGTTTTCCTTCGGCGCGATTAACGTACGCCCCGCATGCTTCGCCTGAATCGCGACCGGCAATACCCCGCTGACGGGGCGCAATTCCCCGCCCAGAGAAAGCTCACCTACGCACTCGATCTCCCGGAGAGCATCGCTCCTGATTTGTCCCGACGCCGCCAAGATGCCCAGCGCGATCGCGAGATCGAACCGGCCGCCTTCTTTCGGAATGTCGGCGGGCGCCATGTTCACGGTGATTCGCTGGAGGGGAAATTCGAACTGACAGTTCAGAAGCGCGCCCCTGACCCGATCCTTGCTTTCTTTCACCGCGGTTTCCGGAAGGCCGACGATGGAAAGGCTCGGTAAACCGTTGGAAATATGCACCTCGACGGTGACTAACGGCGCTGCGATACCTTGCCTGCCCCGAGTGAAAACGACGGCCAGGGACATGAATTCCTCGTCCGTTCGAATTATCGATTGACGATCTGCTTTTCCAGCTCGGCGACTTGAGCTTCCAGTCGTTCCAACTGCTCCCGCGTTCTCGCGAGAACGGCGGTCTGCACGTCGAATTCTTCCCGGCTGACCAAATTCATCTTGGCGAACGAGGCTTGAAGGATTGCGCGGAAATTCTTTTCCAAATCGTCCTGCAATTTGAGGAAGTCGGACGGTACCGCCTCGGCAAGGCGCCGAGCGAGATCGTTTAGAGTGGTTTTATCAAACATATTGAAAAGCATAGCCGAGTAACGCGGTGAGCGTCCAGTCGGACGCACTCCCGTCGATATGCACCGTCAGAGTGCATGCCAAATCAGACGCTCCGTGATGGTGCATTTTTAGCGTCTGCCATCTTGACAATTTCATTTTTTGCCAAGCCCACCGCACAACATAAAGCTTGGCACAGGTCCTGCTTCTTGGTCGAAGAACGCCTCAACACTGAGCAGGGCTTCGCCGGTTCAGCGTCGAATCGAAGGCGGCGTCCGCACATTCTATAGGAGAACTCTCGCATGAAATTTGTGACCGCGATTCTAAAACCGTTCAAATTGGACGACGTCCGCGAGGCATTGTCCGATGTAGGCATTTCCGGCATCACCGTTACCGAGGTGAAAGGATTCGGCCGACAGAAAGGACATACCGAATTGTACCGGGGCGCTGAATACGTCGTCGATTTTCTGCCCAAGGTCAAGCTCGAAGTCGCGGTAACAGACGAGCAACTGGAAGCCGTGATCGATGCCATCTCCAAAACGGCCAATACCGGAAAAATCGGCGACGGCAAAATATTTGTGCTCGACCTTGAGCAAGTCATTCGTATCCGTACCGGTGAAACCGGAGCGGAAGCCCTTTAATCAAGGAGAAAAACAACATGAAACGAATCCAGATCGCCCTTTTCCTGTTCATGTCGCTGTGTTTCACAGGAATTGCATTCGCCGAAGAAGCCCCCGCTCCGGTCCCCGATAAAGGAGACGTCGCCTGGATGATCGTAGCCACCGTATTGGTTATTTTGATGACCATTCCGGGGCTGGCCTTGTTCTACAGTGGCATGGTCCGCGCCAAGAACACGCTGTCCGTTCTCATGCAGGTGTTCGTGATTTTCTCGCTGATGGCGCTGTTATGGGCGATATACGGCTACAGCATTGCGTTTACGGAGGGAAACGCCTTCTTCGGCGGGTTCAGTAAACTGTTCTTGAAGGGCGTGACGCCGGAATCGCTCGCCGGTACGTTCAGCAAAGGCGTCTATGTTCCCGAATACGTCTATATCGTATTCCAAGCAACTTTCGCGGGTATCACCCCGGCACTGATCGTCGGCTCGTTCGCCGAACGCGTGAAGTTTTCCGCAGTACTGCTGTTCATGGTTTTGTGGTTCACGTTCTCCTATCTTCCGATGGCCCATATGGTCTGGTTTTGGGCAGGCCCGGATGCGTACACGGATGCCGCCGCCGCCGAAGCCGCCGGCGCGACGGCTGGTTTTCTTTTTCAAAAGGGAGCACTGGATTTCGCCGGCGGTACCGTGGTGCATATCAACGCCGGCATAGCAGGACTGATCGGCTGCCTATTGATCGGCAAGCGCATCGGCTACAAGAAGGAATTTATCGCACCTCATAGCGTAACGATGACCATGATCGGCGCATCGCTGCTTTGGGTCGGCTGGTTCGGCTTCAACGTCGGATCGAACCTGGAAGCCAACGGCATCGCTGCGCTAGTCTTCGCCAATACCTTGCTCGCGACCGCAGCAGCGACCTTGGCCTGGATGTCGGCCGAATGGCTCGCTCGAGGCAAGCCCAGCATGTTGGGTGCCGCATCGGGCGCCGTCGCCGGGCTCGTCGCCATCACACCGGCCTGCGGCTTCGTTGGTCCTATGGGCAGCATCGTTCTCGGCCTGATTGCCGGTGCCGTCTGCTTCTGGGCGGTGACCAGCTTGAAAAACATCTTGGGCTATGACGACTCGCTCGATGTATTTGGGGTTCATGGCATCGGCGGCATCATCGGCGCGTTGGGAACCGGCATATTCGCCTCTCCCGACCTCGGAGGCGCCGGCGTATACGATTATGTGGCCAATGCCGTCGGCGAATACGACATGATGGCCCAGGTCATCAGCCAGGCTTGGGGCGTGGGAACCGTCGTCATCTGGTCAGGGGTGGTCTCTCTCATCGCCTACAAGATCGTGGACATGCTGATAGGGCTTCGGGTCACGGAAGAGATCGAGCGTCAAGGGCTCGATACGACCGAACATGGAGAAACCGCCTACCATCTTTAATTTGGCAGCCTCTTGTCATGTCTATAGCGGGCGTCTTCGGACGCCCTCTTTTTTGCTACCGGCGCGATTCGAGCCCGATCAACGGGACAAAATCCAATTCCGGAGATTGGCCGCATTCATTGCGCCCATCGCCCGATCGACCTCTTTTCCGCCGTCGAACATCAATAGAGTGGGAATGCTGCGAATATTGAATCGTCCCGCAAGAGCGCTTTCCGAATCGACGTCGACCTTGGCAAAACACACTTGCCCAGCCAATTCGCTCGCCAACTGATCGAGCACCGGCGCCATCATTTTGCACGGTCCACACCAACTCGCCCAAAAATCCACTACGACAGGCAAATCACTTCTTCCAATATAGGTTTCGAAATCCCTCTCGGTCAGATTTGCCGGCTGCCCGTTAAGGATTTCTTGGCGGCAACGCCCACATTTCGGACGATCTCTAATCCGCTCCGGCGAAACGCGGTTTACGGTCATGCAGAAAGGACAGACGATGTGCATATCTTCACTCCGATTCCGCTTCTGCTATTCGTCTTCTAAATCGCGATCGGGGTTCCAGCCCAAGGCTTTTGCCCGAGCAATCGCCTCCTCCTGAATGCGCAGATATTTCTGGAGAAGCTCCTCCGGAAAGTTGTGCACCGAAAATCCGTACTGGTCCCAGGTTTGCTGAACCTTTTCCCACAAGTTCTCGATGCCCCCCGCTTGCCATCCCTCACAGGTCTCGGATTCAGGAATCAGCCCGAATGCCCAGGCGTCCCGAATGATGCGGCCGATATCCGTCATACCGCCGTAGCGGTCATTATGTATTCCGACATACGGTTCATTATTTTTCATGCCAATGCACAGATCCCAGTCAAAGGGCCATTCTACAAAGGTCCAGGATGAAGTACAGCATGCCGGCGCCGGTCGCCTTCTTCACCGGCAAGAATACGACGCTCAAGCTTGAAACGGTTTCACGAAAGTCAATTAAAAGGCGAAAAGGACATCGGCAATCTCAAGGTCAGCTTGACGTCCTGCGCATCTTCCGTGGCTCCGATGCTTACCGATAGATTTAGGCTGGTGTCTCTGGTGAGTTTGAACGAATACCCCAAAAGGAACTCCCCGATATCCAAACTCGATCCGGAAACGGATTCTCCGTCCACTTCCGTATCGAATACGTGCTTATGCGAGTATCCGATGCTGAAGGATGATCGTTCGTTAATGCTGAACCCCAACCCGAAGCTTGCTCCTATCGAGTCGCCGGGATCGATCGTTCCGACATCCTCATCAGTCTCGAGGGTGTAGCCATAATTGAGATTTGCGTAAAACACGGCCGGATCGGTCGGGTAGAGCGCCGTAATACTCGGCTGAACACTAACGTAACCCGAGCCGGTCGGGAGCTCTGTCGGAAAGCGGGCGCCCGGCACACCCTGAGCCAGCACATAGTCCACATCGTAGGGACTTTTTCCTGTGGGAATGGTAGTTGCGAGATTTCCCACGAATATCGGCCAACCGTTGGCTCCGCCATTAAACTGATACCGTGCCGTAAACTCGATATCGCCCAAACCGGATCCATCGGCATTGAAGGTCTCATCCACTCCGGCACCGATTGAAACAGCTCTCGATCGCTGCATGTCCTCTCTGTAAAGGAAAGGTACGCGGCCACTGATTTCGAGGCGATCGGTTACGCCGTACCGGCCGGTAATCGCACCGATAAACGTATGCCGGTCGATTTCTCTAAGATCGATCAATCCGATGGCAATGGCCGGAACAAACGTAAACGCGTCAAGAAAAACCCGATTGTTGCTCGCGTAGTTGTATTCCAGCGATGGCTCCACAATCAGGTGGCCCTTCGGCGTCAACACGCCGCCTACGGTCTCCGAGATCCTGGGCAGTTCCGGGGGCTTCGGCTTCGCCTCCGGTTCCGGAGCTTGTCCGACCGGACCCTTGGGCATAGCCGGCTGTCGGTTATCGGCAACTTTGACGGGACCGGGAGGCTGGTCCTTGATTCGTGCTGCTTGTGCCGTACCGGGGTTTGTTGCAGTCTGTTTGGCGGGCGCACCGCCGGCTATACGTTCGAGCTGGTTTTGCAGGGTTTGAAGCTTTCGTTGCTGATCCTCGAACGCTTTCTTCTGAAGATCCAGTATCCGTTGCTGCTCGGCTAAGGCCCGCCGCAACTGCTCGATTTCGCTGCCTTTCGCCGCGTCACCGGCAGCCTTTTTGCCTTGAGGCACAAGAACGGCTCTCGATTTTCCCGCACTCTTAACGCCCGGCGCTTGGCCCGCACGCGCCGCCAATGCGGGCTTCGGAAAATCCACCAGAAGCTTGGGCGAAGCCCCATAGGAAACCGGCTCCCAAAACTGGGTAAAAGTCGCGGGCTGTTTTAAGTCGACGATCAGGCGCGAATCGTCATCGCTTTCTGAACCACTGATTACGCGCGAAAACAGGGGATGATCCCGAGGAGGTTGGGGGAGTGTTCTGCTGATTCGGCCGCCGGGAAACTTGATAACCAAGCGATCCGGGCCATCCAAAAAGGAAGCTTGCACCGAGACATAATCCGAAGCCGTTATCTCGAGCCTAAGCGCATCGACCGACTCTCCATACCTTATATCGGTGATTTCCGCTCCCAAACAGTCGGAAACTAGAAATACCCCAAAAATCGAGGAAATAACTAGTACACGCACTGACGTACCCTCCCTGGGTCCATGTCTTATTTTTGTGACGTAACAGAACGTACTTTAATTTGACTGGTTTGGCAAGTTATTTTCGAAGGATATGCGTGTACCAATAAAGCCTTGATTAAAAGAAAAATAGCCCTGCCCGCCATAAATAAATGACGGGAATATCTTGGACGCAAAGGAAATGCCTCGACGATGATCTAAGTCTTTCATGTCGTGAGGCGTTAAAGATCCGATATCGGCCCAAATCATGCGGCAGATATGGCGGTATAAATCATAAGGCGTATTTTATCAGTTCATCACTAATATATTATTCGATAATAAACAAACATATTTAGATGATCCAACAATAACTTATCCGGCGACATGCTCAACGCCGGGAACCGTAATGGAATGCTTTTCCATCAAGCGATATAGCGTCACGCGGGAAACTCCGAGCCGGCGTGCCGCGCTGGTAATACTTTTGGATTCCGACAACGCAGACATCACGGCTTGTTCGACGGCTTGCGCTTTTATCTCTCTAAGCGTTCTTCCACTGAATTTCGCCGGACGGGATAGCCCCAAATCCACCTCGGTAATCAGACGACCTGTGGAAAGAACGGCAGCTCGATTCACGCAACTCATCAACTCCCGCACGTTTCCAGGCCATGAATAATCGAGAATTGCCGAAACCGCTTTTTTCGACAGACGCTTCGAATTCCGCCGCTTCCCCTGATTAAATCGATCGACGAAATATTCCGCGATTTCAGCTGCGTCGGTATCCCGTTTTCTTAACGGCGGTACATCGATCTGCAATACATTGAGACGATAAAACAAGTCCTCTCTGATTACGCCGGCAGTCACCGCTTCTCGCAAGTTCGGGCTTGCCGAAGTAATAATCCTTACATCTATCGGACGTGATTCTTTAGAACCGAGGGGAGTTAACTCCTTTTCCTGCAAAAACCTTAACAGTGAGACTTGCCCCAACGGAGAGAGATTTTCGATTTCGTCCAAAAACACGGTACCGCCAGCTGCGGCTTCGAAATGCCCTACTCTCTCCTCGACCGCGCCAGTAAACGCTCCCTTGTTATGGCCGAAGAATTCGCTTTGCACTAGCGTGTCGGGAATGGCGCCGCAGCTCACGGCGATGAAAGGTTTTTCCGCCCTGGACGACAAGCCATGGATTGCCCTCGCAATGAGTTCCTTGCCCGTCCCGGTCTCGCCGGTAACGATTACCGGCTCATCACTCCGGCTGATTTTTTGGACATTTTCATAGACCAGCGACATTGCTTTACTGGACCCGATCAATCCAAACCTCTGATTGATCGCTAGACGAAATTCTCCGCGACTGGCCTCCGCCAGTTTTGCCGCGCCGTAAGCGTGCCCAAGCGAATATGCCAGTCTACGGACATCTACGGGGGTCGTATGAAAATCGAAAAAGAAAGAGCTCAAAAAAGAGGCGTGCTCAATAGAACCCATACTCCCTGGATCGACGATCGCAATCCACTCGGTAGACGAGCTTTCATTGATTACTTCCAATAGCCCGCTTTGCGTTTCCTCACTGAAACTTGCATCGAGCAGGACGACACCGACATAGATCTTGCTCGATCTGAGATGCCTTATCGCATCTCGCGTATCCATCGAGATGTGAGCCTTCCAGCCCTTTTCAGCGAGACTCTTCGCCAGACCGAGCGAGTCAGCCCAACCCGGCTGAAGCAAGATTAAATCCCTAGAATCGCCCCAGGCCTGATTGGCCGGAAACACCCTTTCGATTCGAGAAATCCCAGCTGTTAGTTCCATCTGTTTTCCCTTCCTTTTGATTATACAACACAGGACAATATTCCCTATTATTACAAGAACCTATGTAATTATATCTCCCTATAAATAAGCCGCTGCTTTAGATATTATGGAGCAAACCCACCGCCGTACGGTCCAAAACCGTTAAAATCCATACCCTTAACATTTGAAATGGTTAAATCGATGGACCGCATCATAGTTATTATCTGATTATCCATAGTATTTTGAATAACTGCCATGTTGTTCGTCCCAGCATCCGACATCGCGAAATTGTTGGGACCATTATTTACGGCCACTCCGCGCAACTGATCGATGGAAAAATCGTCGGCCAGCGCGAAACGGTCCGAAAACTGTTCTTGTCCATTGACAAATACGGATGTGGCCAAGGATAAGTCAACAACCATCCCGTTGTCCAACACAAACCCGGCACGCAACTCATCAAGCTCTGCGTCCTCGGCCGCTGTCCAGCCGGGAAGCGACTCAACGCCTCCCTGCCCACTTGCCGCACAGATTTTTATTGCTTGAGGGATCGAAGCAAGAAAGATGACACTCAAAACCAGCCGCATGACATCGAATTTCTTCGATGCTCGAACATCCTTGGCCGACATCATGATATTACTCCTTGTTTCTAAAAATCATATCTTCCCGGTTGTAGCAGGTTGAAGGAGGCGAGACTACCATTATCGACTGCCATACCCAATGGGGCTTTCGGACTCAAAGCCCATTCTTCACCGCTGTTGAAATATTTGCCCGCAATATTCTTTTTATTTCGAATAACAAAAAGGATGCGGTTGTCCCATAATTCTCTAAACGTCTGAAGATCCACCCTTTTCAAACCCATGGCCGGATCTCCAAGCAACACAGCGGAGTCGTTCGTGCCTTTTATGATGACGAAGTGCAAATAGCCCTTATTATTGATAATAGTAATCGCGGGCACCTTCGCCTGAGCCAGCTGCTCCAAGCCGATTTTGTAACCGTCAGCCTTGTACCCTCGGCGTTCGAGGTATTGTTTCATGTCCAGCAAGGAAAAACCTTGCTGTTGTATTCTCTGCTGGTCGCCATGCTCCCACATGTCGCCGAAGACTTCCAATTCGCCGACCGTATCTTCGTAATGGAATGACAGCAAACTCGCCAGCGCTGCCGAGCCGCAGCTGAAATCATACTGCTGCTTCAGAATGGTCTTGAACCGTCTCTCCGCGTAGCTCGTTGTGCCGATGTTATAGAATCCCGGCCCCGCCACTCCATCGAAAAACTGCACGGAGCCGGCGCGAACCTCCGACACCGTGCTCATAACACAGAGAACGAGCAAAAGACTTGAACGAAAAAGACCGGTACTTTCGCTCATGGCGTTATGGTGACGTTGACGTCCGTGAGATTTTGAATGATTACGTTGTTTCCGGTGTTTTGAATGACCGATATGATTCCGCCAGCATCGGTGAACGCGCTGCTATCGATACTGTTATATGTGGTCATATTACTGGTATTTGCAGTGTTACCAGCCATTGTCGCCTTGAGCGCGCCGCGGGCGAACGCCAAATCGTCCACGCCCTCGCGGGCCCGCTCCTCGCCCAAATCGCCGCTCCCAACCGCCGCATACGATTCGGAAGCGAATGCGACTTCGTCGTCGAGACCGCTTGCTTGGCCGGTCGACCAAAAACAACTGACGAGAAAACATAGGCTTCCAAGCAATCCTTTTTTCATCGTTCACACCTTCTTTCCTTTAGGCTTTGGCAGAGAGCCGGTGAGCGTTTCGGCGCTCACCGGTACCCTAATCGGCTGTTATCTCGTCAATTTCAATTGTTGACGTTCACGGTGCCAAAAACATTGGTGCTTTGTTGAATCAACGAGGCGTGGCCCAGGTTTTGGGAGAGCTGAACGATACCGGCGGCGCCGTTGGCTGAACCGTCGATGCTGTTGGATGAAGCCGCAACCGGCACCCCTGCCTGGACAGCGACACCGACCGGCACTACAACCACATGCTCGACTTCCCCATCTAGCTCGACCTTGGTACTGTTGTCGATCTCCACTTCGCCGCCCCTATGGACGTTAAAAGCATTCCCGTCGCCGGCGACCGAAGCCGAATTTACCTCGATCTCCCCGCCATTCTGCGCGCTTAACGCATTCCCGCCACCAGTGGCCGAGGCCGAGGTATAGTCGATCTCACCGCCGTTCTGGGCAGCAAAAGCATCCCCGCCAGCGTTAGCCGTTGTGTTTTCGCTCTGGTCGCGAGTTGCCGTGCCCCCGTTGTTCGCGGCTACACCGTCGTCCTCGGCCTCAGCTTCGCTGTTGTCGGCAGAGGCCGTGCCGTTGCCGGCCGCGGCAACAGAACCTTCGTCCTCCGCCTCAGCTTCACCAGCGTTGGCCGTGCTCCCGTTGTTCGCGGCAGCAGAGTTTTCGTCCTCGGCCTCAGCTTCGCCAGCGGTGGCCGTGCCCCCGTTGTTCGCGGCGGCAGCACCGTTGTTCTCGGCTTCCGCTTCGCTTTGGTCGTTCGTCGCGTTCCCGTTGACCGCAGCAGCGGAATCCTCCTCGGCGTCAGCTTCGTAGCTCGCGTCCACCCCTACATTAAAGCTGTTGTCATCGGGATCGATTTCCACGTCAGCCCATGCCCCCGACGAGAAACCCAATGCCAGGCTGATACCGACCGCCAACAAAGTCTTATTGAAGTTCGTCATCGTATGTCTCCTTAAAGTCAGTGGTTACCGGGCTGAACTCCAGCTCTGACCCGGAGCGTTCTTCCAAACGCTGCCATATTCCCAACAATTTTCGTACCACGGCGTCATGTCGTTGTTTTTACAAATTTTTTCGAAATGACGCAGTCTCATTTTTGTAAATGTAGTGGAACGTCCGGCGTCCCCTAGCGGTGCTTCGAAACCCAGTTTCTTATGTATCGTAACGAGCAACTCCTAGCGGAAAGCCCTATCCGATCGGCCGTATACTATTGATAGTTCAATGATTTTAGAGTGCAGGTAGCGCTGATACTGGCGTTTCCAAGGAATGTAAAATTTTCTGACACCGGAGTCTCCCGCCAATTTTCGCGGGTAAACATCACGGCTTGAGAACGACATCAATCTGTCGCACCATTCGCAGTTAAAATCGACTGCGTTTTTTTGTCCCTAAAAAGATAAAGCCCCCGAACAACAGGAGCACCTCAGACATGAAAAGTTACCGTAAAGAACTTTGGTTCGAAGCACCGAGCCGGATCGCTTTTATCAACATTACCCATCAGGTGGAGACATGTCTGAGAGAAAGCGGAGTGCGGGAAGGTCTCGTTTTGATTAACGCCATGCACATCACGGCATCGGTCTTCATTAACGATGACGAGTCCGGTCTGCATCGCGACTTCGAAACCTGGCTCGAAAATCTGGCTCCGCACGAACCGATCAGCCGCTATTTCCACAACCGCACTGGCGAAGATAATGGCGATGCCCACTTGAAACGGCAGGTCATGGGCCGGGAAGTGGTCGTGGCGATTACCGGCGGACAGCTCGATTTCGGCCCGTGGGAGCAAATTTTTTACGGCGAGTTCGACGGCCGCCGCAAGAAGAGGGTTTTGGTGAAAATCATCGGCGAGTAAGCCGATCAACGACGGTGGAAGCGAATTTCGGTTCCCATGGGAGGGGCAAAGGCCGATAGGCCGTGCCCCATCCCCGGCATCGATGGGCTAGCGGCGCTTTACTCGCCCGGAAAGCCAGGCTGGGCCTGTTCAGGTTGACTATGAGCCTATCCCAGTAGGCCGTTCGCCCTGAGCTTGTCGAAGGGTTTCTTGAGCCTACTGGGATAGGCTCTAATACTACAGCCGCAGTTGTTGGTCTAACAAGCATGGTAATCGACTGAGGAGACTGCCATGCAAGACTCGATACGACAGTGGGACGCGGAGCTGACCGCACTGCATGCGCGGATTG
>NZ_JAFIBZ010000038.1:0-37050 GCF_017832375.1 Methylocaldum sp. RMAD-M | reverse complement strand
GCTCCTCCGAAACCTGCTCCTCCGAAACCTGCTCCTCCGAAACCTGCTCCTCCGAAACCCGCTCCTCCGAAACCTGCTCCTCCGAAACCTGCTCCTCCGAAACCTGCTCCTCCGAAACCCGCTCCTCCGAAACCTGCTCCTCCGAAACCTGCTCCTCCGAAACCTGCTCCTCCGAAACCTGCTCCTCCGAAACCCGCTCCGCCGTAGCCTAACCCGCCGAAACCACCTCCACCATAAGCCCCACCTATGTCGCTATCGCGGTAGATGATCTGAAACGTAGTTCTTTTGCTCGGCTCCCATGCCACAGATATGAAATGATTGTTGCTACCCCACCCGCCTTGTACAGCTAATTTAGCACTCGGCGTCCAAGCCAGTCCCGCAGTCCAATACCCCCCGTTTCGAGCCCCCGAAATGTTTGTCTGACCTAAAAAATCGTTTTCGAAACGTCCTGCCTGAATAAACGGGCTGAATTCCTTGGAGAGACGGTATCTCAACTCGCCATTGTAGTTTCGATATTTTACGTCGCCTGTAGCGCTGGCGCCTCCGACACCATTGTCACGCGTGTTTTCTTGATTATAAAAGTTGGCACGCCAGGCAAGCGAATCGAACCAGTTGCCACTACGCAAATCTATTCTTTGTTCGAAAATATTCGAATCGAAGTTTCCTCCGCCGATGTTACTGTACGTGACACGGGCAGTACCTTCTGCATAACCGCCCAAGTGCGGCTTCCAATAGGGGCTGATTCGAAAAGTTCTGTAATCGCTGGTATTGCCAGTTTGCGAGACATTATCAAACGCAAAACGGCCAGTAGTCGAGTTATTGTATTGCCCAATCGTACTTGTAGAATCGATGAATACCGAATTATCCCACAGCTCGGTAGTCGAATTCATTTGAAGTTGGTTATTGATCCGCGGATCTGTATCCGTTCCCGCATAGAATAGATTCTGCATGCGATAATCCAAGTTAAATAGATTTCGGCCCCGGCGCCGGACTGATACGCCAGGACTTAACTCAGTCACGAATGCATCATCGCCATTCTGCCCCGCCGAACTGCTAGACCGTTGTCCGCTACCGGACAAATTGATATTGTCGGAATATATTCCTCGCGCAGTTAAATTGGGAGTTACAAGCCAATCCACGGCGAAGGCAGGGGCCAACGGAAAAAGAAAAGGAAGAACGGCTATACCTTGACCGATCTTCCTAATACTTGGCATGGACGCTGGGTCACCCATCAGTTCTCTGCTGACCATAAGATCCATACCCATAACCGTACCCGTAGCCATAATATCTGAATCCAAATCCCTTTTTGGTCTTGTTCAATACACAGCCAATGACCTCGCAGGACTCTAATTTGGAAATGGCCTCCTGAACAATGTATTGGGGCGTTGATTCCGACTCAATTACCAGGACGACCTGCCCAACCAACGTGGCTAAAACGGAGCCTTGACTAGCAGCCAACAATGGCGGAGAGTCAAAAATCACTACCCGGTCCGGGTAACGGGCAGATAATTCATTGGCTAGTCGTTTCATCGCATCACTAGCTAAGAGCTCGGTGGAATGGCGATCCAATTTACCTGCCGGCAACAGCGTGAGGTTGGGAATATCCGTTTTGATCAAGACATCGGAAAAACGGATCGATTTATCCTGAAGCAGATCGGTCAATCCTATCTTCGCAGGGATCCCGAGTAATTCAGCTATCGATGGTTTCGCCACGTCAGCATCTATCAACAGTACGGTTTTATCCCGCTCCATCGCTATGCTGAGCGCCAAATTTACGGCCGTAAAGGTTTTCCCCTCGCCGGGAACACTGCTGGTGACGAGAATCAGATTCGCACGGCTGAGACCATTATCACCATCCGGGAATGCGTTCATCAAAAGCGGCCGTTTGATTAGGCGATACTCCTCCGCTATCTGACTATAAGCCATCTCAGGCCCGAGCATCCCTTTTTCCCGCAGGTGACTCCAACCGATCGAATGTATTTTACTGGCCTCGGCAGTAGCTTTCCTGGTTGGCTCGGGGACTGGCTCGGCCGCCTCAATGTTTTCCAGTCTTTCGGGAAAATTCTGTTGATCCGCCTTTTTATTAGTCGAAGACTGCTCGAGCTCTAACGCTTTATTAAGTGCCTTTTCAATAATGCTCACGTGGCTGCCCCCGACTAAATGAAGGACGGAAGATGATAACCCCTAATTTCCAGCAAGATTACCCCAACGAATACTACGAATAACATGGCAAATATAGCCGTAAAAGCTAGAAACTCACGCCATTTCCGTTCCTTAATTTCCGGAATCCAATTCATGGAAACGCTGCCAAGTACAGGCAATCCCGTAACCTCTCGAACTTTATTCATGGTATTGAATGCCGGCCGGAGCAGCGCCAAAAACACAGCCAACCCTATACTTACCACTATACCTGCCGCGAAAACCCCAACCGATAATAGAATGCGATTTGGAGCAGAAGGTTTCGTAGGTACTTGAGGTGGGTCGACAATCTTGAATTTAACGCTATCCGTGCTCTGCTCTACGCTTTCCGACATTCTCGCTGTCTCGCGCCGTTTCAGGAGTGCATCATAATTTTCCTTAATCGCTGCATAATCTCTATTGAGACCCTGCAACTGAGTCTCCACTTTTAAACGGTCATCCATTTGTTTCTTCAGGTTCTCTATCTTTTCCTCGAAGATTTTGACTCGTGAGTTCAAGGAGGCGACATTAGCGTCCGCCTCGCCAAGCGCAATTTTCTTCTGTTGAAAAACCGGATTTGTCTCGCCCCCCATGCCAGAACTGGTATCTTCTTCCGATGCGGCCTCCTCCTCTTCCTTTTTTTTCTGCCGTTCCAATTCGACTATGCTCTTTTTAATCGCCATGACCTCGGGATGTCCCTTCGTGTATTTCAGCAACAATTCATCCAATCGAGCTTGCAACGCTTGAATACGCGTATCCAAAGGACTTGCTGCAACTTGGCTCCCAAAATCCGTGAATGACGGCTCCTCCTCATCCAGCTGCCTCTGCATTTCTTCGCGCCGATAGACAGCCTCTTGCAGAGCCATCTTAGCCTCCTCGAGCTGTCCGTTAAGCGTGCCGAGCTGTCCATAAAGGTCGCCCCCGTGCTCCGGCAACAATCCATAATTGGCTCGCTTGAAATCCTCTCTTGCCTTCTCAGCGGCTTGCAAACGTGTTTCATACTCCTTTAACTGCTGGTCCAGAAATTTCTGCGCAGAATTTGAATCTTCCCGCGACTCTCCGAGTGTTTGCTCAACAAAAATAGTTAATAATGCCTGAACAATCTTCTTTGCTACCGCTGGATTTTGGTCTTCTGCGCTAATCGTAAATAGATTATTTTCTCCGCCAGTAATGCTCATAGCCGATTGCAGGTGACTGACTAACTTTTCCATGGATGCTTCATCCTTCGCGCCTAAATCCAAGTCGGTCATCCGAGCCACTTTCTCCAAGTTTGGGCGACTGAACATCAATTTCGACATTAATCGGATTTGGCCGGAAACATCTGGCTGAATAGCCAAGCCGGAAAGCAGAGGACGCAAAACAGAGCGAGTATCTACATGTACGCGCGCACTTGCCTCATACTTGTTAGGCATTTGCGCGACAAAAACCCAACCCGCAAGACTAATTACCCATGCCAAAGCAATAGAAAGCCACTTATAACGGGTTGCGCCTTGGATATGACCGAGAACCTCGGCGATTAGTTCATGCATGGAAATTAGCTCCTATGCGAAACAGGCTAAAAATAAGCTTCCGGAATAATTAAAACATCTCCTGGTAGAATATTTACATTAGCCGTGATATCGCCATCCTCGAGCAGATCATCGATACGAACTCTAAGTTGCTGCTTAACACCATTTAATGTCCTTACGATAGTAGCTCGGTTGCCAGCCGCATAATCGGTAACCCCACCAACTAAAATCATTAAATCGAGCAGAGACATATTTTCTTTATAAGGTACAGCCTGGGGTTTTGCAGCTTGTCCAACAACTCTAACTTGCTCGCTGTAAGGACCGACAAAATTACTCACAATTACGGTTACTAGCGGGTTTCGAATATATTTTGCTAATTCCTTTTCGATATCGCGTGCGAGCTGAAAGGGCGTCTTGCCCGATGCAGGTAGTTCCTCAACCAAAGGGGCGTTGATTTTTCCGTCTGGTCTAACCGGTATGGTGCGAGATACTTCGGGATTTCCCCAGACAAACATTTCAATGCTGTCGCCTGGCCCGATGATGTAGGTATATTCCGAGGGCGGGTCTACGTTTGGTGCGAGTGGAGCACATCCCACGAGTAAAGAGGCGCAGAATAAAATTCCGCACAAAGCTCCATAATTAAAAAGACGCATAATATCTATCCCCAATTAGCTTTTTCTTAAAACAGCTCGCTCACGAAACCCGAGGTGAAAACAAGGTCAGCCGAAACCCTGACATAAAACCAACATTTGTTTTGTTTAAGCGGCGCGGTTTTGTGGAACGTCGGGTCTGATGCAAGCACAAAAAGCCTGGCTCTTCGCTCTCGATTTACAATGCGGCGCCCCATCTCGCCGGCTCAGGAAGCATACAAAGTCTAGCATAGCTGTTGCGCGCCCCTAAGACTGATTATTTCACCCAGAGGATCGCTATCACGCCAGCCAGGATGTGCTAACCGATTGATTTAACAACTTATATTTTAAATATCTCATTACGCAGTCTAGCGTCGCATATAGGATTAGCGCTGCACAAACTGTCTTATCCGAGTTATGGCCGCAGCCAATCGCTCAAGAGTGACCGCATATGAAAATCTAAGATGACTTTCGGGCGAATTTTTTCCGAAATCCTTACCCGGAGTTGTCGCCACGCCGGTTTCCTCTAACAAATTCAATGCAAAATCAAAGCTATTCGACGTAAACCGCCGGCAATCAGCGTACACATAAAAAGCACCATTTGGGATGGTGTTTAATGTAAATCCAATGCTCAACAGCTGCTCACAAAGAAAGTCTCTTCTTTCCCGAAAAACGCGTCGTCGCTGCTCCAATTCTTGTAAGTTCGCTTCGGTAAAGGAAGCCAGGGCGCCATATTGTGAAGGGGCGGGCGTAGAAATAAAAATGTTCTGTGCAAGTTTTTCGGCACTTTCGATGTAGTCGGCAGGAACCACAAGCCAGCCGACCCGCCAGCCTGTCATGCCAAAATATTTCGAAAAGCTGTTGACCACGAAAACCCGATCCGAGAGCGATAGAGCCGTCGGTGAAGGCTCGTCATATTCGAGTCCGTGATAGATCTCGTCTGATATCAAAAACCCCGATCGCCGCTCCAATTCAATGGTGAGTCTCTTCAACGCATCCGATTGCATTACGGTTCCAGTGGGATTCGAGGGCGATGCGATCACAACGCCCTTTGTTCGGCTGTCCCAGTGGGCGGACAGGACGTCCGAATTGAGCTGGAAGCACGTTGACGCGTCTACGGGAACCAACGAAGGAGTGCCACCAAAAAGTCGAACAAAATTCGCATAACATGGATAGCCAGGATCCGCCAACAGAACCTCGTCGCCTTCATTAAGCAGCAATCCCATCGCCAACAGAAAGCCGCCCGAGGCGCCTGGAGTGACAAAGATTCGTTCACTCGCGACATATACGCCGTAGCGGTCACGGTAATATTTCGATATAGCCTCGCGAAGCTCGGGCAGCCCGGCAGCCGGCGTATACTTTATTTCTCCGCGGCCCATGAATTCGGTCGCGTGTTGGATAACCAGCGGAGGCGTCGGAAAATCCGGTTCGCCGATTTCCATATGAATAATGTCCCGCCCCTGGCGCTCCAATGCATTGGCACGCGACAAAATTTCCATCACGTAGAAGGGCTGTATGCCAGCCATACGATTCGAAATCATCATTTTTGCATCCGTAACACGGCGGAATCGCCTTAAAGTGTCCCAGCAATCTCGTTAGCAGACGCCGGCCATCTTGCAGAACCGCGATTTGTCTGCTAGTAATATCCGGTTTTTGAACTTGGTTTAGGAGTTTACGGATGTCCAGCGCCCAAAAAGCCGATACCCATGTGACACCTTTCAGCTTCACGCCTTACCCGCTCAAGGAAGGCGAAGAATACATGAATGAGGCTCAAGTCGAGCACTTCCGTCGCATTCTACAGAATTGGAAGGCGGAACTCATGAAGGAAGTCGATCGGACGGTGCATCACATGCAGGACGAAGCGGCTAATTTCCCGGACCCGAACGACCGCGCGACGCAGGAATCCGAATTCAGCCTGGAACTGCGTACCCGCGACCGGGAACGGAAACTCATCAAAAAGATCGAAGAATCCCTGGAAAATCTCGAGCGTGGCGATTACGGTTATTGCGAGACCTGCGGCGTGGAAATCGGCCTGCGGCGCCTCGAGGCGCGGCCGACGGCGACCCAGTGCATCGACTGCAAGACTCTGGATGAAATCCGGGAAAAGCAAGTCGGCTAATCTTTGGTCCATTCATCCTCGGACTTGAACGACACCCAATTCTCGACGACCTCTTCTAAGCCAAAATACCGGGGCCGTTTCGCGCCATCGCCTACCGGCCCCCTGCATTTAGGCTCCCTCTACACAGCTCTCGCCAGTTTTCTCCAAGCCAAATCGCAGCAAGGCGAATGGTATTTGAGAATCGACGATGTCGACCCTTTTCGCACCATTGCCGATTCAGCAGACCGGATTCTTCGCACCCTGGAAACATTCGGTTTGCACTGGAACGGGCCTATCCTCTATCAGAGCGAGCGTTTGGAGGCCTATCGAGCCGCACTTGCGCGGCTCGATCATCAAGAGCTCCTTTATCCCTGCACCTGCTCGCGCAAAGACCTTGCGTCGTTCTCTGACGGAAATACGGACGCATCGATTTACCCGGGGTTCTGCCGGAACAGGAACAAGAAACCTGTGACCGACCCTCATGCCTTGCGCGTCATAACGGAAAACGCTGCGGTAACGTTCGAGGACATGCTCCAGGGACCAGTGACACAGAATCTGGCGAACGACGTCGGAGACTTCATCGTCTTCCGGCGCGATGCAGTTTATGCCTACCATTTGGCAACCGTGCTCGATGATGACGAACAAGGCATTACCGAAGTGGTTCGGGGCGTCGATTTGCTCGACTCCACGCCCCGGCAGATTTATTTGCAGCGGCTACTCGGATTGCCCACTCCGGTATACGCGCACGTTCCGGTTCTCCTAGATCAAATGGGACTCAAACTGAGCAAACAGACCTACGCCGATCCCGTGGATGGGCAAAATCCATCATCGACCTTGGTTAGCTTGTTGACCCTCTTAAACCAAAACCCGCCTCCGGATTTGCAATCGGCAAAAACGGACGATGTCCTCGATTGGGCACTCCGAAATTGGGACATTTCACGACTCTCGGCTCAGCGCACCATCCCGGTGAACTTATCGTGAGCTATCCTTACAAAACCTAAATAATGATCTCGTCTCTTACTCCGAATGCCGTAATGGCCGACGTCCCGCAAAAACAAAGTATTTCAGTCGGTTTTATGGTTTGACAAGTTATTGCTTTTCTTTAAAATTCCGTCCTCCAAATCACGACCCACTTCCCCGATTTTTCCTTAATGAAGGATTACCTGCTCATCCTGGTCGGCACGACCCTGGTCAATAACTTCGTCTTGGTCAAGTTTCTCGGGCTTTGCCCCTTCATGGGCGTATCCAAAAAACTTGAGACTGCGATGGGCATGGGTCTGGCGACGACCTTCGTACTGACCCTGTCTTCGGTGAGCAGTTATCTCGCCAACGAATATCTTCTGGTCCCTCTGGGACTGGAATATCTCCGCACCATCGTCTTCATCGTCGTCATCGCCGTGGTGGTGCAATTCACCGAAATGTTCGTACGCAAGTCGAGCCCCTTGCTCTATCAAGTGCTGGGCATATTTTTGCCCCTCATTACCACCAACTGTGCGGTGCTTGGCGTTGCGCTGCTGAATGTCCAGTCTCAGCACGGATTCATCGAGTCGTTTTTGTACGGTTTCGGTGCCGCTCTCGGCTTTACCTTGGTTTTGGTTCTGTTCGCAGCGGTTCGCGAACGAATAGACGCATCCGATGTTCCTTTACCTTTCCGCGGCAACGCTATCGCCTTGATTACCGCCGGCCTGATTTCCATGGCTTTCATGGGATTCTCCGGCCTCGTCAAGGGCTGATCCGGTTTCATCCATGTTGGCCGTATTCGTCGTTTGCGCATTGTTCGCTTTATTAGGCTTGATCCTGGGCTATTCAGCCCGGCGCTTCAAGGTCGAGGGCGATCCCTTGGTGGATAAAATCGACGCCGTATTGCCGCAAACGCAATGCGGGCAATGCGGTTTTCCCGGTTGCCGCCCGTATGCAGAAGCCATCGCGCGGGGCGATGCGGACATCAACCAGTGCCCTCCGGGCGGCGAGGAAGGCGTTATCGCGCTGGCCGATCTGCTGGGCGTCGAACCAAAGCCTTTGAGCGCCGAACATGGCATCGAAAAACCGAAGTCCGTTGCCATCATCGATGAAAGCAAATGCATCGGCTGCACCCTTTGCATTCAGGCCTGCCCCGTCGATGCGATCCTCGGCGCAGCCAAGCACATGCACACGGTCATTGCGTCGGAATGCACGGGCTGCGAACTGTGCGTGGCGCCATGCCCGGTGGATTGCATCCGCATGGAACCCGTTAAGGAAACCCTGGCCACCTGGCGATGGCCCGAACCCAAAGCAGTGGGTCAATGAACTTGTTCAAACTCTGGAACTTCCATGGCGGCCTTCATCTGGATGGCCATAAGCAGGAGTCCTGCAAAGCCCCGCTCGCCGTCGCGCGTTTACCGGAAAGGCTGCTTTTTCCGCTGCAACAGCGGAATGGCGAAGATTCCAAGCCCGTCGTCGCGCCCGGCGACCGGGTTCTGAAAGGCCAAGTCATCGCCCGCGACGACCACCCGTTCAATCCGCCGATTCACGCCTCCAGTTCCGGCATCGTCCGGAAGATCGAAGACTTGCCTCTGCCCCACCCGTCCGGCCTGACTGGATCGTGCATCGTCATCGAGACCGATGGCGAGGATGCCGCCATGGACTTCGCCGGCATAGAGGATTACCGGCAGTGTTCTCCCGACGAACTGCGCCGCAGGATATACGAAGCCGGAATCGTCGGCCTTGGCGGAGCCGCGTTCCCTACCTCGGTCAAGGTGGCACCGGGCAGCGATCGCAAGGTCGACACGCTGATTCTGAACGGCGCGGAATGCGAGCCCTACATCACTTGCGACGACAGCCTGCTCAGCCACTATCCGAACCACGTGCTGGAAGGCGCCAAAATCCTGCTCCAAATCCTGAAGGCGGAACGCTGTCTCCTGGCCGTGGAAGACGATATGCCGGACGCGCTGGCCGCACTGGAGAAGGCGAAGCAGCGCGGAGGTTTCGAGGCTATTCAGCTCGTGCGCGTTCCCGCCATTTATCCCACCGGCGGCGAGAAACAATTGATCAGCGTGCTGACCGGCCGCGAAGTACCGACGCGCGGCATTCCGGCCGACATCGGTATCGTCTGCCAGAATGTCGGAACGGCCGCAGCGGTTTATAACGCCATCGTTCACGGTACTCCTTTGATTTCCCGAATTGTGACGGTAACCGGCCGCGGCGTAAAACAGCCACAGAATGTTCTGGCTCGGATCGGTACGCCTTTCGCCGATCTCATCGAACAATGCGGCGGCTATACCAACGAAGCCGCGCGGCTCGTTCTAGGCGGACCGATGATGGGCTTTGACGTGCCGACCGATAATCTGCCTTTGACCAAATCGGCCAACTGCATACTGGTGGCCGGCCGCAACGAACTGATCGGCGAAAAGCGATCCCTGCCCTGCATTCGTTGCGGCGCTTGCGCCGAAGCCTGCCCGGTGAACCTGCTGCCGCAGCAGCTTTACTGGTACGGCCGTTCGGACCAGATCGAACGGGCGCTGGATTACAATCTGTTCGACTGCATCGAGTGCGGCTCCTGCGATGTCGTATGCCCCAGCCACATTCCGCTCGTCCAACATTTCCGCGCCACGAAAGGCAAGGCCATCGCCAAGCGGCGCGAGCGCGAAAAGGCCGATCATGCGCGCCTTCGTTTCGAGTCGCGCCAGGCGCGCAAGGAACAGGAGAAGCGCGAGCGCGCGGAAGCCGCGAAGCGGAAGAAAGAGAACCTGGGAACAGGAAAGTCGCCGGAAATCATCGAGGCTATCGAACGCGCAAAACTCCGCCGCGCGGAAAAATCGGCACCGTCAAGCGAAGGCGCCGCGCAGATTGATGGCGATAAGCAAGAAACGGTAGTGCCGCCGGCAGGCGCCGAGACTCGTCGAGAGTCCGCCAAGGTCGTTCACACCGAGACTCCGCCAGGCGGCCCGGAATCCGAAGCTCAAGCGGTGCCTTCGGAGATCGATTAGCCGGGCATTTCCAAATTCGACAGCCACTCGAAAAACATCCATCATTCAACACTCGCTCACATGCGTTTTCCGACCGCCCAGGCGCCTTACCTTGCCCCCGTCAACAGCGTCAACCGCATCATGCTGGAGGTGCTCGTTGCTCTGATTCCGGGCTTGGCGGCATTGGTGTGGCAATTCGGCCCTGGAGTGCTCGTGCAGTGCATGATCGCCCTGCTCGCGGCGCAGTTGGGCGAAGCCGCCATGCTCTCCTTGCGTCGCCGTCCGATTGCGCCTGCTCTTAGGGACTATAGCGCTGCCCTCACCGCCGTGCTGCTGGCCGTGTCGCTGCCGCCTTTGGCGCCCTGGTGGCTTACGGCTTTCGGAGCGCTTTTCGCCATCGTCATCGGCAAGCACCTGTACGGCGGGCTGGGATACAATCCCTTCAACCCGGCGATGGTCGGCTACGCCGTACTCCTGATCTCTTTTCCCCAGCACATGACCGCCTGGCTTCCGCCCAAGGAACTGAGCGGTTCAGCGCTGAGTTTTGCCGATGCCTGGAATGCGATCTTCACCCGCACGCTGCCGTCGGACATGACTTTCGACGCACTCACCATGGCGACCCCGCTCGACACGATCAAGACCCAGCTCGGGCTAAACCGGTTACTGGACGAAATTCAGGCCGGAGGGCTTTTCGCAGGAATCGGCGGCCGCGGCTGGCAATGGGTCAATTTCGGCTTTCTTCTGGGCGGATTGTGGATGCTGAAACGCGGCATCATCGGCTGGCAGATTCCGGTCGGATTCTTGGGCGCCCTGTTCGGCATTTCGCTGATCTTTTTCCTGATCGATCCGGCGGTCTACCCGACACCGCTGTTCCAGTGCTTCAGCGGAGCCGCCATGCTCGGAGCCTTCTTCATCGCGACCGATCCGGTCACGGCCTCGACCACGCCGCGCGGGCGATTGATTTACGGCGCATCGATCGGCCTACTGGTATTCGTCATCCGCGCCTGGGGCGGCTATCCGGACGGCGTCGCCTTTGCGGTTCTGCTGTTGAATCTGGCTGCGCCCACCATCGATCACTACACCCGTCCGCGGGTCTACGGACATCCGAAATGAATTTGCCCAAGCCCATCATCAATGCAGCCGCCGCGCTCGGAGTGTTCGCCGTCATCGGCATGGGACTCGTGGCCCTGGTGCACGACGGAACGAAAGAGCGCATCGAGTCCAACGAACAGGCCGTCCTGCTGCACACTTTGGAATCCTTGGTTCCGGCCGACTGGTTCGACAACGATATTCTCGCCGACACCATAACAGCCAGCGACCTCACCCTCGGCACCGATAAAGCGGTTACCATTTATCGCGCACGAAAAAACGGCAAGCCCGTGGCGGCCGTGCTCTCCCCTATCGCTCCGGACGGCTACAACGGCACAATCAGACTGCTGGTAGCAGTCCGCACGGACGGCTCGCTAGCCGGCGTCAGGGTCGTCAGCCATCGCGAAACGCCCGGACTCGGCGATCCCATCGATACCGACAAATCGGACTGGATATTGGGCTTCGACGGCCGCTCGCTGAGTAATCCTTCAGAATCCCGCTGGAAAGTCAAACGGGACGGCGGCGAGTTCGACCAGTTCACCGGAGCGACGATCACGCCACGCGCGGTAGTCAAAGCCGTTTACAAGACCCTGATTTTCTTTGAGCGGAACCAAGAGCGCCTATTTGACCAAGAGTCGGGAAGCTCCCTAGGATCGAATCCATGATCGACTTTTCCAAATACCAGAAAATCGTCCGCGACGGCCTCTGGCACAACAACCAGGCCTTCGTCGCGCTTCTGGGATTATGCCCCCTGCTGGCGGTCAGCAATTCGGTGATCAACAGCCTGGGGCTGGGTCTCGCCACCACCATGGCGCTGATCTTTTCCAACGTCATCGTTTCGCTGATCCGCAATCACGTCGCGACCGAAATCCGGTTGCCGGTGTTCGTACTCATCATCGCCTCGAACGTCACCGTCATCGAACTATTGATGAATGCCTTCTTCCACGATCTGCATAAGATTCTCGGCATCTTCATACCTCTGATCGTCACCAACTGCGCCATCATCGGACGCGCCGAAGCCTTCGCATCCAAGAATCCGGTCGATCGCGCGCTCATGGACGGCTTGTTCGTGGGGTTGGGATTCACCTTTGCACTGGTCATGCTCGGCGCCCTGCGCGAGGCGATAGGAACCGGTGCCGTGTTGAATCGAGCGGACTTGATGTTCGGCGAAATCGCCAAGAACTGGACTTTACCCGTCTTCAGCGACTACGACGGATTTCTGCTGGCAATTCTCCCGCCTGGCGCCTTCATTGGCCTCGGCCTCCTGATCGCGGTGAAAAACCTCATCGACGCCCGGGCGAAAACGAAAGCTCTCGGCAAGACTGCGCCGGTCCAAACAGACTCGCTCCATAAATCTCCCATGCATGAATCATGAACGCCGAAAAGCGCAGACGGATTTTCGAGCGTCTGGCCGCGGCGATCCCGGAGCCGACGACCGAGCTCAGGCACTCGACGCCTTTCGAGCTGCTGATCGCGGTGGTGCTGTCGGCGCAAGCGACCGACAAGGGCGTCAATAAGGCTACCGCCGAGCTATTCCCGGTCGCCAATACGCCCGAGACCATACTCGCCTTGGGTGAAGAAGGTCTCAAGGAATACATCAAGACTATCAACCTATATCCGAGCAAGGCCAAGAACATCATCGGACTTTGCCGGTTGCTGCTGGAAAAACACGGCGGCCAGGTGCCGCAAACAAGAGAAGAGTTGGAAGCACTGCCGGGTGTAGGCCGCAAGACCGCCAATGTCATCCTCAACACCGCATTCGGCCAGCATACCATCGCGGTTGATACCCATATCTTCCGCGTCGCCAACCGAACCCGGCTCGCGCCTGGCAAAACGGTATTGGAGGTCGAAAGGAAACTGGAGCGTACCGTTCCCAAACAGTATTTCAAGGATGCCCATCACCTTCTCATCCTGCACGGCCGCTATACCTGCGTCGCCCGGAAACCGAAATGCCCCATTTGCCCGATCGCCGACTTGTGCGAATACCCGGACAAAACTCCACCCGAATCCTTTTCGGATACCAAATAATCGTCCGAGACGATTTAAAACATTAGTGCTTGACTGAGAACCTCGTAACAGGTTTAATACGCAACTCGATTCGCCACTGGCCAGGTAGCTCAGTTGGTAGAGCAGAGGACTGAAAATCCTCGTGTCGGCGGTTCGATTCCGTCCCTGGCCACCATGTAAAACGAAAGTTTGCAATATTTTCTTCTGCGCAAACCTTTCTCGTCTTTCCGAAGACGTCTCCGAAAAACGCACTCACCCAAACCGACCAATCGGGCTTGCGATCTTAAGCGCCGCCACTGCGCCCGGCTCATGCCCTAGCCCTTAGAGCTAGTCGCCTTGGTCATCCGTAATGATCTTGGCCTTTAGGGGCGTCGAGGCAATACTTTCCGGTCACATGCTAATCGTCCGGCGGCGTGGCTGGTAACGAATCCTCGCGGATCTTTTCCGTCCCCCCCTGCGGATGACAGTGAACACGTGCCACTGCGCATGCGCTTCGCAAGGAGACCATGTTGCGACAACCACGGCTCGGTGCAGTTCACGGCCGCGATGTCTTGGGGGTCATGAGGGTGGCATTTCAGTTATCCCTTATCATGCCGTCATCGGGGTGGTATAAATTCGCCGGAAGGGGGCACGGTATAGGTGATCTCCAGCGTGATGTTGGAGAGATCCGAGACACAGACCGTGTTGTCCTGAGCCGTTAGACCATCGATCGACGGGCCTCCGGTCAGCAGAACGCCATACCCCCGCATTCCGCCCAGCGGAGGCGCGGGGCTGGAGAGTTGCCAGGCGATCGGAGAGGTTACATCCCATTGACGTGCATTGATGCGCGATGTCGGCTGTCCGCTGGCGAAGGTCGGGAGTCTACCCTGCACCGTTCCACCATTACGAACCCAATCCATGGAAGGGATGCGCACTTCCACGCAGCCGTTCGCTTTCACCTCGTAGTTTCCCTCTCCGTTTTGCCAGCATCGGTAGCTGTATCCCACGACAAGCGGACAGGAAGGAGCTTCGACCTCGTCGTAGCTCAGCACGGCACGGTCGACGATCTTGTCCGGAATCATGTCCATGAGAGTGAAGTCGAATTGCACGGCGCGCTCAAGAACGAAGGCGAAGCAATTTTCGCCGAGCCATCCGATCTCCGCCTGTCCCCACCCTACCATGCCGTCCATCACTCCGGGCATCGGGGTTAGCTCTCCGCAAGTGGAACTGTAGGTTCTACTCTCCCAGGCGTTACGGCTGGTGGTGACTCCTACGAGCAAGGTGTGCTGACCTACAGTGCGGAAGTCTACCCCTCCAGCAACCGTCCTCGATGCTGCGAGTGCGTTCTCTTCCCACACCCGCTGTCGGGCAGCTGGGGTAACACAGACCGTGTCTCCCTCATATGCCTCGCGCCAGACAAAGCCCGACAAGCAATAGTAGACGCCATCGCGCGGTCCCGGCTCGCGCCTGAACGGGGCTTTGGCGTTCTCATCCGCAGCAAGGGCACGGGATTGCGGAATGACGCAGACCAAGTCGTCTGCTCGCGCCGCTCGCCAGACGTATCCGGGAAGGCAGTCGCGAGGGTCTTGGGCAACAGACTCCTCAGCAACTCCGCCGATGAATGCAGGCAGCAGCAACAATGCGAGGGTCTTGTATCCGATCAACATAGTTTTCGACCTTTCTCTTGAAGCGCAAGAGCGATCCGGAATCCCAGGAAAAATAGACGCCTTCTTTTATGTAAAGGAGGACTATAGGGGGGATAGGAAGTTCAAAGGGCGTGATCGGTCAGTTCAGGTGAATGGTTCGCTTCCGATGAGCCGCCATTAAGCGGTGAGCGTTGAGACAACGGGCGGCTTGGGCTCGCGCTCGTTCGACCTTTGACGGTACTAAGTACATTCCGCAAATATTTGCGGAATCTCGACAGATTGGCTTGATTGGCGGGGTTGTCCTGCAGGTTGTCTATGCCGCAAGACTTCCCTGAATGTACTTAGAGCGTTTTCATCTCGCTCGTACGGCAAAACAGGCTTGGCAGGAGTCGTTGGCGCCTTCGGCTCGGGTGAATGGATTCAAGCATTCGTAGGTCGGCAATCCTTTGCCGACGAACCCGTTACCCCAACGGCACCGTCGGGAAGGGCGGCTTCGGCGCTCCCGAAGACGCCGTTTGCGATTGGAAGGGTCGCGACTAAAGCGACCGTTTGCGATTGGGAGGGATTCCCGACCTACGCGCGAGTGCCCGTACAGTCGGTATGAAAATGCTCTAATTGAAGGGGCGGTTCTTTACGTGATTGATCTCATACGCAAGAAAGAAGGCGTAAGGCTTTCGCTATTTGCCTGATGCCGCACAGCTCAGAACGTTCGTTTCCGTCCGCACGTCATGCTGGCCGGGAGCCGCTCATTGACGCTCCGAGCGTGTTCGACATGAGGGGTTCGGATCGCTTTTTCGAATCAAACGTTACTCTTCCTTGATTATTTCCAATTTCATTGTGGTCGAGGTCGAGGCCGAGGCGCTTTGGAGGGGTTTGAAACCAAGCTTTGGATCGTCGGTTCTACCGCCGCTGCATCCGAGACGCATGCAACGCTCCTTGAACTCCCCGAGGGCTTTATTTGCAGATGCCGCAGATTCATACGGCCCCATGATGCCTTCCCTAGCCTCGAAAAACCATTCGACCTGCCCTGTCGTACCGTTACGCGCCGAAAAAACACGATTGACGTTAAACATTGTTCTTATAGTAATGATTACCAAGCATAACCAACACTTCCCGCTCAGTGGCTATACCTGTGTGTTTGCTGGCAACTGATTCCGGCAGATGCATGACGGATGAGCAAGCAAAATATAGCACAAGGCATTTTCGCCGTTCTTTTCCGGGACGGTATCAGGTGGTTGACTTTCTCCTGTGGCCAGCCACAACCCGACCACAGGATTAGGAAGGTGTCCGGCTTTTCCATTCGGCATTGAACCGTCCCCGTCAGCGAGATCAGGGGACCACCTCCACGGTGGCCATCATGCCGTTGTCCTCGTGCGCCACGATATGGCAGTGGTATACGAACTTGCCGACGGTCACCGGATTGGTAAACGGAATCAGCAGCTTGACTCGGCTTTTCACGGGAAGATTGACTACGTCCTGCCGGCCTGTAAAAGGCACCGGCTGCCCGTCGATTTCTGTGACCTGAAAATCGAGCTGATGTATGTGAAACACGTGCATTTCGTCAGTCACATTCTCGATCGTCCATTCTTCCACATCCCCTAGCTTGACTTGGGTGTCGACGCGATTCGGATCGAACTGCTTGCCGTCGATGTAAAACTGGTTGGTGTCGGGATCCTCCGAGAATTGGAAACTGCGGTGCTGGGCAACGGGATGCCCGCGCAAATCCTCCACCGGAGGGAATTGGTCCGCGGTCGGAAGCTCGACCGGTTCGCGCTCGGCATCTTCTGAAATCAAGGTTGCCAGCACCACTTCCGGATACTGATCCCCATCGGGACCGGTATCGACGGCGAGAGTACGCAGTTGATAGATTCCGTGGCGACCGCCCTGAATCAGCACCTCGGTGCGCGATGCGGGCGGCAGTAAAATTTCCTCCCGCGGCACGAGCTCGGTATGGCGGTTGCCATCCGCGGCGATTTCATAAAGCACGTGATCGTCCAGCTTCAGACGGTAATAAATATCCGCTCCGATATTGCCGATCCGCCAAAACTGCGTTTCCCCTGGGCGAATCTTCAGGGCCGGGTTGACCATGCCGTTGACGGTGCGGGTCGTGCCGGCATTGCTGTCGATGTTGTCGGAAGGGATCTCGCCGCCGATGTTCTGAAAATCCTTGAGGAGCATGATGCGCTCCTTGATGCCGCTCAACTGCGGAAACGGATCGAGCATGCCCTCGACGATCAGACCACCCGACATGCCTCCGAAAATCTGCGCCTCGACCAAACCGTGCATGTGAGGGTGGTACCACAGGAAGCCCGCAGGGTGCTCGTCGGGAAATACGATTCGTTGCCGATAACGGGTATTCGGCATGATATCGACGAAGACATTGTCGCCATTATCCAGCGGCGACACGTTCGAGCCGTGGTGATGCAGATTCGTCGAATTTTCCAGCGAATTGACCAGCTCGAGATTCAGGGTATCACCGGGCCGAACTCTCAGCGTCGGTGGGATATAACTGTCATTAAACACCATGGCGACGACGCTCTGCCCGCCAATCTCGATTTCCTGCTTGCCGGCGGTAAGCGTGACGTTCAAGGCGCCATCCGAACTCGCGACTTCGGATGGATTTCGGAATGTTTCGGCAGAATCGCCCTGCTCTCGGCGTCCGTTTCCGTTTTCGGCGGAGTCGTCATGTTCCTCACCCACGGATGCCTGAATGATCGACTCCGGACCGGCATGACCCCATGGATTCGGGAGCGTTGCAACGACAAGACCGATAACCGCCAGCAAGGCCGCAACGGGTAGAAAGGGAAATTTGCGGGGTGTACGCATGACCGGCCCTCCTTGGCTAAAGGTCTTCGGAGCGAATATCCGTTAGTGCATTAATTCCTAACTCACGTTCCCGCCTGTTGGGCTAAAACAAGGCAAAAATCATGTGAGGAAGCTTCCTAACGGCTGTGACATTGCCGCATTCGGACCGAACAATGAAATCAGCAATCCAGCAGGGATCTTGCTGCCCAAAAGGCTCGTCCTTCAAACCCTAGAGCGTTTTCCGATCCGGTATCAGGGAGCCCGATAGGTAGGTCGGCAATCCCTTCCCAATCGCAAACGGTCGCTTTAGTCGCGACCCTTCCAATCGCAAAACGGCCGTCCTGGGAGCGCCAGGACGCCCCTTCCAACAAAATCCTTTGCCGAGCCGATAAGTCGGCAAGGGATTGCCGACCTACGTTCTTCCCGCCCGAACACGAATCCGTACACCGGGATGAAAAACGCTCTATTGCCTCGACGGTCGAAGACAGCCATTACGGGAGCCATTGTTAGAAAACGGGGAACTTCTCCGGTAGCGACGGAGTATTACGAACGAGTGCGTCGCAAGAAATCGGAGAGCCTTTTTGGTGGCCGATTTCCGGATCGTGGTATGGTAAGGCCCGGTTAAGCGTCGAATCGTTCCTCCGTTCGTCTTCCTCGCAGCAGCGAAAGTTATGGATTCCATCAGTGCGTTCGAAATCATCAAGGTGGGTATCGGCCCTTCCAGCTCCCACACGATGGGACCATGGCGGGCGGCATCGCTGTTTCTGGAAGCCTTGGGCGACCCGGACCGGGTCGAATCCCTGACCGTCCGGCTGTATGGCTCCCTCGCCAAAACCGGCCGCGGGCACGGCACCGACGTAGCCGTGTTGATGGGACTTTCCGGCGAGGATTACACGCTGATCGACACGGCCGTCATTCCGGACCGGATCGCGGCTATCAAGGCCAGCGGTTGGCTGCCCTTGGGCGGAAAACGGAATCTTCCTTTCGTCTGCGAACGGGACCTGGTGTTCGAGAGCTCGACCACCCTGCCGCGCCACGCCAACGGGATGTGTTTTCGGGCGATCCTTACGGACGGCGAAATTCTCGAGCGTATCTACTACTCTCTGGGCGGCGGGTTCGTGGCCGCAGACGATGACATGGAGCAGGCTTCGGCGGCGCGCGTCGTGACGCCTTATCCCTGCCACTCGGGGCAGGATTTGCTGCGAAATTGCAGAGCGCTGGGTTTGTCGGTCTCCGATTTGACCTATTTGAACGAGCAGGCCTGGAGATGCCGGGACGAGATCGACGCCGAGGCGCTTCGGCTATGGCGGGAAATCCGGCACTGTATCTTCCGCGGCGTGCACCGCGAAGGCTATCTGCCGGGCGGCTTGCGGGTCCGGCGCAGGGCACCGGAAATGCACCGCAAATTGCTGAACGGCGCCGACTATACGACGATCGAACAATGGTCCGATCTTCTGCGGCGTCAACCCCGTGATTTCGCCAACGTAGACCGGTGGGTGGTCTGTTTCGCCCTGTCGGTCAACGAGGAAAATGCGTCCTTTGGACGAGTCGTCACTGCACCCACCAACGGCGCCGCCGGGGTGATTCCCGCGGTGTTGATGTACGCTTGGTGCTTCGTCGACGGCTTCGACGAAGACAAGGTCATCCGCTTCATCCTCACTGCCGGCGAGATCGGCACCTTGTTCAAGAAAAACGCCACCATCTCCGCCGCCATGGGCGGCTGCCAGGCCGAAATCGGCGTTTCGTCCGCCATGGCAGCCGCGGGGCTGGCGGAAGTTTCGGGCGGTACACCGGAGCAGGTCTTGCAGGCGGCGGAAATCGCCATGGAGCACCACCTCGGATTGACCTGCGATCCGGTCGGAGGGCTGGTGCAGATTCCGTGCATCGAACGCAACACCATGGGCGCGGTCAAAGCCATCACCGCAGCGACCATCGCCCTGGACAGCGATCCGGCGGACGCCAGGGTCAGCCTCGATGCGGTGATCCAGACCATGTGGGAGACCGCAAAGGACATGAATGGCCGCTACAAAGAAACCGCCGAGGGTGGTCTTGCGGTACACATTCCGGTGAACGTGCCGGAGTGCTGAGCGGAGTATCGTGAGCATCCGATGCGCAAAAACAGGATAATGAGCGGCGCGCCCGCCACGCCCCCGCCGGAAAAGGCGGAGTTGACGTCCACAACTTCTGGCGCGCTACACCATGCCATTGCAAGCTCGCGCTTGTCGTATTGCCGACAATCGGAAGCGGTGGTCGTCACCGAGCTCGGCAATGCAGAGCTCCCGCTACGACCGCGTCTCCACGAACTCGACGGGTGTACTAGCGGCGCATCAGCACAAACGTAGACGGCGCATAAATTGCATTAGTGCCAAAATCAACAACGAGGAGACAAACCCGTGCCTGGATTACTACCCAGCGTCGATCCGGATGGCCTGCTTGAGTACTCGGTGGTCTACACCGACCGTGCGACCAACCACATGTCGAAGGTGTTTCAGGAAAGCATGCGCGACATCTCGCGTATCCTGAAAACTGTGCACAACGGCCACACGGCCGTCATCGTGCCCGGCTCCGGAACCTTTGCCATGGAGGCCGTGGCGCGCCAGTTCGCCACGAGCAAGAAGTGTCTGGTCATCCGCAACGGCTGGTTCAGCTATCGCTGGACCCAAATCTTCGAGATGGGCGGCATCCCATCGGAATCCACCGTCCTGATGGCGCGCCCCGTCGAGTCCGGACCGCAGCCCGCCTACGCCCCGCCGCCGTTCGAAGAAGTCGTTGCCGCGATCGGCCGCGAGAAGCCGGATCTCGTGTTCGCCCCGCATGTGGAAACTTCGGCGGGAATGATCCTGCCCGATGACTATCTTCGCGCCGTGGCGGATGCCGTACACGCGGTTGGCGGCCTGTTCGTGCTCGATTGCATCGCATCCGGCACGGTCTGGGTCGATATGCGCCAAATCGGAGTGGACATCTTGATCAGCGCACCGCAAAAAGACTGGAGCGCCCCGCCCTGCTGTGGGCTGGTGGTATTAAGCCCGGCGGCGCGCGACCGTATCGAGAACACCGCCAGCACCAGTTTTGCCGCTGACCTCAAAAAATGGCTGCAAATCATGGAGGCCTACGAACAGGGCGGACACGCCTACCATGCCACCATGCCAACCGATGGCCTGCGCGCTTTACGCGAGGTGATGCGCGAAACTGAAGCCTACGGCTTCGCCAAGGCGCGCGATGAGCAACTGGAACTCGGTCGCCGGGTGCGTGGGATATTGGCCGAGCGCGGCATCAAATCGGTCGCTGCGGCCGACTTCGGCGCCCCCGGCGTGGTAGTGTGCTACACCAGCGACGACGCCATCAAAACCGGCAAGAAATTCGCCGATCTCGGTCTGCAAATCGCGGCCGGGGTCCCGCTGCAATGCGGCGAAAGCCCCGATTTCAAGACTTTCCGCCTGGGTTTGTTCGGCTTAGACAAGTTGCAAAACATCGAGCGTACGGTTGCGACCCTGGCGCAGGCACTGGATCGGATCGAAAGGTTCTGAACGATTGCGTCATCGCGTCGGCGACGGAGTACGGTTCGGCGTAAGGGATTAGACTGCTGGAACAGACGCACTGGCTGCACAAGAACCAGCTCATCGGACGAGTGCGATCGGAACTGCGCGGAAAAAACGGGCGACCCTATTGCCTGCCGCGCAGATGCTCTCTTCTCGGAGATAAGGATTTTCGAAAGCCGCTTTTCGGACGGCTTCATACGTTTTTTGGACCTTCGCTTGCAAATTTCGATGACGGGTTCAGCCGATTGTCATGCACGATTCAACCTGATCATAGATGAATACAAGGACGCAAATCGCCAATGCGTCCGGTCAACACCGGACTGCAAGCTTCCCGCCATAGGCACTCCAGCATTTTTCCCGACAGGTTCATCTGTCCGATCTTGTTTTCGCCTCACAACCTCGCCTTCCTGACTTCGAATCCAGCATTTTTTTCGTCGACGATGCGGGTTTTCGCTGGCTGATCCGTCTTAACTTGATAGACCGTTGAATTCATAAGCAGAGGATAAGGGGGGATGAAACTTACGTCGCAAACTCGCGATGCAGGCATGTCTTCGGAATTCCGGGTATTTCCGTCGGCGCGTTATTTCGAGATTTGTTTCGAGCGACTTTATCGGCTGATTCAGAATCTGATGGATACCGCTGATCGCGATCTCCTACTGGTGCCGACGCACTTGGGTATTGACGTCGCGCAATGTGAAACCATCGCACGCCCCGTCTATCCCTGCTCGCCCAGCAAAACCGTCTCGAGTCGTCGACTCTACACGCGAAATATCCCTGACGATCTTGCCGGCCGATGAGTTTTGCTATCGGTAGGATCGACCTGGTCCGGTTGTCGGTTACCCTCTTGACCTTAGTCCTCTCGCTTCTGGCCGGGTGTGGAACGGCGCCAGATCGGGACGCGAAAAATGTCGGAGCGGGGATTCCCTCATTCTGGACGGCAACGTCAGGCCCTCAGAAAACGGTTTCCGAGCGTTGGGTCGAATCATTCGCCGATTCGACTTTGAGTGCCTTGGTGCATGAGGCTTTGGCAGGCAACTACGACCTGAAGTCCGCGGCCGCCCGTGTGGAGGCCGCCCGGCAGCAAGCCCGTATCGATGGCGCCGGACGCTGGCCTCAGCTTTTCTTCGCGCCGAGCTACGAACGCGCTCAGGTGCGTAGCGCGGGTTTCGGCTCGACCGAATTCGGCGCCTTCGAAGCCTTGTTCACGCTGGACTGGGAAGTGGATGTCTGGGGGCGGATACGCGCTTTCCAGCAGGCGTCCCAACAGGAAGCTGCCGCGACGGAAGCCGATTTCCACGCCGCGCGCCTATCCCTGGCGGCACGAACGGCACAGGCTTATTTCGAACTGGCAGAGGCCAAGCTCCAAGCCGAGGTTGCCGAGCGGTCGATCCGGGACAGGCGCACCATTGTCGACCTGGTGCGCGGCCGCTTCGCCCGGGGACTGGCGCGCGGCCTCGATCTGCGGCTGGCCCTTACCGACCTGGCCAATGCGGAAGCCCAGTTGGCGGCTGCGCGCAACCGGGTTCAAATCGTTACTCGCGTTCTGGAAGTCTTGCTAGGGCGCTATCCGGCGGCCGATCTGACGACGACGGCGTCTTTGCCCGATCCGCCCGCGCCGCTGTCGGCCGGGGTTCCCTCGGAACTGCTCGAACGGCGCCCTGACCTGATCGCCGCTTTCGACCGCCTGCGCGCCGCCGATTTCCGGGTGGAGAGCGCGCAAAAAGCCCTGCTGCCGCGCCTAGCCCTCACCGCTACCGGCGGCACCCGCAGCCCGGCCTTGACGGAACTGGTCGATCCCCGCGCGGCGGTCTGGAACGTCGCGATAGGCCTTCTGCAACCGCTCTTCACCGGCGGGCGGCTCAAGGGAGAGATTCGGCTGAACCAAGCTCTGGCGGAGGAAGCACTCAATCTGTACAAAAACACGGCGCTCAACGCCTTCCGCGAGGTGGAACAATCGCTCGCCGCGGAGGAATGGCTGAGGGAGGAAGAACGGGCGCTCAAGGAAGCCGTCGAACAAACCGAAGCAAGCCGAAAGCTGGCGGTCTATTCCTACCGTCACGGCTTCATCGAAATCCTGACCCTGCTGGACAGCTACCGAAGCACCCTGAACGCGCAAAGCGCACATCTCGCCGTCAAGCGGCAATTGCTCAGCAACCGAATCGATCTCTATTTGGCGCTGGGAGGGGAAGTATGAAATCGGAGAGTTTATCGTACGGAATATGTTGCACACCACGCAGTGTGGGCCAGACCGACGCGGATCTGGTACCTACCAACTGTCGAAGGATTTGGTCCACCTCCTGTCAAAACGCCGAATCGCGATTGCACCGGCACAAAACAGGCTCCGTTGCAAAAACTGTGTTGTCGAGCGAGGATGGCCGCGAGGGACTGAACATAGGAGGTCAAACGTGGATTCCGTATTCCGGTGGCGGCGCTTTGCGCCCGAAGTGATCCTGCCGGGCGTGCGCTGGTATTGCAAGTACGGCATCAGCTACCGCGACCTGGAAGAAATGATGCCGGAACGTGGCATCGCCGTCGATCATACGACGCTGTACCGCTGGGCGCAGCGCTACGCGCCCGAATTGGAGAAGCGTACGCTCTGGTATCAGAGCCGCCTGAGCTCGAGCTAGCGTGTGAACGAGACCTACATCAAGGTTCGCGGCGAGTGGAAATACCTGTTCCGCGCCATCGATAAAGAGGGCCGCACCCTCGACTTTTGCTTGTCGGATATCCGAAACGCCAAGGCCGCCAAGCGTTTCCTGGCCAAGGCGCTGAGGCGCTCGAAGCACTACCGGCCAGGCAAGATCAACACCGACAAGAACCCGGCCTACGGCGAAGCCATCCGCGAACTGAAGAAGGAAGGTTTGCTGCCGGCGGACTGCCTCCACCGGCAAGTGAAATATCTGAATGATCGCCTTGAATCCGATCCCGGTAAACTGAAGCGCTTGATTAAGCCGACCCTCGGCTTTCAGTCGATGCGAACGGCGTATGCCACGATCAAGGGCTTCGAGGTGATGCGCATGTTCCCGAAGCGCCAGTTCGACTTTTGGATCGACGCCGTCGGTGGCCGAACCGAGGCGTGCTTCGTCAACCGGCTATTCAGCGTGTATGCCTGACCCGGCGACAGGCCGAACGGCTCAGAAACGTGCTTAAACCATTTTTGCAACGGAGCCGGGCGCCTGGTGTGCGCGTAGCGGGCCGCGAATTCGTCCGACAGCGAGGCCAGAATGCCATCCACCAACAGCCGCATCCGGCGCAACGGATGCGTTTGAGGAACCCGGTCTTCCCGGTTCACGTAGCTAAACAGGACTCCTTGGGTGACATCTTTGCCGCGCATCGTCGTTCTCGAAAAAATAAAGCGGGTAGTTTAACCGGTCACAGTCCCACACTACCTGATTAGGTGCGACCGGCAGAGTTTTTCACCAGCCTGCTAACGTGAAAACAATAGTTTTCACCGTTTCATTCGGAACTTGGGTGGCCTGTAGACAGCCGCCTTGGGCAGATCATGACTTTACGGTGCCTTTGAGTTGTTCACCCAATAAGCCCCGGTTTTGTTGGAGGGATTTTACTGCCGGCGCAATAGCTCAGGTAAAACTCGATACCCAAATGGAAATCCCCGGATACACGTCCCAACACTCTATATTGTAGAGACAGCCTAATACCTCGTTCTCTGCTAATTGGGCCTAGATACAGGGTAATATTCGGATTCATCCACCCGTCGGATGGATGGCTGGTACCGGCCATCCATCTTCCAGGCTGTCCGCTTGGGACTATATCATCACGAGACGCTTACCTTATAACCCGGTAACTTGCAGGAAATTCGCGCCTGTTACGGGTAACTGGTTAGTAACCGCAAATCCGACAGAAGCGCCGGTCGGATGCGAAATAAAAGATATCAAGCATACACCACCGTCTGGCTGACCTCCGGTCGAGGCACCACCGATGCCGCATGTCGATCCGCCTTCCACAGTGGCCAAGACTTGGTCTTGAAGGGGGGTAGCGCCCTTAATTTCACCGAGCGCATGGAAATCACTGGCGATAGCTGGAGCGGCGATCATCATGGTTGCCAACATACTCACTGAAAACATCATTTTCCTCATTGTGATTACTCCTAAATATTGCCGAGTTGGAGCGGGTAATAGGTCCCTTCAGGGTGCGAAATACCCCATCCTTAATCGACTCAAATAAACCGGGCAAAAAATACCCGGACCAAAGTTTGAAGATATCCATTCCTCCTGACTACAGTCCGTTGGTGGGGAGAATACGAAGAATTGAATGGCTGGCCTTAGGGAAATAATCTCGAAGTGAGACAGGACAATTTCCCGAACGAATGCAATAAATATCCCAGCACCGTGATACCCGCTATGGCAGCTTATCGATTCAGCAATTAAAGGGTTATTATACGAGGGCGGATAACACGGAGTGGAGTCCTTTCAGGGTCATGCCCCGCTCCGATTCCTATTGATTAGGAGCACAATAATGGAAAAAACGATATTGTTGGGTAGTGCGATCGCAGTCAATTTGGCTCTCGCTCCAATTAGCGTATATGGAACGACTCCGAGCGCCGTTTCGACTACACCAACGGATTTGACGGGATGTATTCCAATTGATGATTCGAGCACGGATGCTTGGAATACCGGAGAGTTTTGTCCCGACTCCGGCCAGGGCATCCCGACCGCCGGCTCCGCTAATATGTCGGCTGCCAGCAGCCCTCCAGCCGCAGCGAGCGCGCGGTCAATTCACAGCACGCCAGTTTCCGCCATTAACCCGGTTATCGCTTCACCGGCCCGCACCGAATGTCTGTCTGCCGGCGGTGCGAATGCCGCCGGCCCCGAAGGGTTTTGTCTGGCTTCGGAGATCGGCACCTCGCTTGCCAAGCTGGCGAATTTTGCGGCCACCAACGAGCTGGCGGCAAAGCGCTTGCAGTTTCTGCAGGTGACTTTCAAAAACAGGCCCATATTGAGCGGATCTCGGCTTCTTCCCGCGGATGACAATACCCCTTTGGTTGCGGAATGCTCGTCGGCAGGCGGTTCGACCGCGTTTACCGCCGGAGGGTTTTGCCTGAGTTCGGACCTGACCGAACTCGCAGCGAACATGGCGAAACTTTCGGTCGCGAACAGTCTCTCCGCAGCGAGCCTTAATTTCGTTCAGGTTACCTTCGGCGACCGCGAAATGCTTGGCGAAGCCGGTGAACTTTCGGGTTCTGGGACGTCGACGGGTCCGGAATGTACGTTGGTCGACGGCTCCCGTGCTGTGGCCGGAAATCCGGGAGGGTTTTGTATGGCATCGGACCTCGGCTCGTCGACTGCCGATCTGTTCGCGAATTTTACGGTAGCCAATGACTTGCCCGTGGTCGGCGTGCAATTTCTGCAAATTGCGTTTGATCAAGCGCACTCACAACATTTCCGCAGGACCGTTTGGCCTGGGGGCAAAAAGTGCGAGTCAGTTGACGGCTCGGCCGCGACTATCGGAGATGCTGACGGGGCCTGTATGGTTTCGGACCTTGCGACGCCCAGTACCGACTATTCCGCGAATTTTTCGGTAGCCAATAGTTTAGCCATCGCGGGTATGCAATACGTACAGGCTACGTTCGGGCGCAATCAACTCCCCGCCGGCACGGCACGTTCCACGACTGTCGGCGCGCCAACCGACGGGAGATGTTCGTCGGCTCAGGGTTCGACTGCGGCTAGCACGAACGCCGGCGGATTTTGCCTTGTTGCGGATCGCGGCAGGTCGGCCTTGGGCTTTGCAAATTTTGCGATTGCCAATGACCTGCCGGTTGCAAGTTTGCGGTTCCTTCAGGTGCCGTTTGGAGACAGGGCCACAGCGAAAAAACTCGGTGCCGGGAAGGAAGGTGATCCGATCGGCGCTGTCATTACGGATTCTTCGGCTTTTAATCGTCGGCTGGTGCCGCCGAGTCTTGTGGTCAGTACCGGTAATCTGCCCTTCCATTTCCCCGCTTTTGATCCAACATTCGCCTTCAGACCCTACTCAAACCAGGATCGAAAGAGGAACTCTTTTCTTTCGCTCTCGTTAGGCTGCGAGGCCGAATATGCGGATACGCCGGCAGATCAATCGCTATTGGAGCGGTTGTTGAATCTCGGTCCGGCCCCATGTGTTCGCGATCGGGTACGCTGGGGAAAGCTTTTACTTCACTGATCTTGAAGTGCCTTACCGACAATGAACCGCCCCGGGTTTGGTGGAGGCTCCAACCTTTGAGAAGATGGAGCCATGAGGAAGTCTACGAAGTTTTCCCCCGAGGTGCGCGAGCGTGCGGTTCGATTGGTGTTCGAGTGCCGCAATGAGCACCCCTCGCAATGGGCCGCTGTTGAATCCATCGCGGGCAAGATTGGGTGTACCCCCCAGACACTGCTGGAGTGGGTGCGCCGGCATGAACGAGACACGGGTCAACGCGACGGTCTAACCTCGGCTGAACAGCAACGCATCAAGGAACTCGAGCGGAAAGTGAAGGAACTGCGCAAGGCCAATGGAACCCTCAAGCTGGCTAGCGCGTTTTTCGCCCAGGCGGAGCTCGACCGCCGACTCAAGTCCCGAGGGCCTTCGTCGACGCGCATCGGGAGCGCTTCGGGGTCGAGCCGATCTGCACAAGGTCTTGCAAATCGCCCCGTCGGGCTACAGGCGCTATGCTGCACCGCAGCGCAACCCCGCACTGCGTTGTGCACGTGCCCAGCGCGACGATACCCTGATCCCACATATCGAACACGTCTGGCAGGCCAACCTGCAGGTCTACGGTGCCGACAAAGTTTGGCGACAAATAAACCGGGAAGGTATCGCGGTGGCCCGCTGTACGGTCGAGCGGCTCATGCGACGTCTGGGCCTGCGTGGCGCCATCCGCGGCAAGGTGGTACGTACCACGCTTAGCGATAACAAGGCGCCATGCCCGCTGGACCGGGTCAATCGGCAATTCGAGGCCGAGCGCCCCAACCAGCTTTGAGTGTCGGACGTCACCTATGTCTCCACAGAGCATTTTCATACCTACTGTACGGGCACTCGCGCGTAGGTCGGGAATCCCTCCCAATCGCAAACGGTCGCTTTAGTCGCGACCCTTCCAATCGCAAACGGCGTCTTCGGGAGCGCCGAAGCCGCCCTTCCCGACGGTGCCGTTGGGGTAACGGGTTCGTCGGCAAAGGATTGCCGACCTACGAATGCTTGAATCTATTCACCCGAGCCGAAGGCGCCAACGACTCCTGCCAGGCCTGTTTTGCCGTACGAGCGAGATGAAAATGCTCAAGCCGAAACGATCAACGGGCTGTACAAAGCCGAGTTGATCCACCGGCGGGCGCCCTGGAAGACACGGGAAGCCGTCGAATTGGCCACTCTCGAACGGGTGTCCTGGTTCAACCACTCCAGGCTACTCGAACCCATCGGCTATATCCCGCCAGCAGAAGCTGAGGCAAACTATTATCGGCAACTAGCCAATCAGGCTGCCTCGCAGACCTGACTTAAACCAACGAGCCTCCACGATTCCCGGGGCGGTTCACTTTAGTCTTAAAGGTCTTGGTGATGGGGGGCTCTCCCTTGCGGCGTACTTGGATATTCCAGGAACCGCTTGGAAGCTTTCGGAGTGTGGCCATGCAGAACCTCTCTCAATGTTCAGTGTGAACAAAATGTGAACGAGAAGGGTTCTGAGGAGAGCAAGAACTACATTAAGTTCTTGTTTGAAATGGCGCGCCCGAGACGACTCGAACGTCCGACCTTTGGCTCCGGAGGCCAACGCTCTATCCAACTGAGCTACGGGCGCATCGGGCCTTATCCAAAAAATTTGTTGTTTGCCAATTACTTGGAAATTCACCTGGGGATTCTCGGTCCCCTAAACAAGGTAACAAAACATGCACCATTCGGCTAGCAGTGTGGCAAATTTGTGGCAATCTCTGCGGTCTTTTTGCGGAAATCTCTTATCCTAATCAGCAGCTTAGAACGGGAGCTTTCTATGCCGCTTAAGCGCTGTCATGCACAACTCGCCTACCTTAATCGTCGCACAACCTCGGCTCTTCTTCCCGAGAGCTCTCGGTCGTGGAAGACAAAAGCAAAACGGCAGTAGGTGGCGCCAGTATTACCACCGGCGCCGACCCAGCCACTCTTCGATCAATCAGTGGCGTTCAAGATGTCCATCTTGATCGCGTAGAAACTGGCTCGCCCCCCGCCAGGAATGGAATGCTTGCTCATTGATCGGTCCTTATCATTCTGAAAAAGCCAACCGCGCTTCTTGAGCTCACTACAGGCGGTTTTGACGTCGAATCCACGACAGGCTTCTTCCATGGTCCCCTTCGTTAGCAAATACAATCCGCGCCCGTGATCGGTATACCCCACCAGCTTCGACTTAGTCTTGTCGGATGCCGTTGCGGACAGCGTTTCGAAGCGGCGCCGATGTGTGACCAAGAAATTTTGCAACGCTTCAATGCATCGCGCGCTGTCGGAGAGATCGGGAGCATTCTCTTTAAGCCACACGTTGAGCATCTCCACAATACTCAGCCATAGCTCTCTTAGCTCGACGCGCAGAACCCCAAACTCTCGCGCCAAAAGCCCCGCTGTTAAGACTAAAGCAAATCGCTTGATCACACGACACTGCTCCGGCGTTAGAGAACCAACCTTATTGCAGAGTTTGCTCTCGAGTTCTTTGAAGAATTCTTCGATCTTTTTTCGATCAAGACGAACCAGCTTCGTCAGGTAAGCTTCGATCGCGCAGCCGTAATAACGACTGCACGCTGTTTTAAGCTGATCAACGAATCGCCCCGTATCCTGACCCTTGTTGTCGGCGATCACGCGGTCACCGACTGGTAGATCAATCAGCCGAATCAACTGCCCACCTTTCGCGGCTTTACGTCCGCCTTCAATCATGGCGCGGGCTGATAATTCCCCCGTCGAGAGCACCACGGTTCGCCATGTGCTCGTCTCCCTAAGATTGCGATTGGCGTCCATGGCACTCTTCCCTTTACCGCCCAGCAAGTCGTATATCTGTCTGCCGAAGTCGTCCACCTTACTAGTGCCGATCTCATCAAGCAGCAGGAGATTGTCATTATGAGCGCTAGCCATGCCCTCTAGACCGTTGCTCGTTGCGTTCCAGCGTGTAATGAACGAGTTGGTGTGCGCACCACCCGCAGGATCGGCTCCACACCCCCATACGCTAGCCGCTACCTGCAGCGCCGTTGTTTTCCCGCGCGAGGTCAAACCATGAAAATGAAAGCCGCCGCTTTCGAGATTCAATATTTTGAGGAGCGGTCCAGCAAAAGCGGCACACAGTGAAAACATCAGCACGGGATTGCCTCGGCACGGTTCAGCAACGTGGATTTGCCATTCCTTTAAGCTTCCTTGGATGCGGATCGAATCGAGTCCGGGTTGGTGCTGCTCGGATGCGAGGATGATTTTTTGATATCCTGCCGTCTCCGCTCCATAGACCCGATCATTGGGAAGCACATAGATTGCTTTGGCCTCCAGCCAGCCGACTTTCGAGGCGAAAAGACTCCGATCCAGCGGTGTAAATGCTGTCAAATACTGAAGCAATTTTCCCTCTTGCCCGGGCGTCACTCTCAAGCCTTTAGTCGCCAATTCCTTAGCTACCCCCCGTCCCGAGTCATGGAAGCGCTCGGACGGAATTGCCCACTCTTGTTGCTCACCATCATGATCGAGCCAGCACACCACGACGCTCCATCGAGTTTTCTCCTCATTCGAGGCGAGCGCCGTCACCCAGACTGGCCCTGCGATAAGTTTGCCCTCCGTGTCGAGGACGCCGACCTCATCCAGGCTATAACCCTCAGGCAGCTTAACCCCGGCCCACGCCGCTCGTTTCGAGGAATCGGGATTCCCTCCCTCCGGTGCCATCTGTTGAGCGGACAGCATCCCTGCCTCATGCCCTTTAAGAAAAATGATGTTATCGGACCGGCCTTCAAGGCGTGCGGTGTTGTTAGCGGCTACGTGATGTTGTGTATTCAAATGAACCTCCTTTGGTCGAGATTGATGAGAATCGAGACCTATCGTCTAAGCCGTCTGTGCCGGATTCGGCGTGGCCCCACATCAGCATAAAAGCTAGTTTCATGCCATTCATAATTTTTATTTTATTTTCCGTTACATATATATGTCACGAGAGACGGTTATGACCCCAACAACTCATCACTAGTGACTTATTTTTTGAGCGAACTTAAAATTCCTAGTCCAATCTGAATCACAAAATTCATACGGCATGAGCACAAGCAAAAAGCGAGGCACCAAAGGTTCAGGAGCGGAACGCCAAGCTAGGATGAGAGCGAACCGACGAGCTGCTGGAATGAAGGAAGTCGTAGTTTGGCTAGACACTGGCTCGCTAGAGCTCTTGAAAAAGCTCAGAAGCGAATATCCAACTAATGAGGCGGTTGTCGCCGATGCGCTGAAAGCACTCGATGAAAAGTTAAAGGAGGCTAAGCTTGCCCTGGTGCTTCAACATCATGCATCTAATCCCACAGCGGGTAGCTGGTGATCGGTTAATGTTGGCGGGCAACAATAAATGGTTTAGCCCCATTGAGTGAAATGGCGGGACATGCAGGACAAAGGATTTCCGACACATCTTATCCCGCTCTTAGACTAGAACCGCTGGACCATCCCTCACCCTCATTCGGATTGCGGAAATACAATCATCACAAATGACCTATTGCTCCCCTTTTGTAGGCAGCTGCATTGAAATTAGTCGTTACTAAAACTCTAAAGCCATGAACGGCTCAACGTTAGGTAGGCATTGACTCGAAGCACCTCTGAGCGGATCGGCAGAGTAACCTTCCGCTGTTCGGCCCTAGCGAGTAATTGCGCATCGCAGTAAATAGACATTGCTTTACATCTGCCTCTTCGCTTGGGCGATCGTTGCCCCCAGCTCAATAAACGACCCACAAAATCCTAGCCCCCGCACGCACAAAGAGGCTTTGTTGATTCATCTCGTTGCCTCTCACTTGAGGCTGGTGTTAAAGCCCGAATCCTGAAAAAGTTCAACCGTGTAGATTGCTGATAAACAGTTAGGTCGACTGGCAAAGCTGTCATGCCGAACTATATTGGAAGTAATACGCCGCGCGTGTCGCCGTAATGCCTGCTGTGCACTCGTCTCATAACAAGACCAAGAGGGAAACATGAAAGTCGCCCGCTTAGCCATCTCCAACTTCAGGGGCATCAAGTCCGCCGAGCTGTTGTTCGACGGACATACCCTAATGGTTGGTTCGAACAATGTTGGCAAAAGCACGATCTGCGAGGCGCTTGACCTTGTCCTTGGCGCCGATCGCCTCAACCGATTCCCTGCTATCGATGAGTTCGACTTCTATAATGCTCAATATCTCGCGCCGGCAGCTGAAGGCGCGGAATCTGAGCCAATCAAGATCCGGATTGAGGCAATCCTGATTGATCTGAGCGCCGAAATTGACCTTAAGTGTGGTGGTAATACTGAATTCTGGCACTTACAAGAAAAGCGCCTGCTGGGGACCGGAGAGATAGCTGCCGCCAACCCGCCACACGTCGTCCCCTGTTTGCGCGTGGAAACTATTGGTCAATACAATCCCGAAGAAGACGAGTTCGAGGTCAAGACGTTTTTCAGCCACAGCCCTGATGCGCCGGCCGGTGAACTGACACAGGTGCCGAAATCGATCAAGCGACAGTTCGGGTTTCTGTATTTGCGCACGCTTCGGACGGGATCGCGAGCTTTGAGCCTTGAGCGTGGATCGTTACTGGACATCATTCTGCGCACCAAAGGCGTGAAGACTAATCTGTGGGAAAAGATGATTGATCGGCTGCGCAACCTGGAGATAGAGGCTGACGCCATCGAGATCGCACCCGTGCTTAGATCGGTTGAAAGGCGCCTTTCTCGTTACATTGCCCTTGAGCACCCAGGTTTTGCAACCAAGCTTCACGTTTCGGAGCTGACCCGAGAGCACCTTCGGAAGACGATGTCTTTCTTCCTGGCCCTAACGTCCGACCAGGGGCACGTGCCTTTTCCGCACGCTGGGACCGGCACTGTCAACACCCTTGTGCTGGCACTGCTTTCTTTTATAGCTGACCTTAAACCGGAGACTGTAATCTTCGCCATGGAGGAACCTGAAATCGCTGTGCCTCCGCACACCCAGCGGCGGATTGCGAACTACTTTCTTACTAAAACCACCCAAGCCTTTGTCACTTCCCACTCGCCCTTTGTCATCGAGCGGTTTGAGCCTTCTCAGACCTTGCTGCTGTCGCGGCAAAGCGGAGTGGTCAGCTCGCGCAAGGTGTCGGAAGCCACAGGACTCAAGGACAACGAATTCAAGCGCTATGCCCGCTGGGGACTGTCGGAATGCATGCTTGGCAAGGCCGCCATTGTCGTAGAAGGGTTGACTGAATTCCACGCCTTACCTGTTGCCGCACGCCGTATGGAGGAGCGCGACCCCAATCTCCAGCCGCTTGACATCGCTGGCGCTGCATTCTTCAACTCCGATGGCGACGGCAATGGCCCCAAATTCGGAAAGTTCTTCAAGACGTTGGGCCTCAAGACTGTTGCCTTCTACGACTACAAGGCCAATCGACCAGAAACTCAGACGACAAGCTACGCTGAGAATTTTGACTTGAACTTCGAACATACCCACAAAGGCTTTGAAGACCTCGTGGTCACGGAGATGCCGGCTGAGCGACTTTGGAGCTTCCTTGCCGCCATTAAGGCAAGCGGAGAAGCCGGAAATGTAGGTATTCCTGCAGAAAAGCCTGTCGAAGGTGAGATTCGAGTGATTGCCAAGAAGGCATTAGCAAGCAATAAGGGTGCAGGATGGGCTGCAAGGCTATTTGAGGAATGCGACTTTGAGGAACTGCCCACGACAGTCACGGCGTTCCTCGCTGAGGTTTTCTCCATGTTCCCGCATCCGCCTGCATCTGAGGAAGACGACCAGTTGCCGGTGACTGAAGTAACCATAGCTGATCCTGATGCTGCCGCAGAGACATCCGCCGCAGCCGCATGAGTGGCGAGGTCTGTCAGCTACGCGAGAGCGTTCTGGCTTGTGATGGTCATGCGCTGGTCCTTGGGGGACCAGGAAGCGGAAAAACCACGCTTGCCCTGCGCAAGACGATTAAGCGCATCAAGGAGGGAATGCTCCCCGGACAAACTGCCCTTTTCCTAAGCTTCTCGCGTGCGGCAGTGGCTCGAATTCTTGACGCGGCCAGGCTTGAGGCAAACAAGGAAGAACAAGACCAGCTTTCCATACAAACTTTCCACTCGTTCTTCTGGGATATCCTCAAGGCACATGCCTATCTCCTCGGGGCACCTCGAAAGCTCACGATTCTTCTGCCACAGGACGAGAAGGCGCTCTCGGGCGGGCTAGATGAGGAGGACGAGGAATGGGATGAATGGATAGCCGAGCGAGCACGGCTGTTTCGGGAAGACGGTCGAATCGCTTTTGACCTCTTTGCCCCCAACGCCGCAGACCTGCTTGCCGCAAGCGGCTATCTGCGGTCCTCCATCGCCAGACGTCATCCCATCATTATCGTCGACGAAGCGCAGGACACGGGCCAGCACGCGTGGCGATGCATCGAGATGCTAGCGCCACATACCCAAATCATCTGTCTTGCCGACCTTGAACAACAGATCTTTGACTACCTACCGGGCGTCGGACCCGAACGTGTGGCGGCCATTCGGGCTACTTTAAATCCGCATGAGGTTGACCTCGGGACTCAGAACCACAGGAGTCCAGACTCCGAAATTCTAGCGTTTGGGAACGATATCCTGGCGGGCAAAGTCCGCGGTGGCCCATACAAAGGAGTGTCATCCCTCTCCTATCGGCCCGAGAAACCTCCACCAAATTGGAATCATGTGCTACGACGCGCGCTTCACGAACTGTTCCAAGCCGTTGAAGCCCAATCCGGCGCTCAACCAGAGACGATAGCCATCCTCGTCTCGAACAACCGCAGCGCATTGAAAATGTCCAACGGGCTTAATGCCCTTGGCAGTTACGTTGGAAAGGCTATTTCTCACAAGCTACTGTTCGATGAGGCCGAAGCCCTTTTGTCCGCCCGCTTCGCTGCCTTTTTGCTGGAACCTAAAAATCTCACTGAAATTGAATCCGATGTGGCGACCAGTATGGAAATGATCGCGGCCGCCAAGAGCTCCACCGGTCAGGGCAAGGCTGCGGTTGCAAAGCTACTAGAGCAAGCCAACAAGATCCGGCACGGGAAGTCCCTGTCGATCAACATCGCCAACTCACTTCGAAGCGTGATATCGAACTTGCACCTTACGAATTTCACGGGGGACCCGGCCAAGGACTGGCTAACTGTCAAGCATGTGTTACGAGCAACCAATCAGGCTGAGCTTGTTCGAGTCGCCTCTCAACTCGATTTTTTAGTCGCATTCCGCCGCGGAGACCGGATTTCCGCAGGGCTCGCATCCGAATGGCTTCGCGACGGGGCTTACACAAACGCCCGAGCGGTTCTGGATCTTGCTCTCGCCCAAGAGCAGATTCTGGATGGGGTCGAGGCCCCGGCTAGAATTCAGATCATGAACGTTCACAAAGCGAAGGGCAAACAATTCGATGGGGTCATAGTCGTCCGAGAAGCGCGAAGAACTCAAGACAGTGTCGAATCATCTTTCGTATGGCGTGGCGATATGCCTCCATTCTCCAAGAGTCGCCGCCTGTTACGAGTAGCTGTGACCAGAGCTAAGGTCCATGCGCTCATCCTCAATCCTCAATGGCCTTCATGCCCGCTTCTCAAGTGGCACAAGTTCAAAAAAGGCTAATGGACAAAGGGGTGCCACTGATTCCTCGGAAATCATCCCAGGAGTATGGATTGGCCCGTAATCTGTAAGTGACAACGAGACCGCATTTAGCCAAATCTGCGCGAGTTGCTTACTACCGTCAAAGCAGCGTAGCGGCGTGCTTTTTCGGAATCTGATAACGGTGAAGAACGCCGATCTTGAAACTGTCCTGACGCGAATCCTGAACGTCCGCATTCACCTACCGCGTGACCTTCTTGAGCGTGGCCAAATGTTGATCAAGGGCTTTGCGTAGATCAGCGCGAGCCAATCGCGCGCACATGATTACAGGAGGCGCGATTCGATTCATCGTTTCACCATGCGGCGATGAAGTCCTGGCCTGTGCTCTGAGCTCGGCTGATTTCCGTTTTGCCTCTGCGACCGAGATCTCACCGACCGCTCCCAACACCCGGATCGTTTTTCTGCCACCTTGACGATACGAGCAGACAAAGACTTTTTTGCCGGTTGGGTATATTCGAACGCCAAACCCTTTGTGAGTGCGATCCCATCGAATATCTTGAGCATTCGGTGTCCCTCCTTTTCGATATTCAAACACTGCAATGTCCGCATCCGAAAATTTCATCGGCCAGCCTCCAAGGAGTTGGTTGGTTCAAGTGCCATAACAATCCAGATATATTATTTGAAGTAAATACTGACTTAACCAGAACTGCCGCCGCTTAATGTATATTATTATTCTGAACACAAATAACCATTACACCATCAATCATAACTGACTTAATCACACACTATTCCCAGCTATAAACCTACTATTTACCTGTCATTTTAATTACATTTGTCGATATACTGTAAGCGTCCGACGGTTACCGTCGTGACAGCCTCAAGCCGCCAACGGCTGGGTCAGTTCCGTCACCTGATCGGCCAGGTTCCAGGGTAGGA
>NZ_JAFIBZ010000037.1:0-45428 GCF_017832375.1 Methylocaldum sp. RMAD-M | reverse complement strand
AGGCATGGGACACCCCGCTTGTGATAGATGCCCATAGTCTAAGGACCCTAGCGGCTCACTATGTGAGCCTGTACTGAACTTCGTCGCTAATCAGGTAAAACTTTTCCCGACTTGGAATTATTGCCGGGCAAATTCGAGAATGGATTGAGCCTGGCCGTAGGGCGTAACAATCACGCCGGCATCTTTCAGTTCGTCTACCACCTCGCGCTTGGCTCGGCCCCGAGGAGTGAAATCATCAGGACCATGAACCGCGAAAAGAACCTTACCGGGTAACAACTGGCGCTTTCTTAGCGCATTGATGCGTACGACCCATTGGCCGCCGTGATCAATGATGCGCGCGGCGTCGGTATAGCCCAGATTGAGAGGTTTGATTATCTTCTCCGGCTTATCATCCGGCCCGGCGACAAAGGGAAATTGCGCGTGGTATTCGTCGTTACCCACACGGGCGGGGTGAAACCGATCCAGCAGCTTTGCATCGCGCAGCCAGCCGCGCACACCTTTTTCCAAAATGTGTTCCTGATATTCGCGGGTCACGAAATTGCGTTCTACGTAATACGCGTAAAGCTCTTTCAGCTTGGCCTGGGGATCGTCAGCCAAAACAACACGCGAGTCGCTAAAGCGCAGCATGGTTTCCCGTGGTTTAACGATTTCGGTCCACAATGTCAGAGCACCCATTCGATCCAGGTTTTTCATGCGGCGATCCGTACCCATCTGCTTGAGCATGCCGTCGATGCGCTCCAATTCCTCCCGAAGAGTCCGAATTGCCGCTTTATAGACCTTGGGCTCCATCTGCTCGAAAAAATTGGTCACCCGCGCATGGCGGTTGACCAGCAGCTTGAAACCAAAGAAACGCGCATTGGGTGCGAACATGACCACGCCGACGTTGGCAAACTCCCCCGTTTCGATGAAAGGCATGAAGCGGGCAATCGCGTAGTGACAAGCGGTTTTCATGGCGGCAACGACCAAAACGTTTCAGACAAGGCTCGGTTCAATAATTCCTTGATCTGGGCGAACGGAAATTCAACGGGGTCGTCTGTTCGGGATCAATGAACATCCAGGATTCCGGGAGATTATGGCAGGCTTCCTCCCAAATGCCGAGGGCATTTGCGAACCGTGCGGTGTAGACATCGCGGAGCAAGAAATCGCTGAACATTAAGGAAATATCATCGGAGAACACATGGAGTTCGACGAAATCCGCGGCCGAGAATTCTGGGTCAAAGGCCAGGTTATGGTCGATCACCACCAGCGAGCCACCATCCGCCGGGTTCCAAAGCAGGTTGGAATTGCCGCTTAAGGCTGTGAGATTCCGGTCGCCGTTATGCACCCACCAGTCAAAGGCAATGACATCCCGGCGTTGTGCCTCCGGCACTAGACTGCGATGTGCCTCGGTCAACTCCACCGCATTGACTCGACGTGAAGCAAAAACATTCCCCGCCCCCAGGTCACGCAACCATCCGGTCAGGTCCGCCTCGATCAACTCTTCCGGCACATGGGCAATGGCATAGGGCGCGATGGGCAAGCCGAATGCCTCTCCCAGGCGGGCGCACAGCCATTCGGCGATCAGCCCCCGCCGTGTCGCGGAGCGGCCTTTCACGAAATACACCTCGCCATCGTCGCCACGGCAAACGTAAGGCTCCGTCCGGCCCTGCACGGAACGTTCGAGCACCTCGACGATGGTCAGGCTCATGCGGCGACGGTGGCTTGAGCCGGGGCCGACGCGTCACGCAGAACGGCCGCGAACAGACGGCGGCTGTCGACTTCGGTGGCTAAGGCCGAAGAAGTGTTATTGCTCTCCGTTACTACACGAACACAATCAGATGCCGGATTTATGTCCTGTCGAGCCTGCCTGCGTTTCAACTGCCCGCCTCTCCGGCCGATTTAACTTGCTGGTAGACGGCCCGCATCAAGTAGCTCGCGGCAACATTTCGGAAGGCTTCGTCGTTCATCAGCCGGACGAAGATTTCTTCGTTGCCGTCCATCCGCTCGATAAAGAGGTTTTCGAGCTGCTTGTTGAAGACGGGCTCGAAGTTTTCGATGGTGTTGGCCATCACCGCCTGCCGCAGCTTTTCGTTGGCAACGGCGGTTTCACGGACCTGGTCGAAGAAAAGTTGATCGGCCGGCGTGAACTCGGTACCGAAACGTTCATTGAGCTGGTCCACCAAGGTCGAGAGTTGCACATCCTCATCCGCTTGACCGGTGCCCACCTCTGTAGGGCCATAGAGTGCCTCGGGCTCGCCCGCCTTCAGGTCGATGGCCCCTTCGCTGATTTTCTGGAGGCGGTAATACTTCAACTCCACTTCGTCGTCGACTTGAACCGTCCGGTTGTCGGTGGTGCGCGGCAGCTTGTTCAGCAGGAAACGGGCGTAGGTGTAAAGCTTCTCGTGATCGGAATCCTGGTAGGGAATGATTTGCGAAACGAAGCTGTACAGATTGCGGAAACTGACCAACTGGCTCTTGAACAGGTTTTGGTCTTCCTCCCCAAGCTCCTTGAAACGCTCAATTGCCAAATCGAGCAGGCCATTCAATTTCTTGTGCTCAGCGCCGGTAGGATTGAGCCGGTTACGGAACCAAATTTCACACCAGGCACTGACCTCGGCCTCGGTATAGATTTTCCAGCCCGCCAGCGTATGGGAGAGGGTGTTGAGTTGCTGCGGGTCGGTATCTTCGCCCTTGGGGGTGAACTCGTAATAGGGCTTGAAGGCGGCATAGATGTCTTCGGGTTCGTTGACGAAATCCAGAACGAAGGTATCCGTCTTACCGCGCGTGATTCGATTGAGGCGCGATAGTGTCTGCACCGCCTGGATGCCGGACAAGCGCTTGTCGACGTACATGCTGTGTAGCAGGGGCTGGTCAAAGCCCGTCTGGTATTTCTCCGCCACCAGCAGGACTTGGTATTCCTCCGTGTTGAACTTTTCCGGCAGCTCCGATTCCTTGATGCCGCCATTCATGCCCACCTCGGTGAACTTTTTGTCGCCGAATTCCTTAAGCGTAATTTCGCCCGAGAAGGCCACCAGAGATTTAACGTCGGTGTAACCCTTCTCCTTGATGTACTTGTCGAACCCCAGCTTGTAGCGCACCGCGTGTTCACGCGAATTGGTCACCACCATCGCCTTGGCGCGGCCGCCGATCTTGTGGCGGGTGTGCGTGCGGAAGTGCTCGACGATCACCTCCACCTTCTGAGCGATCTCGTAATCGTGAAACTCCACGAAACGCGCCAAGGCACGCGCCGCCTTCCGGCGCGGTACCTCCGGATCGGTCTCGGCCTTCTGGATCAGCCTGTAGTAACGCTTGTAGCAGGTGTAATGCGCCAACACATCGTGGATAAATCCTTCCTCGATGGCCTGCCGCATGCTGTAGTGATGGAACGGCGCCTTCCCGTCCGGCCCCGGCTCGTTGAACACGCACAGCGTCTTGAACTTGGGCGTCGCGGTAAAGGCGAAGAAACTCAAGTTGGACTGCCTGGCGCGCTTGAGCTGTTCGCGCAGCAGCTCCCTCTTGGCCTCCTCGCTCAAACCCTCGTCGTCCATGTCCAGCAGTTGCTCGGCAATGGCCGCTTCGATGCCGTCCTTGTTCAGAATCTTGCGCAGCTCCATCGCGGTTTCGCCGCTTTGCGAGCTGTGAGCCTCGTCCACGATCACGGCAAAGCGCTTGCCGGCCGTCGAGATGGCTACCGATTTGCCGTTGGCCTCCATCGTGCGGATGGCCTGGCTGATGAACGGAAACTTTTGGATAGTCGAGATGATGATGGGCACACCGTCGGCCAATGCCTTGGCGAGCTGCTGGGTGTCTTCGTCGATCTTCTGCACCACGCCGAGTTTGTGCTCGAACTGGAAAATCGTGTCCTGCAACTGCTGGTCCAGCACCCGCCGGTCGGTGATGACCACCACCGAATGGAAAATTTTCTCGTTATGGGCGTCGTGCAGGCAGGACAGGCGGTGGGCCAGCCACGCAATCGAGTTCGACTTCCCCGACCCCGCCGAATGCTGAATCAGATAGTTGTGGCCCGAGCCGTGCGCTCGCGCATGGTCCGTCAGGACGCGCACCGCGTCCAACTGGTGATAGCGCGGAAAAATCATGGTCTCCTTGCGATGCCGCTTGATACCTTTATCGGTAACCACGGTATTTTCCTTCACGTGCAGGTGGAGGAAACGCGCCAGGATGTCCATCAGGCTGTCGCGGGTGAGCACCTTGTTCCATAAGTAGGCGGTGCGCACATCGCCTTCCGCGGGCGGATTGCCCGCGCCGTGGTTGTAGCCGAGGTTGAACGGCAGGAAGAACGTATCCTTGCCTTCCAGCTTGGTGGTCATGAACGCCAGTTCGGTATCGACGGCGAAATGCACCAGGCAACGCTGCTTGAAGGCGAACAAGAGTTCCTTCGGATCGCGCTCGAAGCGGTACTGGTATTTGGCGTTCTCCGCGTTCCAGCGCGTGGCCGACATCGGGTTTTTCAGCTCCAATGTGGCGATCGGCAGGCCGTTCACCGCCAGCACCACGTCGGGGATAGTCCCGCTCCGGGTCTTGATCTGCCGCGCGATGGTCAAGCGGTTATCGCCGTAACGCTCGGTGGCCGAAGGGTCCAGCCCGGTATTGGGCGCGAAGTAGGCCAGGCGCACCGTTTTCCCGACGCATTTGAAGCCCCCCCGCAACACCGCCAGCGCCCCCTTGGCGGCCAGTTCCTTGACCAGGCTGTCCAACAACATCGCCGGCGCCTTGCCCGCATCCAGTCGGGTCAGGCGCGCCCAGATTTTGGGTTGGGTTTTCTGTACAAAGGCTATCGTTTCGCCGGGGAACAGCGCGGCTTCCGGGTCGTACGTGCTCGGGTCGACCTTTTCGTAACCGCCGATTTCGATCAGGGCGTGTTCGATGGCGTTTTCGAAGTCGATTTCTTTGTGCATCGTTTCCCCCGGAATGCTGGATGCTCACAGCCGAGATTTGCCGGCAAACTTACCTTGCATCCTTTCTTATGTAAATAAAACCCGCTTTCCTTACCTTATGAAAAGTTCAAGGTAAGGTTCAAACACATATAAACGGTTGCGGGCCGCGCCGGTCACCTCGCGCAGCACGCCCAGGCGTATAAAATCGCGCAGCAGAGCATTGACGGTGGGGTGCGACAGCCTAAGCTCTTGTTCAAGATAGGCCGCCGTCACCATCGGCTTGCGATACAACACATTCAAGGCTTGCCGGGCGTTGGGGGTTCGTTTCCCGAGCTGCAAGAGTTGCTGCTCAACTTGGTTACGCAGCGCCAGTATTTGCTGAAAGGTGTCCCTACCCTTGGTGGCGGTTTGGGCAACTCCGCTGAGAAAAAAACGCACCCAGTGTATTAGGTCGTTGGATGATCGCACACGCATCAAGGCATCGTAATAACTGGCTCGGTTGCGTTCAAAAAAGTCCGACAAATACAGCGAAGGCTTGCTCAGCAAGCCGTGGCTGATCAGATACAGCGGAATCAGCAAGCGGCCAATACGCCCATTGCCATCCAGGAACGGATGCACCGTCTCAAACTGATAATGGCTGATCGCCGCGCGTATGAGGTGCGGCACGACGATGTATTCGTTGTGCCAGAATTTTTCCAAATCGCTCATCAACTCCGGCACGCTCTCATGATGTGGCGGAACGAAAGTGGCATCGGCCAGGCTGGAACCACCGATCCAGTTCTGGCTGGTGCGGAACTCGCCGGGTTGCCTGTGTTCGCCGCGCACGCCGCGCATCAAGATGGCATGAGTCTGCTTGAGCAGCCGATTCGACAGCGGCAAGCTGTTTAATTCGGCTACGGCGGTGTTCACGGCGTCGATGTAATTTCGCACCTCCCGCCAGTCGTCGCGCTTTTCGGGCCTGATCTGCTCTTCGGGCATCAAGGCTTCGTCAATGCCGGTTTGCGTGCCTTCGATTTTGCTGGAAGTCTGCGCTTCCTTGACCACATGCATTTCGATGAATAGATCAATATCCGGCACGATGAGCGAAAAGGCGTTCAACTCGCCCAGGGCGCGGGTGGCTTGCTCCAGCAAGGCATTGATGCCGGGGTCTTCCCAGCGCCACTCATGATTGACCGGCACCGGCTCGAAACTCTTGTACTGGTAACGCGCCTGCCAGCGGCCGGCTTTGAAACTTTCGAATTTCATGCGGCTTCCTGATTCGGTTGCCAAGCCCGCACGTCGATTTTGCCGGTGACGGCGTTGGTGATTAGGGCGGCGTGGTATTCTTGAAGACGCGAGATGGCCTGTTCGATCTTTGTAGCGAGGGCGTCGATCTCGGCGGTTTCGCGGTCCAAGAAGGTAGTTATTGCAGTTTGCTCCTTGATGGAAGGGCAACTAATTATTAGATTTCCAGCGGTCGTAATATTGAAATGCTGCTGAATTGCCCCACCGGAACCAGACTCGAACTGTGCTTTTGCAGGCTTTGAATTTAAAAAGAAATCGAGAAATTCTGATGTAGCTACCGTTGGTTTTCGAATAATAATCAGATCAATGCAATTTGCGCCATGAAATCGTTTATCAACAATCGCTGTGGTTCCTGGCTGTCCAGATCGGACGGCTACTAAATCGCCCTCGAATATTTTTGACTTCGCATGTAGATCATTCGATTCTGGAGATATAAAAACTAAATCGTCAGTAATTAGTTGATGTTGCTTTACATTAAGGGAGCGTAAAGCTGGAATGCCAGACTCAACATAATATTTAGAAGGCTCCACTACAATCCCAACCGTAATAAACGGTGAAACGAATTTAAGCCGTTTTACTTCCCAATGCGCCGGAATCTCCCCCAACCAAGCTACCCCCGAATCCTTCATCGGCACCAAAGGATCAAGCCCCTTGGTGACGGCATGGCTGATCAGCGCCGTGCGCTTTTCGGCCAGCTTGTCGAGTAAGGCTTGCTTCTTGGCGATCAGGGCATCGATCTGGGCGGTTTTGAAATCGAGGAAGCGGGCAATGGCTTGTTGTTCTTCGAGTTCAGGAAGTAAAAGCGGCAGATTCCCGATAAAATCCCAGTTAGCTCGGGGCATTTTGCTACCGTATGTCGACGAATCTACGATATTGATGAAATCGCGAGAAAGCATGTAATACTTCAGAAATGCGGAGTGAACTTCGGCTTTGCTGCGAATAACAAGCGCTTCACTGGAAATCAACCCTTCCTGTTCAGCCAAATGAACTTTAGCCAGATATGGACGCAGCTTTCCGAAAAGCAGGTCACCAGTCGAAAAAGCCGATGCTAAACCCTCGCTATTGGCAATCTCTCCGAAAATTCTTCGTCCAGTCCAGGATTCGATATGCTCAAGGCCAAGATATGGCAGAGATGATTCTTCAACGCTTACCTTGTCGTTAACTAACTCGGTAGAGAACTTTAGTCTCTTGATTCTCCAGTGGCTGGGAATGTCCTGCAGCCACTTAATGCCAGAGTTTTTTAAATCCCGATATTCCGCATACGTCATCACACCACCTCCCCTAACATCCCCACAATCTCCTTCTCAAGCTGGCTGATTTCCGCCGCGATCACTTCCAGCGGGCGCGGCGGCTGGTATACATAACCGGAGTATCTCGGGTATTTCATGGCACCGCCTCCCGCCAGATCGGCAAGCTTGCCCAGTCGTCCGGAAAATCCATCGCCGCCACCGGCACCGCGTGCGCTTCCAGCAAACCCTTGAGCCGCGCCCGCCAGTGATGCGCCGGGGCAATTAGGTCCATCACGTACAGGAGAATAACCAGCGTGTTGTAAAGCTTGCGCGAGCCGGGTTGACACTGGGCCAGCAGCCCGGCCGGCTTGCTGCGCGGCAGTTCCGGCGTGATGGTGAATTCGCGGTTCCACAGCCGACTGTGATGGGCGCAGGTGTTGCGTACCAGGCAAAGATGATGCAACCAGGATTCCAAAACCCTTTGATCGATGCGGTACACATCGGCAATGGCGCGGCGGGTCGGCATGGGTTTCAAGTTGTTGTAAAGACGTGAGAGTAGGCCAAGCGAAATGACTTCGCACACGGCCCAGACCGGCGGCAGGTCTTCGGCATAGGTGCTTAGCAGATGCCGGATGAAAGTTTCGTCCGAGCGTTTGACCTCATCCCCCAGCTTGTCGAGATTCTGGCGCCAGCGGTCGGCACGTTGGGCCAGGGTCGGATCGAGATGCGCGTGGGGTCCGTGCCGGTGGGCCAATTGATAGGCCCACTGGGCGCGCACCGAGACCTCGACGCGCTCGATGGCGTCCAGAGTCAGAAGCCGCAATTCGCGATCGAAGATGTACAGGTTGAGCACGTCGACAAATCGCGTGCCGGGCAGGAATCGATGACTCCGGTGATCGGCCTCGAACGGCAGCCAGTAGGCGCCGAGCCGGTAGTAGTTGAGATGCTGAAGGTAGAACGCGGCTTGGGCGGGGTCGTCGATTTCCAAGCCTCGGCGTCGCAGCAGCGCGACTTGATCGGCGTAGGTGGTGGCCGGTTTGGCGAAGGGGCGCTTCATCAGGCATCCCCCGGAAAAAAGTAACCCGCCGGTTTGAGGGTACGCTCTCGCGCATAGCCTTGGCGGGTTTTGTTGGAGCGTAATCTACACAAACTGTGAACCGTTTTCAACGTAAACGCGCAATCCAGCAAACGCGTGTTCACGCCGTTACCTCCCTCAACATCCCCACAATCTCCTTCTCAAGCTGGCTGATTTCCGCCGCAATCACCTCCAGCGGGCGCGGCGGCTGATACACGTAGAAATGCCGGGTCAGAGGGATTTCATAGCCGACCTTGGTTTTATCGTGATCTATCCACGCATCCGGAACATGCGGCAGGACTTCGGCCTTGAGGTAGTCCTCGCAGTGGTCGCGCACCAGTTCCAGCAGTTTGTCGTGGCCGGTTTCGTTGTCGTAGCCCAGCGGCAAGGGCAAGGTAATGTCATCGGGCAGGGGTACGATTTCCGTATCGCGCAGTTCGGGATCGGGTTCCGGATTGCCCTTGGCGTCCCGGCAAATGTCGGCCTCCGGGTCGCGTTCCGACAGCGCCGCGAGGATGGCTTTCCTGACCGGCGCGCCAATTTTGATACCCGCCTTTTTCAGTGCGGCATCAAGCACGGCCTCGAACTCGAAGCGGTTGCGGTAGAGCGTTTCGCCATTCATCCGTTCCAGGGCGGCTTTGATGGCCGCCTGGGTTTTCTCGCCCGCGGCGATTTCGGCGCGATAGACGGCGTCATCCTTGCGCTTCTTGCTGCTGGCGAGATTCGCAAAGGCGCTCTGCGCGGAAAGCCGTTCGATGCGTTCGGCGCTGGCCCGGAAGTTGAGCCGCAATGGCCGTTCCACGGTGATCTTGAGAAAGCCGAACTCGCGATTATCGAACACTTTGCTACACACGCGGCGTTCCGGTTTACCGTCGATCAATACTTCGCTTTCGGCGTCATGCTCGTGTTCGGCGTAGAGCCGCACCAGTTCCTTGATGTGGCCGTCGGAGAGTTCGTTGCGCTTGTTGCCCAGGCTCTTGTCCATCTTCTTGAAGTGCCGGGTGCCGTCGATCAGTTGCACCTTGCCTTGGCGATGCTTGGGCTTCTTGTTGGTGACGATCCAGATGTAGGTGTAGATGCCGGTGTTGTAGAACATCTGATCCGGCAGGGCGACGACCGCGTCGAGCAGGTCGTTCTCGATGATCCAGCGGCGGATATTGCTTTCGCCGCTGCCCGCATCGCCTGTGAACAAGGGCGAGCCGTTGAAGACGATGGCGATCTTGGAGCCGTCGCCTCCCACGTTCTTACCATCGACCCAGCGGGGCGGCTGGTGCATCTTGGAGATCATGTGCTGCAAGAAGAGCAGCGAGCCATCATTGATGCGCGGCAATCCGGCCCCGAAGCGGCCAGAAAAGCCCTGGTCTTTGTATTCGTCGCGCACGAAGTCTTCTTCCGGCTTCCACTCCACGCCGAAAGGCGGGTTGGCCAGCATGTAGTGGAATTTCTTGTCCGGGTGGCCGTCATGCGGCACGAAGCCGTTGGTTTTGTTCTTGGCGTCCTTGATCCCCAAGGTGTCGCCGTAGATCAGGTTATCGATCGGCTCGTCCTTGATCAGCAAATCCGAACAGCAGATGGCGTAGGCCTCGGGGTTGTATTCCTGGCCGAATAACTCGATGTGGGCATCGGGATTCTTCTCGGCCATGTATTTTTCGGACTCGGAAAGCATTCCGCCCGTGCCGGCCGTTGGGTCGTAGACGCTACGATAAACACCGGGCTTGAATACGTCCTTTTCGCCGGTGAAGAGCAATTGCACCATCAGGCGAATGACTTCGCGCGGGGTGAAGTGGTCCCCGGCCTCTTCGTTCGCTTGCTCGTTGAACTTGCGCACCAGTTCTTCGAACAGGTAGCCCATCTGCAGATTACTGATGGCCTTGGGCGACAGGTTGATTTCCGCCGAACAGAATTCCTTGATGATCAGGAACAGGCGGTTGGCTTCGTCGAGCTTGGCGATTTCCGTCTCGAACTCGAACTTGTCGAAGATGTCCCGCGCGCGCGGCGAGAAGCCGTGAATATAGGCAATCAGATTGCCCGCGATATTGGGCGCGTCGTCGAGCAGCTTTTTAAAGGTGAACCCGCTGGTGTTGAACAGTTCCTGCTTGCGTCCTTCCGAGGCAATCCGCGACAGGGCCTTATCCAGGGCGGGACCGGTGATGCCTTTCTCTTCAAGGCGCTTCTTCTCCTCAAGCACCTTCTGCTTGTTCTCGGCCAACACCAAATCAAAGCGCCGCAGCACGATCAGCGGCAGCATCACGCGCCGGTACTGCGGCGGACGATACGGGCCGCGCAGCTTGTTGGCGATGTTCCAGATGAATCCGACTAGGTTTTGATGTTGCGTGCTTTGCATGGACAGTTCTTGTAGTTGTTCTTGCGCTGGCATAACCGCTACCCGCGATCAAGCCGCAGTGATGTTCAATGTGGTCAGGTTCCAATATTTGCTGGGCACGCTAACGAGGCTGTCTTGCGTGCCAGCGAGTAGCTTTGGCGTCCAAAAATCTTGAGCCCGAACGTCCTGCATCAGGATGAATGGCGAGCGTAATGATTCGGATTCAGCCCAAAACCGGTGCCTCGGTGATGACGATAGAAGCGAAAAAAGGATGGCTGAAAGTCATCGTTGGTTCCCCCATCCACTCCTCCCTCAAATTTACGCCCAAAACCGATTAGCAGGGAGTTACGAAGCTTTATTCGATTTCAACTTAAACGGCAAAACCTCACCGATTTCGCGGGTGCTGATAAGGTGAATTTTTTGTAACGTATTCTAGCATCCGAAATAATCCAACGCGTTGAGCCATACCGTTACCAAGAATAGGGGGAAACCATGGCCCGGAAATACTCGCCCACTCATCGAGCGCGGGTTATCCGGCGAACATGCCGATCTGCCGGACTTACTGACAGCCACACCGGAAGAGATCGCCGAGCGCCAACGGAACGCTGAACTTGATCTAGCCGCGACCCAGAAGGCGGCGGCGATTCTCCGCAAAGGCGGACCCAAGGCTTACGAAAAAGCCAGGCGAGCGCTGATTCCGGAATCCCGCGACTGGTGGGATGAGCATGTCGAGGAAGAAGAATATCCGGCGACTGCTGACGACCTGGCCGAATTCATCCGTGAGACCTTAAGACCGATCTGCATTCGCATGGTGCAAGAGGTTCGCTTTCAACCTGCAATCAAAGCCCAAACCTTGGGCGAAGGGCTGCAAGCGCATCGCCTGGAGAAGCTCTCCCGCTACGAAACGCATCTGGATCGCAAATTCGAGCGCACCCTGGCCATGCTTTTGAAGCTGAAAGAGCTTCGAAACGGGTAGGACAGCGATCAATTCGAAACGGCCGCAAAATGAAGCGCGACAAGGGTTTGAGCATGTTTCAGAGAAGTCGACGGTGCCAACTTTTTTAATGATTTCGGCAAAATCCGAGAGGAGAAAAGATGGGCGGTATCGGTAGCGGGCGACGCTGGCAAAGCGGGAAGAACACAACAAGCGATTATCGGGCGCTTGATGTGCGGCGACTACAACGGGACAGGCTGCTGAGATCGGGCGAAACCTTCGCCTGGCAATGGACACGCAACGGGCAAGAAGTGGCATCTATCCAGATTAGAGTGGAAACCAACCGCCTAATTTTGATCTACCGGCACCGGAAAAACGACGGCGACTGGCAACCGATGGAATATCCGGTTTATCTGGAATGGACACCCTGCAACTACGGCGGAGGTCGGGCATGGTTTCTTTGTCCCGCCGCGGGATGCGGGCGGCACGTAGCCCTGCTGTACATCGGCCGTGCGGGCATCTTCGCCTGCCGGCACTGCTATCGGCTGGCTTATGCCTCCCAGCGGGAACCCGACGACGATCGAGCGGCACGGCGGGCGGACGCTATCCGGCGGCGGCTAAGATGGCAGCCTGGCATTCTGAACGGCAAAGGCAGCAAACCCAAAGGCATGCACTGGCGGACCTTTTCACGACTGGAAGCTCGGCATGATGCCTTCGTCCATGCATCATTGATGGGAATGGCTACACGCTTACAGCTGATGGATCGTGGACTGGCCGACCTGCGAGATGATCTGACCGATGATGGTTGAATCTGTTTCGCAAAACTGGGATAGCTTTGCGATTGGTTGGGATCAAAGTTGGGATCAAAAAGCAAAAGGCCGGTTTGGTACCGGCCTTTAACTTATCTAAATCCCTGATTTTATTTGGTCGGGGCGAGAGGATTTGAACCTCCGACCACCTGCACCCCATACAGGTGCGCTACCAGACTGCGCTACGCCCCGTGAAGGCGACAATAATACCGCGTTTATGAATTCTAAGCAAAATCCGAGAATCGCCGATCGCGTAGTTGGTTTCAAACCGGCGGTGCGGCTTTATTCAATCCGCTCACCTTGCGGCATGATGGTTATCGGCGTGTTGATGGCGGCCGTAATGATTGATGTCACAGTACAGGGAATCCGGATCGCATCCTTCGCACTCGAGCTGTAAGGTGCAATGACCGATGCCGTAATTGCTCCGGATCATCTCCTTGATTTCATGTTGTATTAACGCGGCCTGGCTGATCAGAACGTCGTCGATGACGATATGCGCCGATAGAAAGCGAAAACTTTTCGAGATGCTCCAAACATGGAGATCATGAACGCCCTTTACGCCTTCGACTTGAAGAAGATCGCGCACCATGGAGCTCATTTCGATATCGCGAGGCGTGCTTTCCAATAAAATGTCGACGGTCTCTCGCAAGATCACCCAAGCGTTCCAGAGGATGAGCAGACCGATCAGGACACTGGCCAAGGGATCGAGCCAATAAAAGCCGGTAAACCAGATTCCGATGCCGGCGAGGACCGCTCCGGCCGTCGAAAATACGTCTCCCAGCAAGTGAATAAAGGCGCTCCTGATGTTTAAATCGTGCTCGGCGCCGTGGCTGACCAACCATGCCGTTACGACATTGACGACGAACGCCGCAGCGCCGACGGCGATCAAGATGTCGGCGGCAACGGGCGGCGGAGACACGAAACGTTCGTAGGCCTCATAAAATATTCCAGCCGAAATCAGGGTCAGCGTCGTGGAATTAATGAGGGCGACAAGAATGCCGACACGATGATAACCAAAGGTTTTGCCGGCATGGGACGGCTGCTCGGCCAAATGAAGCGCATACCATGACAGCACCAATGCAAGAACATCCGTCAGGTTGTGTGCCGCATCGGTCAATAGCGCCAAGCTGTTCGCAATCAGCCCCGCCAGGACTTCAAAGACGACGAACGCGATGGTCAGAGCGGCCGAGAGTCCCAATCGGAATTTTGCACGCCCTCCGATCGTATCGACATGAACATGCGTGTGTCCGCCCGCCACGGCCTGACCTATAACTTAAGCTCGGATGTGCATTGAGGGCAGCGTGTCGCCTTCAGTGCGACTGCCGACAGGCAATAGGGACACTCTTTTGTAGCCGGAGCCGCAGACGGCGCTTCACGCCGCAATTTGTTGATGCTCCGGACCAGCAAGAAAATCGAGAAAGCCACGATCAAAAAACTGATTACCGAATTGAAGAAAACGCCGTAATTGATGGTAACGGCTCCAGCCCGCTTGGCCTCAGCCAGAGACGCGTACGGGCCGGTTGTTGCACCATCCCTGAGTACGACGAAAAGATTCGAAAAATCGACATTCCCTAACAACAAACCAATTGGCGGCATGATGACGTCGTCCACCAACGATTTTACGATGGCACCGAAAGCAGCCCCGATAACGATGCCCACCGCCATATCGACGGCATTGCCACGCATGGCGAATTCTTTGAATTCTTTTAACATCTGGTTATCTTCCTTATGGAACTGGTTACGTCTTGACGCAATCCTAAAATCACCCCGCCGATTGTCGCAAGTCGAATACGCATGTCACAATGCGTTCTACCGTTCCATTCTAACCTGAGTTAGACATCCATTATTTGCTTGCCGCATTTAGACGAGGACACGACAGCTTCGATTCGTCTATCGAGCGGTAAGCGAACACCTCCGGAATCTCCGTATGCAATATCGAAAATTTTTCAATCTGGCCCTAGTAGCCAATCTCGTTTGGCTCTCTCCTTCCAATGCGGACAGCACTATCGAATTCAACGTGGAAGAAGGACAAAAGAGGTCTGTTCAACCGGTTGTCGTCAAAGATGGCCAAATTATGGTCAAAGGCGCCGGCGGCGATCGCAATCTGGACATTTTTTATCAGCGGGCAAATGAACAGCTGGTCTTGATCGACCACAAGAAGCAGCAGTTCACGCCGATAACCGAAGAAAAGATCGATCGGATTGCTCGTCAAACCCAGGATCTTCAACCGGTTCTTCAAGGTTTGGGCGATCAACTCAAGAAACTGTCACCGAAGCAACGAGCTAAATGGGAGGACATGCTGGGAGGGATCTCCATAGACCAGCTCGGTTCCGCCGAAAATCCGGCGAATGACTCGCGCCTCGTAAAGACGGGACGGGCCAAGCAAGTGGCCGGCATCAGCTGCGAACAGCTGGACGTACTGAAGGGGGCGACCAAGCTGGCAGAAGTATGCCTCGCGAATCCATCATCGATGCAGTTATCCACGGATGATTACGCAACGATTCGCTCGCTGCTCGCTTTCACTCAGCGAATAGCCGCAAAAGCACAAGGCTTCGCGAGCCAGTTCGGAATATCGCTACCGCCGATCGAACTCAGCGATTTGGCCGGCGTTCCGGTCGAAATGGTGGACTTTTCCGGCAAGCATCCCACCGTTATGGCTCTGAACCGGATAACCGACTCGATATCCCCCGACGATCGTCCGCAGGTGCCTTCCGGTTATCAGCCGCAAGAGCTTACGCTTTGGCGGTAGCCCATTCGCATTCCGACCGAACGATTCGGCTTTGACCACCGTGGTGGGAATCCGGGTTTGGAGCATTGACCCCGAACCCGGATACGCCTCAACCGCCGTCTGTGGCTAAGATCAATGCGCTTCGCGCATCTTCCAAACCGACGAACTCCTTGCCCGAGTTCACCGCTTTTTGAAGATGCTCCACAGCTGCCGCACGCTCGCCTTTCTTGAGGTAAATCATACCGAGGTGGTATTGGTAAATCGGCACGTCCGGAGATTTCTCGGCGGCTTTCAACTGTAAAGGCAAAGCCTTTTCGTACGCACCCTTTTGGTAATAGATCCAAGCCAGCGTGTCCCAGAACACCGGCTCCTCGGTCTTATCGAACTCCTTCGCAAGCTCGAAAGCCCGATCGAGCTTGTCTTTCCGAGAATGGTCAAGGCTCAGCAAACTGGCAAGATTGTTCCGGGCGAGCATGTTGCCGGGGTTTAGCTTGAGAATGGTTTCGTACTGTTTGATCGCGTTTTCATAGTCCCCGGAAATTTCATAGACCCGCGCCAAGTTCATGAGGACGGTGGGTTCCCCAGGCAGTGCTTCGAGTGCCCGATGATAGGTTTTGAGCGCCAGGTCCCGTCTGCCCGTTTGTTCGTAATAAGCGCCGAGATTTGCATAAGGGAGCAACCAACGGGGGTTGGACTGAATGGCCATGTTCAGAAACTTGACGGCTTCCATTTCTTGCTTTTCGCCCAGGTAATACAATCCCAGCAATTGGTGGGCACCCGCATGTTTCGGATTGTTGCTGAGAACATTGGTGATTCGTTCCACGCCCTTTTCGGCCTGCCTTTTTTCGACATAACTTCCAAAAATCGCTTTCAGAATCTCATAATCGTTTTTGGATTTTCCAAGCGATTCCTCATATTCGGCCAATGCCAAGTCATATTTTTTCTGGCTCTGATAAAGCTTGCCCAAAAGGAAGCCTCCGGTTGGATTTTCCGGAAACTCCGCTTTGATCCGCTTCAAAACCGTCTCCTGCTCCGCAGTCCTCCCGGCTGCCGCCAAAATTTCCGACTTGAGCACCAGCGCATCCAGACTAGCCGAGTGCCGTTTTTGGAACTCGTCGATCTTTTCCAGCGCTAACGAGTAATTCTTTTGCCCCGCCAAAAAGTCGATCAGATTCTTGTATGCCTCGAATTTATCGGGATTCGCCGCCACGGCTTTCTCGAGACTTTCTTGCGCGAGCACCGGCTTACCGTCGAGCGTATGCGCAGCGGCCAACAGCTTGAGTATTTCCCACGAATCGGGCTGATCTTTGAGCAACGAACGAAAGGCCGCGACCGCCTTTTGGCCATCCTTGCGGAATAAGGCAATGCGCCCCCGTAGCAAGAGCCCTTGGCGGTCCCCCGGATTCGCCTCCAGAACTTCATTGATCCATGTAGCGGCCTTGTCGACTTGTCCTTCGGCCAAAGCGAGCAAGGCCAAACGGTTTTTCGCTTTCAAGGCATCCGGAGCATATTTTTTCAAGGCAATGATCTCTCGATAGAGCCGCTCTGCTCTATCGGTTTCCCTGCGTTGCTCGTGAAGCCTCGCCAAGGCGAAGCGCAGGTCCGGTTTTTCTGGATAAGCCTCGATCGCTTCGGCAAGCTCGGTGACCGCCTCGTCGGATTTGCCGGATTTTGCCAAGAATTCCGCAAGCAAGATGTAACGCTGACTGTCGTCGCGGCTGGCCTGAATGGCTTCGCGATAGACCCGCTCCGCGTCGCTCCAGCGTTTTTGTCGAATATAGAATTCGGACAATAGTTTCCGGTGCTCCAGGTTGGCGGGATCGCCGGATATCATCTCTTTATAGATATTTTCGGCCTTTTCGAGCTTTTTCATCTGAGCGGCGAGCTTGGCCAGCCCCGTTTGCAGCGAGGTATCGCCCGGATTTGCGCTTACTCCCTGCTCTAAAACTCTCTCGGCTTCATCGAGGTTGTTCTGTTGACTGTGAAGCATCGCCAAAACGAAAAACGCCTCGGCGCGGGACGGCTGCTCCGCCGTGATGCGGCTGAGTTCGTCGATAGCAGCGGCTTGATCGCCTTTGAGACTCGATAAACCCGCTTTCACCATTCTTGCATCGATATCCTCGGGCTTAACGCTCAAAACGGCACTCAACAGAGCGTCGGCTTTATCGAGCTGCTTGCCCAGCATATAAAGTTTCGCCAGCCTGACTTTGACGTCCAGGTCGTTCGGATCGAGCTCGCCGGCCTTTTGATAGAGGGCGAAGGAATCCCGCCAATTCTTCTGCGCTTCTTCTATTTGCCCCAAATAGAAGTAAGGCTTGGAGACCTTCGGATCGATCTGCAAGACGTTTTTGAACTCGATCTTGGCCTTATCGAAGTTCCGCTCTTCGAGGTATTTTTTGCCTCGCTCCAGATGCTCCGCCTTGCGCTCTTCGGCACCGCCGCACCCGGTCAGAACGTTGATTACACTCAGTGAGAGACCTAAGAAAGCTAATGTCCTGATCAGCATGGATATCGTCCCTAATGTATTTGCGGTTGAAATCAGCTCGATTTCTCGATCTCGAGCACGATACAGCGGACTTCCGGAAATTCGCCAGGTTTCCCCTGGGGCGTGCGGGCGCATCGCCGCTCCGAGAGTCCTGATGACAACAGCTTTGTAACGCGAAAGAGACCGCAGCCATCTCCTTGGCTCCATCTCCTTCCGCAATCTGGATTGTTACGGGCGTGAAAAATGTAATAAGCTGTAGTATTCTCCGACTATACCGTTACATACGGTCATGGTCCATGGGATACGGACCGATTCATCCGTCCGGTCTCTCGTAACATCGTGTAGATGCGCATATGAAAAATGGATTTTTGGCTTTTGCGCTAACCCTTCACTTCGCCTTCTCGGTATCCGCTGCTCAGGCTCCTGCCTCCTTATCGGCCGACTCATCGGCGTCCGTGCCTCCCGATTATATCGTCGGCGCCGGGGATGTTCTGGAGATCTCCGTCTGGAAAGAAGACGGGCTAACGAAGCAGACCTTGGTACGTCCCGATGGCGGAATTACCTTCCCTTTAATCGGTGAGTTGGCAGCGGGAGGTCTGACCGTCCGTCAGATCAAATCCGAAATCGCCAAAAGACTCTCCGATTTCTTTGCCGAGCCGGAAGTCAGTGTCGCTGTCATCAATTTGAACCACAAGATTTATGTGGTTGGCAGAGTCAACAAGCCTGGTGAATTCATTACCCCGAATCAGGTTTCGGTCATGCAGGCGTTGTCGATGGCTGGCGGCCTGACGCCTTTTGCCGACGATGACGATATCAAGATCATACGCCGGATAGGCGAAAAGGAGGTGGCGTTACCCTTCGACTACGATGAAGTCGCCAATGGAAACGCGTTGGAGCAAGACATCCTGCTGCAAAGAGGAGACGTTGTAGTGGTTCCGTGATGTCGCACGAGTTATCCCTGTATCGATCGACGAAATTCCTGACGCTGCCGACTCGTTTGATTGGCTCTGACAGCCATGCATAACGCAAAACCGGTCAACGCCATAAGCAATAAAGGACGAGGAAACCCTCCACTCTACATCACGTGGATCATCGGATTACTTATCGCAACGGACGTCAGTGCAGTGGAATATACCTTCCAAGCGGATGCCAACGTGGAAGAGGAGTACAACACCAATATCTTTCTCACACCCGGCCCACATACCGATGTCTGGGGCACGAAACTCGGCCTGAACACGCAATTCTCGGCCGCTGAAGAAATATGGAAGCTCGACGGAAGTATCCGTCTCGACAATTATTTTTACGATCAAAAGGGCTTGAATACCCTGAATCAATTCGTTTCCTTGACCGGCAGTTATTTCGTCACCGAGCGTAGCCAATTCGCTCTTCGAGGCGATTACATCAGGGATTCGAGCCGAACTTCGTTCATTGAAACCAACGATCTGGTATTCGAGCAAGTCAGGAGAAACAGGCAAACGATTAACCCGTCGTGGACATATTATTTGAGCGAAGACACCCGGCTTGGTCTGAACTATCAATATGACAACACCGAATATCGGAACAACGACAATACCGCCTTTCCTCATTATCAAATCCATTTCGGCTCGGTCGGTGTGGTTCATGAATACAGCGAATACTTAAAGATGAATGGTTCGTTCTCCTACACGAGCTATTCGGCACCGGAAAGCACGACTTTCATCCCAGGAACCTTGGATTTCCAAATATTCCGTGTTCCCGGAACATATGAAAATCGCACTGAAGAAATCATGATCGATTACGCCACGGCCATCGTCGGATTCTCCTATTCCATCGACGAAACATTCGACGTCAGCCTTGCCGCCGGCGGCCAATACAACAAGACCGAAGCCGGCTCCCGAACGATTTTCAGAACTGCGTTCGGTGATCCGATACTCGATGATGGTGAGCACATCAGCAGCAGCTCTTTGACTTATCTGATAGACGCGCGCGCAACCAAGCGCTTCGAAGTGGACGAACTGAACCTCGACTATGCGCACACGGTCAGCCCGAACATTTACGGGAACTTGATCGAGGCTGATACGGTCACGCTAACTGGAAAGCACAAATTTACGCCGACACTGACCGGCTCGGCTCAATTTTCTTACACGGACCGCAAGACAGCCGACCAGCGCAACGTAGAGCTCAATCGCCAACTTTTTCGTGCCAGGAGCGAACTGATCTGGAATTGGAGCGAAAATTGGTCAGCGATCGCGTCGTATCAGTACAGTCGACAGGAGATCGATGTCATCTCGAATATTCCCGAATCACACGCCGCTTATCTGACCATCCGCTATCGATGGGATAAGCTACAGTACTGACCGATAGCGAGGGAATCATGGAAGAAAAAGGACTTCACGACTACATGGCCGGGTTCAAGCGCAGCAAATCCCAATTTGCGGCAATTCTGACCGGCATCTTGTTTCTGACCCTCTTGCTCGCCGTCCTGCTTCCGCCGACTTACCGCTCCACCGCAACGATTCTGATCGAAGAACAGGAAATACCGCCCGAGTTGGTACGCTCGACCATCACGACCTATGCCACGCAGCGGCTGCAAATGATCAGCCAGCGGGTCATGACGCGCAGCAACCTGAACAAAATTATCGAGAAATTCGACCTATACGCCGACGCGCGGCACCGGCTAACGGAAGAGGAAATCATCAAGCGAATGCGTGACGATATAGCACTGGACACGATCAGTGCCGACATTATCGACCCTCGTACCGGCAGGCCGTCTACCGCAACGATTGCCTTCACGCTGGCTTACGATAGCCGCAATCCGGATCTCGCCCAGCGCGTTGCCAACGAAATCACTTCGCTTTACCTGGAGGAAAACCTCAAGACTCGCACTCAAAGGACCGCTGAAACCTCGGATTTCCTCAAGGAAGAAACCAGGCAGATGGGGGATTATGTTTCGGTCTTGGAGAAAAAACTGGCCGACTTCAAGGAGCAGAACCTGAACAGCCTGCCCGAACAGAAACAAATCAATATCGAGCTCATGGATAGAACCGAGCGCGAATTAATGCAGATTGACAATGAAATTCTTTCCCTCGAAGATCGGAAATTCTATCTGGATGGCCAATTGGCCCAAATAAAACCCGATGTTCCGGTCATATCTTCAACCGGAGAGCGCATTCTGAGCCCTCAGGACCGGTTGAAGAGTCTCAAGACGGAGTATTTGGCCATGGTAAGCCGCTATTCTGACAAACACCCCGACGTCGTCAAAGCTCGCTTGGAAATCGCTTCGCTCAAAATGGATGCAGGCGACTCGGACAGCGGGTTGGAAATGGCCAAGCATCTCGCCCAGCTGGACGGTCAGTTAGCGTCGCTCCGGGAAAAATATTCCGAAAATCACCCGGACATCGTCAATTTAAGAAAACAGATTTCCGCATTGGAGGCGGAACTGAGAAAGGCGCAAACGACCCGCGCAGTCCGGGACATTGCAGCCAGCCAGCCCGAAAATCCTGCCTACATTACGCTGCAAGCCCAGCGTGACGGCGCTCTTCAGGATTTGCGGGTTCTGAGACAGCGGCGCGAGGAAGTCAAGGCAAAACTCGGCGCATACGAAAGCCGATTGCTGCAAAGCCCCAAAGTGGAACGGCAATACCTGGAGCTGGTCAGGGATTATGAAAATGCCACCGCCCGTTACCGCGAGCTGAGGGCCAAGGCGATGGAAGCCGAAGTGGCCGAGCAGCTCGAGAAAAAAAGCAAGGGTGAGCGGTTTTCCATTATCGAGCCTCCGCTGTTGCCCGAGAAACCGATCAAACCGAACCGGCCTGCGATTGCTTTTCTTGGCGTGATGCTGGCGATCGCGGGAGGATTCGGTTACGTGCTGCTGATTGAAAACATGGACAAGTCCATACGAGGAGCGAAATTGATAACGGGGCTGGCCGGCGGACCGCCGCTTGCCGTCATCCCCTACTTCGAAACCGATGAGGATATCTCACAGCAGCAGAAAATGAGGAGCGTCGGCATGTTGGCGGGCCTCGGTTTTATCCTGCTGATTTTGGCTCTGGTCCATTGGCTCTGGATACCGCTGGACGTCCTGTGGTTCAGGGGTTTACGCAAGATGGATTCGCTTTTAAGCTGAGCTTCTGAGATTCGGTTGCGCTGCAACCATCACCTGAATCGGCCGCTTTCGACACTGACGACGGATCGGCCGGTTCCCGAAACCAACCTAACCAGGGAAGGATATAACTATGGAAAGCATCGGTAGAGCATTCGGACAACAGCAGCACCAGGATTCCGCAGTGGCCAGCCCACAAATCCCCAAGGCGGATCTGGTTTCATTGGAAAACATCCAGTACACGCAAACCAGAACCGTAACGCTCTCGAGGGAGTTGCTGCGCCGCCAACGCGTTATCGCCGGCTATAGCCCCTGTGCCTTCGTGGACGCGTACAAAATCCTCCGTACCCGGGTCCTACATAAAATGCGCGAACAGGGCTGGAACACCCTGGCGATAACCAGCCCCGGGCCGGGCTGCGGAAAAAGTCTCACCGCCATCAACCTCGCGCTCAGCATCGCCCTCGAGGCTCACCAAACCGCACTGCTGGCCGATGCCAACCTCAGAGATCCCACCATTCATCGTTATCTGGGAATCGACCCGGTCGCGGGCTTAAGCGATCACTTGATGGACAACGTTCCCATATCGAAAATCCTGATCAATCCGAAAGGCATAGGCCGTTTTGTCATTCTGCCGGGGAAACGGCCGATATTTAATTCTTCGGAACTCGTTGCCTCGCCGAAAATGGCACAGCTGGTGAAAGAACTGAAGCAGCGCTATTCGTCGCGATTTGTCATATTCGACCTTCCCCACTTAGGAACGGCGGACGCGTTGTCTTTTACGCCTTATGTCGATGCCGTGGTATTAGTCGTTGAGGAAGGGAAAACGACGCAGGACGAACTCTCCCAAGCCATAGCGGCTCTTCAAGACACCGCGCTGGTCGGTCTGGTCTTGAATAAAGCGGAAAACGGCTCGGTGGAATAGTCGCCGAGACCAAAGCTTACGCCGGACTTTATATCCTTTGCCTTGGCTGGCGAGGGAGAGGAGTTTTTTGCCTAATGCTATTCAAGCAGTTTCTTGACGCTTACGGGTGCCAAAGTCGAATAGCTTCACGGGCCAATATCAACTTGACTTTTCCGGTTCCATTCTCCGGATCGTTAAACCGTTTCCGTCTCGGACGAGTTCGAAATGACTATTCGAATCGGCGGATCTGTGCACATTATTTCCGACCAGTGCGCAGCGATCTTTAAACTCGTCGAGCGATTTTCTCGCGAATATCTCGGATTCATAAGGCCCCATTACGCCTTCCCGCGTCAGAAAGAACCATTCGGTTCTCCCGGTTGTACTATTACGTTCCCAGAAGACACGATCAGCTTTATACATGGCTTTATTTTTCTACTGTCTAGCGTTACCAACAGGTCCAACCACGCGGCAACACCTAATTAGTTAGCAACTGATTCCAGCAGATGCTCGAGACATGGGCTGAAAAAATATAACATAAGCTCTTAACGCTCGTCTTATTATAAAAACGTCCGCATAGACGTGTCGCGGCAGTATTCTGCCAACTCCGAAAGGGCTGGATAGGTGTCTTTCAATTCATATTCCCGCAAGTCATTTACTTCGCCGGAAGGTCAATCGTAGCTCTTTTTCCTGGCGGCTGCGAGGAGCAAGAATACGCTCCGAATTTCCCGCTGACGCCGGAAGAAGCTTCTCGCTTATCCTGGTCCAATATAACAATACCTTTTCGGAGGCAGGTGTTATCAAATCGAGACAAAGAGCTTGTCGGCGGCGGAAAATTAACGGCTTACATCCTTGATACTACACTTTAGCCGTCACGCTCCGCCAAACCTGAGCTAGGGAGTTTTAATCCGCATGAATCGGCTGGTCCGAATTGCTAGAAACCCGTGGATACTAACCGTCACGGCAGCGCTCATGCTTTATGCGCTTGCCGGGTTTTCACTCGTCCCCTATCTCGTGCAGCGTTATGTTCCCGAAATCGCCGCCACACAGCTTAAGCGCGATGCTTCCGTCGGCAAAGTCGCCTTCAATCCGTTCACATTCACTTTCGAAGCCCAGGATTTCAACCTGAATGACTCGAATGGCCAACCCGTCTTTCGATTTGCCCGATTGTTCGTCAACTTCGAATTGGAAAGCATATTTCGGCGTGCGTGGACGCTTGCCGATTTCCGCCTTGAAGCCCCTTCACTGAGAGCAATAGTCGAGCAAGACGGGAAACTCAATCTGGCCAAAATCGCCGAAGCCGCGCCAAAGTCCGAAGAACCCGAAAAGCCCGACGAGCCCCTGCCCCGCCTTCTCGTCAAGCATCTCGCACTGACGAGCGGTTCGGTGGAATACGCCGATTACTCGAAGGACGCCGACCTAACGGAAACTGTGAGTCCGATCGATTTGGAGCTCAATACGCTCACGACCCTGCCGGAGAAAACCGGCACTTACGAACTCGCTTTCAAGCTTCCGGACGGCGGAACTCTCGAATGGCGGGGAAATCTTTCGCTGGAACCGATTCTTTCCGACGGCGACGTACGGCTCGACGCTTTCAACTTGGCGCTCCCCTGGAAATTCCTCCGGGACCGCCTCAATCTGGCCGAACCGTCCGGCCGGGCTGCGCTGTCGGCTCACTATCGGTATAGCCAGAGCCCCGAAAAGACCGATCTGTCGGTGACCAATCTGGGGCTGACGCTGTCAGGGCTCCGCTTCGCCATGCCCGATACGGCCGATCCGATCCTCGCTTTGGAGAAGATCGAAGCCGGTAATGCCAGTTTCGACCTGGCCAGCCGATCGCTTAACGTACCCTCCTTCATCATCCAGAACGGCCAGGTCAACGCATCGGTCGACGCAACCGGGTCGTTGAACTGGCAGAATCTGGTGAAAGAGGACGCGAACGGTACCGCTTCGAATCCGGCCGATCCGCCGCCCGACGCCGAGCCCGCCCCCCCCTGGAAGCTGGCGGTCGAAAATTTCAAGATCGCCGATGTCGGTCTCGCTTATGCCGATGCCAGCCGCCGGTCGCCTTATGTCGTTTCGGTCGACCGGTTCGGTCTCGATCTCAAGGCCACGGCCGAAGTCGGCGCGGGTACGCCCAAAGCAAATCTCGACGGGCTGACGGCCGCTCTGAACGGAATCGCCCTTACCGAACCTGATTCTTCCGATCCCTTGGCCGCTTGGGATCAGTTCGAACTGGCGGAAGGGCAAGTGGACCTCGAAAAGCGCGAGGCGACCATTGGACGGGCCGCACTTAGAGGCGGCAAGGCTCAAGTCGTCCGCGACAAGACCGGTACCATTCATTTGGCCGAACTCTTCGCGCCTAAGTCGGGCGATACCGGCGCGGAAACGCCTGCTGCCGAAGCCCCTGCCGAATCCAAGGGACAGCCGTGGCACTTCGCGCTCAACACATTCACACTGGAGGGATTCGATCTCGGCGTCGTCGACCATAGCTTCTCTTCCGAAGTCGCCTACGATTTCGAGGACATCAATATCGGCCTCAAGAGCATCACCAACGATGGCGAGACACCGGTCGAGTTCGATACCAACCTCAAGGTCAAACAAGGTGGCGCGCTGAAGGCGACCGGCACCGCATCTCCCACGGGCGATCGGGCGGAAGCCAAGATTCAGGTCGACCGGGTAAACCTGAAGGCGCTGCACCCCGTGGTCGCCAAATTCGCTAAGCTCAAGCTCGAAAGCGGCGACTTGTCCACCGCCGTGGACGTGGATTTCACCCGGACTCCGAAAGGCCCGTCGGTCAAGAGCAAAGGCGTCCTCAGCGTCTTCGACCTTCTGTTGATCGAGACCGAAAGCCGAAAGCCTTTTCTGTCATGGAAGAAGCTTTCGGCAAACGAGATCGATTTTTCGCTCGAACCGAACCGTCTTTCGATCCAGGAAGTGCGAGTCGATCAGCCGGGATCGAAGATCACGATATTCGAGGACCGCTCGACGAATCTTGCCGCCATATTCAAGGAACAAAGTCCGAAGACTCCTGCGAAGAAAGCGCCCTCGCCCAAGACAACATCGAAGCAAGATTCGAAAAAACCGTTTCCGGTCACGGTGGAGCGCGTCCGCGTCAACGACGGTGTCGTCGACTTCAGCGATCTGAGCCTGGTCATTCCCTTTTCCACGCTCGTCCACGACTTCGACGGGACGATCACCGATATTTCGACGGCGGCTTCCGGCCGGACGCATCTGGCATTCACCGGGCGCGTCGATCAATTTGGATCGGTCAAGGTCGACGGTGCGCTGAATCCCATGCAGCAAAAAAAGTTCAGCGATATTACGGTGGTCTTCCGTAACGTCTCGATGACCTCTCTCTCGCCTTACAGCGCGACATTCGCCGGACGCAAAATACAATCCGGCAAGCTCGACCTCGATCTCGAGTACAAGATCGAAGACAGCATGCTGAAAAGCGAGAACAAGATCGTTTTGGACAATTTCACCTTGGGTGAACGCATCGAAAGCCCCAATGCCGTTTCCTTGCCGCTGGATCTCGCGGTAGCGGTACTTACCGACAGCCAAGGCCAAATCAACGTCTCGGTCCCCGTGGAAGGCGATGTGGACAGTCCCAAATTCCGCTACGGGAAAGTGGTTTGGGAGGCCTTCGTCACCGTACTGCAAAAAGCCGCAACCGCACCCTTTCGGATGATCGGTTCGGTGTTCGCGGGCGGCGAGGAACACCCCGACACGGTGCTGTTCGAGCCCGGCAGCGATGCCTTGCCGCCTCCGGAGCGGGAAAGGCTCAAAAAGGTCGCCGAAGCAATGGAAAAACGCCCCATGCTCAAGTTGACCATACACGGCCGGTTCGACCCCAAACGGGACGGCGAGGCGCTAAGATCGCTACACGTGCGGCAGGCCGTCGCGGAGAAACTGGATCTGGGTCTTAAACCTGGAGAAGATCCGGGACCTCTGGCGTTCACCAATGCCAAGACCCAGCGCGCTCTGGAAGACCTCACGATCGAGCGAGGAGGCCCCAGGGCGCTGGAAGAGCTTCAGGCCGCTTACGAAAAGAAGACCGGAAGGAAACCTCAGCGAGTCGGCAGAATATTGGCTCTTTTAGGCCGGGGTAGCGAGGACCAGGATTTCTATGAACGCCTGTTCGAGAATTTGGTGAATACCGCCGCCCCAATATCGACGTCCGAGCTCGAAGCTCTGGGAGATCGCCGGGCGAAAGCGATCCAGCAAGAGCTGATCGGCCTCCCCGGAGTCGATCGCACTCGTATCGGCATCGGAAAAGCCGAATCCACGTCGGACAACATCGACGGAAAAGTTCCGGCGCGGCTCGAACTGGGCGCGGTGGGCGGCTAAACGAAAATCGGGTGGAGGCGAGACAAATGAAGATGGCCGACGCCGCGCCTCAGAGACTGTTATGAATCGTCGTAGACGCGATAGCCGCATGGCCCGTGGCGACGCTGATCTGGTTGAGGGCGCTGACCACGTCGCCTGCCGCATATAAGCCCGGCACCGAAGTGCGGAGATGATCGTCGACGATGAGATGGCCTTCCGGGTCGCACTCCGCGCCGACCTGAACGGCCAGATCCGACCGAATCGCCGCGCCCAATGCGGAATACAAGGTATCGAAATTATAGGTCCGGCCGCTCTCCATTCGTATCGCTCCGATTTTTCCCTGCTCGAAGCACACCTCCTCGATAGGTTCTTCGATTACCCGGATTCGAGCGTTTCGCAGAACTTCCCGATCTTCGTCGGTGAGCGCCATATCCTTTCCAAGCGTCAGCAGGGTCAGATCACCGGTGTAGCACTTCAGAAACAGCGCCTCCTTGAGCCCCCCTTTTCCGAACCCGATCACCGCAACTTTTTTGTCGATAACCTCGTAGCCGTCGCAGATCGGACAATGCCTTATGTATCCGCTGCGAATCGCGTCCTTCAGGTTCGGCAGAACCGGCTCGATATCGACCACGCCGGTCGCGAGCAATACCGTCCGCGTCGTGAACCGGTCGTCGCCACAGCTTGCCGCAAACCCGCCTTCGATCTTTTCGATCCGAGTGATCAGACCGGAATCGATGCTCGCGCCGTATCGTACGGCTTGGGCACGAAACCGCATCAGCAGGTCGTTCCCTGAAATTCCGTCCGGGAAGCCCGGATAATTGTGCGAGATCGGAATCAGCGATGCCCGGCTGAAACCGGCATCAACGGTCTTGATCCTGCGGCGGAAGCGCGCGAGATAAATCGACGCCGTGAGGCCCGCGGGCCCCGCTCCTACGATCAGACAATCGAGTGCCGCATCGTCCATATCCGCCTCACGTGTGGTATATCCGCCGGTAGTCCACGCCTCCGAGAGTGAGACTACCAACCGAACTCGGCCGTTCCTTGAGGGCGATTAGAGCGTTTTCATCTCGCTCGTACGGCAAAACAGGCCTGGCAGGAGTCGTTGGCGCCTTCGGCGACGGTAAATTGATTCAAGCATTCGTAGGTCGGCAATCCTTTGCCGACGAAGACGCTCGGCCGGGACGTGGTGTCGGGAAGGGATTCCCGACCTACTCGCGAGTGCCCGTACAGTAGGTATGAAAATGCTCTAGTCGCTTTGTCCCGCCCAGTTCCTCAAACGCGCCGCATCCAGCACTTCGACTGTTTTACCGTGAACCTGGATCATTCCGGCCTGCACCAATTGCTGCAGGATGCGGGAAAAGGTCTCCGGGCGCACCGAAAGGCGCGAAGCCAGCACCTGCTTAGGCGTTTCCCACTGCACGCTGTAGCACGTGCAGTTTTGGTCGGGCGCGGACCTGAGTAGGTATTGTGCGACCCGCATCGTGGCGTTCTGCAGCGTCAGCTCGTCGATTTCTTGCAGCAGTTGGTGAAGGCGCTGGCTCATACGGCCTAGCAGTCGAAAGCAGACGGCGGGCGAAGTCTGCAACACGGTCCGGAAGACTTTCATGTCGAATCCCCAAAGCTCGCTGGGAACAATTGCGCGGGCGCTTACCGGATAAAGATTGCCCTCCATGAACATCACCGCCTCGGCGAAAGACTGGCGGGGCTGAATGAGTTCGATGACCTTCTCCTCGCCCGCCGCCGAAAGACGGTAAAGCTGAATCGTCCCCGTTTCCAAGATATAGAAACGGCTAGCCCGTTGGCCGTGGCTGAAAAGCTCCTCTCCCGCCTCTAGCCAAACCGGAAGCGCGGCGGCGATCACCTGGGTCAATTGAGGTTCTTCCAGCTCGGCGAACAGCAGGTGCCTGTACAGCCAGTCGGGTACGGATTTCTTCATGCAAATCTCCCACGAAAAACCGCTTGATCTAGGTCAAGGAGAAACGAATGGGCGGTCGTTATGTTGTTCACCGTCCGAATCGATTTGACCGTCTATTCAAAGGAAAAAAGCCATGTTTTGTTATCAATGCGAACAAACCACCCGCACCGATTCCGGCAACGGCTGCGCCAGCGCCAAAGGCGTCTGCGGCAAAGATCAAGTCACTGCCGATCTACAAGACCTCTTGATTTACGGGATAAAAGGCATCGCCCAGTATGCCCGCCGCGCGCGTGCTTTCGGCATCTCCGACCGCGAGGCGGACGGGTTCATACTCTATGCCATGTTCACGACGCTGACCAACGTCAACTTCAACCCTGCCCGGTTCATCGCCATGATTCAGGAGGCCGCACGCCTGCGCGACCGAATCAAGGCTCGCTACGAAGAAGCCGCTCGGGATCGAGGCACTGCGCCGGAAGTTCTGGCCGGCCCCGCCGCCTGGCAGCCGGTAGACGACATGGACGGCTTGTTGATGCTGGCAGCATCGGCCGCCGTAACCGCCGGCCGCGAACAAGTGGGCGACGATATTATTGGCCTCAGAGCAATGATTCTTTACGGGCTCAAAGGAGTCGCCGCCTACGCCCACCATGCCCATGTGCTCGGCTACGAAAGCGATGAACTCTATGCCCGCTTCGAGGAAATCCTGGATTTTCTAGCCGGCGAACCCATCGACGCGGAAGCGCTCGTAAACCAGGCGCTAGCCGTCGGCCAGCTGAATCTGAAAGCGCTGGAACTCTTGGACGCCGCCAACACCGGCAGTTTCGGGCATCCCGAACCGGCCAGCGTGCGGATGACGCCGGTCAAAGGCAAGGCGATCCTGGTCAGCGGCCACGACTTGAAAGACCTGGCGGCGCTGCTGGAACAAACCAAGGGCATGGGCATCAACGTCTACACCCACGGCGAACTGCTGCCGGCCCATGCTTATCCCAAGCTGCGCGCTTATCCTCATCTGGTCGGCAACTACGGTGGGGCCTGGCAGGACCAGACCCGCGAATTCGCGGAGTTTCCGGGCGCGATCCTGATGACGTCCAATTGCCTGGTCGAACCCCATCCCCGCTACCGGCAACGCATCTTTACCGCGGGACCCGTGGGTTGGCCCGGCGTACGCCATATCGCCAACGGCGACTTCTCGCCGGTCATTCAAGCGGCCCTGGCTTTCCCCGGTTTTCAGGAAGATGCCCCGGAACAAACCATTACCGTGGGATTCGCCCGCAACACGGTGCTAGGAGTCGCCGACAAAGTCGTGGATGCCGTCAAGACCGGCGCCATCCGCCACTTCTTCCTGATCGGCGGATGCGACGGCGCAGTGCCGGGACGCAATTACTACACCGATCTGGCGGACCACGTACCCGAGGACAGCGTCATTCTCACCTTGGGCTGCGGCAAGTACCGCTTCAACCGGCACGAATTCGGCGCTATCGGCGGCATTCCGCGCCTCTTGGACATCGGTCAGTGCAATGACGCCTATTCCGCCATTCAAATCGCGAGTGCCCTGGCCGGAGCGTTCAACTGCGGCGTGAACGATTTGCCGCTGTCCCTCATGGTGTCCTGGTTCGAACAAAAAGCCGTGGCAGTGCTGCTGACCCTGCTTTCGCTCGGCATTCGGGGCATCCGACTCGGACCGACCCTGCCCGCATTTCTGACGCCTGCGCTCCTGGAGCAGCTATCGGCACGCTTCGACCTGAAACCGATCACTACTGCCGAAGCGGACATCGAGGCAGCGCTTCACCGGGCAGCCTGAACGTTTGAAGAAAGGGCTTATTCCATTCAGCATTCGAATGGACATTAATCGTAGGATGGGTAGAGCGAAGCGAAACCCATCGATGGTGGGTTAGCCCCTCGGCTCCGCGTAACCCACCGATTCGAGGTCGCTCGGTGGGTTACGCCCTCACGGCCTAACCCACCCTACAGCCCGCTCCCATCGATTTGCTCTCAGGGCGATCACGACTTTCCATTGGAGAACCCATGACCAACCACGTCATAACGCTCACCACCCGCGACGGGCAGCAGGTTCGTTTCACCTGCGAAACCGAACAGAATCTTCTCGCCGCCGCCGAGGAGGAAGGCATCGTACTTCCATCCTTGTGCCGGGACGGCGGCTGCGGCGCCTGTCTCTGTACCCGCGTCGACGGCGATTACCATCTGGACAGCTATAATCCGCAGGCGCTGCCCCCGGACGCCGCGGCTCGCGGCGACCTGCTGCTGTGCCGGGCCCATCCGCAAAGCGACCTTTCGCTCGAAGCGCCTTACGATTTCGACCGCATCCGCTTCGAAGCGCTGGCGAGCCGCCCCGCCGAAATCGTCGAGTTGGCGCCCATTGCCGAAAACACCGTACGCCTGCTGCTCCGGCTGCAGCCGGACAGCAGCGGCGGACAGGCCGCGGAATTCGAACCGGGGCAGTACATGAGTCTGGAAATTCCCGATTCCGGCATCAGCCGCGCCTACTCCATCGCCAATACATCCAACTGGACCGGAGAGCTGGAGTTTCTGATCCGGCTGCAGCCGGGCGGAACATTCTCCACCTATCTGGAGCGGGAGGCGAAGACCGGCCAGCGCATCGACGTGCGCGGCCCCAGCGGCCATTTCGTGCTGCAGGCGCAGAGCCTACGGCCTCGCTATTTCGTCGGGGGCGGCACCGGCTTGGCGCCTTTGCTTTCCATGCTGCGCCATATGGCCGAGTTGCAGGAACCGCAACCGGCGCGGCTCTATTTCGGCGTCAATCGCGAAGCCGAATTGTTCTGCCTGGACACGCTTCGGGAACTCACCGAGGCTCTGCCTCGGCTTAAAATCGAGCTTTGCGTGTGGCATCCGGAGCCGTCATGGGCCGGATTTCGCGGCACCCCGGTCGATGCGCTACGGCGCGACCTCGAACAAGGCGGACCGGCGCCGGATCTTTATCTGTGCGGCCCGCCCGCGCTAATCGATGCTGCGGCGGAGACGGCGCGCGCTTTCGGAATCTCCGATGAACACATCTTCAGCGAGAGGTTCTTGCCTTCGAACTGAAGAGCCGGTCCACTCGCGGAATCGACCTTCCCATCGTTCGCGCGAGGCGATATCGATTACTCACTCCCCCAGGTCTAATCGAACGACTGAGCAATGAATCATCAACGGGCCGATCTACCGCTATGCGCCTTCGCCCGCCGCAATAAGATGCCTTCCCTGACCAGTGCGGTTTCGAAGTCCGGGAAATCGCGAGCAGACCCGCCGGCCCTCGCCCAAAGCGCCTGCAATCGCGCTGCCGCGAAGCGGCTCTCGCATTCCCCCTCCGGCAGAAAACCCAGCGCCTCGGCGGCATCTACAGCGAGATCGGATAGAGCCGGTGCCGCCTTGGCCCAGACTCCGCGCAGTTCGCGCAAGAAGATATTGACCGTCGTGGGTCCGATACCCTTCGCCAGAGCGATCAACCTTCGTTCGAGATCCTCCGCGGATTCCGCTTTCGCATGCAGCCTGTTGAGACTTCCCTGATAGTCGTCCAGCAAGGACCGCGACAGGTTTAGGAGCTTGGTGGCGGTCTTAAAGTCATAACGGGTATATCCGCCCGTATCCAATACCGCCACCAATCCGTTCCAGCCGCATTCGATAATGGCTTCGGGAGTCGTCAGCTTCCTCTCCGCGAAAGCCCGGTAAGTGCGCGCCGCCAGCCGTTCGGAAATGCGCGCTCCGAACAAAACGGCCGCAAGAAGCCATCTGAAAAGTTCGCCGTCATCCAGCCCGGCGACATCGATACCCAGTTCGGCGGAAAAGCGGCCGCGGCGAGCGGCAACCAAATCGGCGGGCGACAAATGCTCGGTTTCCGTTTGAGCCAATTCGGTCATGCCTCACCACCTCAGGATGCGCCATTCGCACAATCCAGCAGCGCCAGATACAAGCCTCGGACGACCGCTGCAAAGGACTCGTAATGAAGCCTATCCGGCCGGTCGCCGGCAGTGTGATACCAGGGATTTCGATAAAAGGCCGTGTCCGTCACCATGATCGCCGAATAGCCCTGCCTCCAGAAGGAAAAGTGGTCGCTGAGCGCAACGCCGGGCACGAAGAACGGAGCCGCGAGATGCTCGATCGGAAATTCCGAATTCCGGCGAAATGCACGCACGAGGCGTAGCAAACTGCTCCGAGAATGTCGGTTGGACACGAAGGCGATGAAATTGGCGCGGTCGGGATAAACGTACTTGAGCAGCACCGGATATCGCTGACTATTGGGTGTATCGTAATAGCATCCCAGCATCTCGAGCGAAACCATGAAGCGGATCCGATCGCCCCGCTCCTTGGCGGCTTTGGCGTAAATGAGGCTGCCCATATGGCGTCCCGCGAAAAACGGCGCTTCCTCGTTCACGAAGGCCACAAAGCGGACGGTCTTTTCCGGCTCGGAGCTCATGAACAAGCGCGACAGCTCCAGCAGCGCCGCGACGCCGCTGGCGTTGTCGTCCGCACCGGGACTTCCGAATACGGTGTCGTAATGGGCTCCGATCAAGACGATATCGAGCGGATAACGGGTTCCATGCCGCTCTGCCTCAAGATTGGCGCATTCGATCCCTTTCACCGTATAGGCGAGCCGGTTTACCGGATAACCCTGGGCTTCCCATTGCCCCGCGATGTAGCGCTCGGCGGCATGCAAGGCCTCCGGCAGCATCAGGTTTCGCTCGCCTATTTGATCGGCCAAAGTGTAAACGTGCATTTTCAATGCATCGGCCACCTTTTCCATCGCTTGCCGGCCCCTCATAAGGGTGTCTTATAACGGGTCCACGGGGCTCATACGACACGAAAACCTGAAATCAGGCTTCCCTTATCTGTCAACGAATAAGGGCGTCACGTCCCTCGGCTGCATCGGCCGTTGCCGTTTGCGGCACCTTGTGGAGAAGGACATGCCGCTCGGGAGCCTCTCCAATTCGATTGAAGAAAATTCCAAAAAGTTGCGCACAAAAAAGGCCGCTCGAAGCGGCCTTTTTCGTCTGATTCAAATGCACTTACGGACGGTTATCGGCTGCGCCCTCTTTCTCCGGCAACAGAAGATCCGCGCGGCTGATACCCAACCGATAGGCCAATGCGCTGGCGACGTAGATGGACGAATAGGTCCCCACCGCGATGCCGACAATCAAGGCCAGAGCGAAGTTCCGAAGCACTTCTCCACCCCATATGGCCATCGAAATACAGGCCAGTAAGGTTAGGAAGGAGGTCATCAGGGTACGGCTCAGCGTTTCGTTGATGGACAGGTTGATGACGTCCAAAACCTCGCCGCGCCTGATTTTCCGGAAGTTTTCGCGAATTCTGTCGAATACCACAATGGTGTCGTTGAGCGAATAGCCCAAGATGGCTAGGACGGCGGCCAGTACGCTCAGATCGAAGTCCAACTGCAGAATGGAAAACACGCCCAGGATTACGGTGATATCATGCATGGTGGCCAGAATCGCACCGAACGAAAAGCGATATTCGAAACGCCACGCGACATAGACCAGAATCCCGAGTATCGCCAATAGCAAGGCGACCACGGCGCTTTCGGCGAGGTCTTCGCCCACCTGGGGTCCGACGAATTCGATGCGATGGAGTTCGGCTTGAACCTCCGGATTCTTGCGGAGCGCCTCCATGACTCGCGTCCTCAGATCGGTGCTCGTGATTTCCGCTTGCGGGGCGAGACGGATCAGAACCTCCTTGGACGTTCCGAAATGTTGCACTATCGGATTGGCGAAACCGGCTTCTTTCAGCTGCTGACGCACCTCCTCGAGATTCGCCGGTTCCTGATAACCGACTTCGACAATGGTGCCGCCGGTAAAATCGATGGCGAAGTTCAAGCCTTGCCAGCCAAGTGCGATGATCGACGCGAGGCTGACCACGGCGGACAGGACAACCGCAGGCACGCGCCAGCGCATGAAGTCGATTGCGTAGCCGCGAGTATTAGTATCGGACACTGATCAAATCTCCTGAATTCTTTATATCGGACTCAGATCCACAGTTTGGCGACTCGCCGCTGGCCGTAGACGAAATTGACCAGCATCCGCGTACACATCACCGCGGTGAACATCGACGTCAAAATCCCGATCGTCAAGGTCACGGCGAACCCCTTCACGGGACCAGAGCCGATACTGAACAACATGATCGCCGCAAGAAGCGTCGTGATATTGGAGTCGAAAATGGTGCCGAACGCGCGCTCGAATCCGGCGTAAATACTGGACTGAATGGAATTGCCGTTACGCAGCTCCTCCTTGATGCGCTCGTAAATGAGCACGTTGGCGTCTACTGCCATACCTATGGTCAGGGTGATGCCTGCAATACCCGGCAAGGTCAATGTCGCTTGGAGCAACGACAGAATCGACAAAATCAAAGCGACATTAAAGAGCAAGGTGATATTGGCGATGATCCCGAACACCTTGTAATAGAGGATCATCACAGCAGCAATCAGGGCAAAACCGATGATGAACGAACGGGTACCCTGCTCGATATTTTCCTTACCCAAGCTGGGGCCGACGGTTCGTTCCTCGACGATGTCCACCGGCGCGGCCAAAGCTCCTGCACGCAACAGCAAGGCCAGATTACGCGCCTCTTCGGTACTATCCAGACCGGTAATTTGGAAGCGCTTGCTGAAGCGGTCCCGAATGGTCGCGACGTTGATGACCTCCTCGACCTTTTTCTTGGTGGCCACCTTCCGGCCTTCCACTTCTCTGGTTTCCGTCTTGGTTTCGATATAGACGACCGCCATCGGCTTGCCGATGTTCTCGCGCGTAACATCGGCCATTTTGCGCGCGCCTATGCCGTTCAGTGTCACGAACACGGCCGGAGAACCCGACTGAGAATCGAGCCCGGAGGAAGCATCCACGATCTGATCGCCGGTCACGATGATCTTACGCTGCAGCAAAATGGGCCTGCCGCTTCGATCCTGGTAGAGCCTGGCGCCCAACGGCGTCTTGCCCTCTTCCAGGCCTTGGGCGCTGTGCTCGGTATCCACCAGGCGAAACTCCAGCGTCGCGGTGGCCCCCAGAATCTCCTTGGCGCGGGCGGTATCCTGGACGCCGGGGAGCTGTACCACGATGCGGTCTTCGCCCTGCTGCTGAATCACCGGCTCGGCGACGCCAAGTTCGTTAATGCGATTACGCAAGGTCGTGATGTTTTGCGCCACAGCCAGACGACGGATCTCCCGGCGTTCGGGTTCCGACAATCTGGCGCGCATCACGGTGCCGTCCTCGCCGAGCTCCAAACCGCGAAGTTCTCGCTGCATGACATCCCTGGCCTGGGCCAGCGTTTGGCCGTCCGGGAACTTCACTTCGATGGTCTGGTTACTTCTATCGACGGAGAGATAACGGATTTTGCTTTCGCGCAAAAGTGAACGAATGTCTTCCGCATAACGCTCTTCAGCCTGGCGGACGGCCGCGTCCATATCCACCTGCATCAAAAAGTGCACGCCGCCCCGAAGATCCAATCCCAGATACATGGGTTGGGCGCTGATCGCTCTGAGCCAATCCGGAGTCGACGGCGCGAGGTTGAGTGCTACCGTATAGTTATTTCCCAGCGATCCGGTGAGCAAATCGGCCGCTTTGAGCTGGGTCTCGGTTTCGGTAAAACGCACCAGAAGCCGCTTCTCAGACAATTCCAACGACTTCGGTTGCATCCCGGCGTCGGTCAGCAGTTTTTCGACTTGAACACGAGTAGCTTCGTCCAGCTTAGCGCTCCGCAAAGGCGAAAGCTGAACGGACGGATCCTCGCCGAAAAAATTGGGCAGCGAGTAAATCGTCGCCAACACCAATACGGCGATAATCAGAAGGTTTTTCCAAAGTGGAAAGCGGTTTCGCATGATAGCTGCCTATGAGGCGTGATGCACGGTATAGTGCATCCGCCGTTGAATTAACTTGCTTAGCCGTTTTATTTTTCGGCCTTTTTCTTAGCCTTGTAGGTACCCTTCGGCATCAGTGATGCTATGGCATGGCGCTGAACGTATACGTAGGTGTTATCAGCCACTTCCAACTGAACGAAGTTATCATCCAAATCCGCTACTCTACCCAGCAGCCCGCCATTGGTCACGACTTCGCTCCCTTTGGTCAGCGACTGGATCATTCTTTTTTGCTCTTTCGCCCGTCTTTGCTGCGGGAGAACGAATAAGAAAAAGAAAATCAGCAATATAGCCAGCGGTAGAATAAGACCAGCCAACCCCGGCTCTTGCTGGGCCGGCGCGGCTTGAGCAAATGCGTCGGAAATGAAGAAACTCATATTTGGTCCTTGCTTATCTTTCTTTTAAAACGCGGCATTATTACACAAAACCTCGCCTTTTCCTCGTTGCTCATAAAACCGGGCAACGAATTCACTCAGCCTGTTGTCCTCGATCGCTTGCCTGAGGCCGGCCATAAGCTCCTGGTAATAGTAAAGATTGTGTATGGTATTCAACCGAGACCCTAGAATTTCGCCGCATTTGTCCAAATGGCGGAGATAGGACCGGCTGAAATTTCGGCAGGTGTAGCAACGGCATTCGTCATCCAGCGGGCGGGTATCGTTCTGATAGCAACTGTTGCGGATGCGGATTGCGCCATGACGCGTGAACAGATGACCGTTGCGGGCATTACGTGTCGGCAGAACGCAGTCGAACATATCGATGCCGAGCCGCACCGCCTCGACGATGTCCTCTGGAGTACCGACTCCCATCAAGTAACGGGGTCTATCGGATGGCATGTTCGGCAACAGCGAATTCAAAATGCGCGCCCGGTCTTCCTTGGGTTCGCCCACGGAAAGACCGCCGATGGCATACCCGTCGAATCCGATATTCTTCAAGCCCTCTACCGACTCGAACCGGAGTTCTTCGTAGACGCCGCCTTGAACGATACCGAACAAAGCCGACGGATTACCCTCATGCGCATCTTTGCTCCGTTCGGCCCAGCGGAGCGAAAGACGCATGGAATCGGCGGCTTGCTCGTAACTAGCGGGATAAGGAGTACACTCGTCGAAGATCATCACGATATCCGAACCCAAGTCCCGCTGAACCGCCATCGATTCCTCGGGGCCCAAAAACGTGACGCTGCCATCCACCGGCGAGCGAAACCGGACGCCGGCCTCGGTAATCTTGCGCATAGCACCTAAGCTGAACACCTGAAATCCACCGGAGTCGGTCAGGATCGGGCGATCCCAATGCATGAAATTATGCAGATCGCCGTGGCGGCGGATGACGTCGGTACCAGGGCGGAGCATCAGGTGAAAGGTATTTCCCAGCACGATCTCTGCGCCAAGCTCCTTGAGCTCTTCAGGCGTCATTGCCTTGACGGTGCCGTAGGTGCCGACGGGCATGAATGCCGGAGTCCGCACGTTTCCGCGCGAAAAGATAAGCTCGCCCCGTCGGGCCCTGCCGTCAGTGCTGCTTACGATAAACTCCATCGGATTTTTAGATGTGCAAAAACAAAAGAGGCCTGACTATCTGAAATAGGCAGGCCATCTCGAATCGACGTAATTGGTGCCGATGGTCGGACTTGAACCGACACGACTTGCGTCACCACCCCCTCAAGATGGCGTGTCTACCAATTCCACCACATCGGCTAAACATGGTCTAACAAGGTTGGCTATTTCTCTTGCTCTGCCGGCGGAAGCGTATCGGCGCTATCGGGCAAATCGGCCTTGTCAGTTGCTGGCGGCTCTTCCACTACCGGAGGAAGATCGCGTTGAGACGGGTCCAAACCAGGACCATCAATGATATCAACTTGTTTATTATCCTGTTTATCTGCCAAGTACGCAAGACTCAAACTGGTCACAAAAAACAGTGTAGCCAGCACCGCGGTCGTGCGAGACAAAAACGAAGCTGCGCCCCGTGCACCGAACAGGCTATTAGACGCTCCACCGCCAAAGCCCGCTCCGGCATCGGCGCCCCGGCCTTGCTGAAGAAGCACCAATCCGATGACCGCCAAGGCGACCACGACATGAATAATTGTCAATGCCTGATACATAAAAACTTCACCTAAACCGAATGGCATATCGAGAGAAAGGACTCGGCATCCAAGGACGCTTCGCCAATTAATCCACCGTCCACGTCGGGCATACCGAACAAGGTACGGGCATTTTCGGGCTTTACACTACCGCCATATAGAATCCGGACTGAAGCCGATACTTCGGGTTCCCGCTCCGAAATCTTTCGCCGCAAATATTCGTGTATCTCTTGCACTTGCTCGACTGTCGCGGTTCGCCCGGTCCCGACAGCCCAGACGGGTTCGTAAGCGATCACCGCATTTGCCAGCGATTCAACGCCAGCCATATCAAACACCGCCTCCAACTGCTCGTCTATGACAGTAAATGTATTACCCTGTTCACGCTGCTCCAGAGTCTCACCCACGCATAAGATTGGCGTAAGACCGTGATCGAGCGCTTTTTTATAACGCGCAGCCACCAGTTGATTGGACTCTCCGTACCGCAGTCGCCGCTCCGAATGCCCGACGATAGCCAGGTCACACCCGAACTCACGCAACATGGGCGCGGAGATTTCACCCGTATAGGCGCCTTCGTCCTCATCCGCTACATTTTGCGCGCCAAGCAAAATCGCTTTGTTTTCCAACAGTTCGGCTGCCTCGGGTATGAATACATAAGGCGCACATACACCGACCTCTGCCGGAGCGGTTTCCGAAATGCCGGAAAGAATGTTCGTCAGCAATGTTTTTTTACTTTCTCGAGTGCCGTTCATCTTCCAGTTTCCGACGACCAGAGGACGACGAACCATTGAGCGCTCCTTGTTGTAAAACCGTAGAAGCTTAATGACTCAGAGCCTGTTTTTCAAGCTGAAAGGATCTATATTCGGTCTGCGTGCCTGCGCTTATCAAAAAGTTATAAGAATATTCTAGAGTCTTACTCAACATTCTCGGTCTATTGGATTAAGCTCCCACAACTTTTTACAACCAGCCCAGAATTTCGCTCATAGAAAATTGCTATTCACTGGATGAGACTCTCTGGTGGTTCAGTAAACCGAAAGCCTCAGGTAACATCCCCCGATATTGCCCAATGGACATGGGCAAGAGACGTTTCGCTATTTTTTCTAAAGCCTTTTAGCGCGACATTACAGCTTTTTACCCCAACGCTTAATCTTTATGCTCGAAAAATGCGATTGGATGGAGCCGAGGCATGATCAAACTTGTTGAGCTACGATATTTCGCCTGCCTGCCTATACTTCACCGCCTAATCTGAGCGATCGTGCATCTGCATTTCCATAGCAGAGGTAGTCGTGCATGAACTGCGTTCAAGCGGAAAACGCCCCTCCCGAATGACGAAAGCTATTCTTTCTCTATTTGGCGAATTTGATTGCCGATGCTGAACCTGAGCCGACGCGCACGGGCGCATTCGCTAGTGCCCGCTCCCGCTCGAACACACCAGTTGCCTACCGGCAGCACACCGATAGCCTTTGGCCGTCTCATCTATGAAGGAAGGATCCACGCACGAATTAGCGCAACCCGTATCGGAAGGTGTCCTAAACAAAGCACATGCTCTTTTCGCGTCGGCGACGGAGAAAATCTATGAATTCGGCAACCCTAGCCCCATCTCAATCGCGAGAACAAAAAAGTTTGGTGATCGCCGCGCTGGGCATCGTATTCGGCGATATCGGTACCAGCCCGCTTTATACACTTAAAGAGTGCTTCGGCGGCATTCTGGCGCTAGAACCAACGCCGGCAAATGTCCTCGGCATCTTGTCGCTTATTTTCTGGGCCATTCTGATCGTCATATCGTTGAAGTACGTCATCTTCATCATGCGAGCGGATAACAAAGGCGAAGGCGGTATCATGGCCCTGATATCCCTTGTCCAGCAGAAGGCGGAAATAAGTACCCGCTTCCGATTTTTACTGATCGGGCTCGGATTGATAGGCGCATCGCTATTTTACGGCGATGGGATGATCACGCCGGCCATCTCGGTCTTGAGTGCAGTCGAAGGACTCAAAGTCCTTCAGCCGGAGCTTCATTCCTATGTGGTTCCGATTTCTCTTGCAGTCCTAATAGGGCTTTTCACTTTTCAACGAAAAGGGACCGCGGGCGTCGGTGCGCTATTCGGGCCGATTATGGCAATTTGGTTCTGTAGTCTCGCAGTTTTTGGCACGCTCAGTTTGATAAAAAGTCCAGCCGTTTTAGCTGCCGTGAATCCGGTACATGCCTTTCACTTCTTTGCAGCGCATGGCTGGCCTTCCGTTTTGATCTTGGGAGCGGTGGTGCTGGCCGTTACCGGCGGCGAAGCATTGTATGCGGATATGGGACATTTCGGCCGCGAACCGATTCGCAAGGCATGGTTTCTGTTCGTCCTTCCGTCACTGATGCTGAACTACTTCGGCCAGGGGGCTCTTCTCATCCAAAATCCGTCGGCGGTTCAAAATCCGTTCTATTTCCTTGTTCCTGGCGGGGCGCTGGTTTTCATGATCGGCCTAGCTACGATAGCCACAATTGTCGCTTCCCAAGCGGTAATTTCTGGAACCTTTTCCCTTACGTCTCAAGCGATTCAGTTGGGCTTCTGCCCTAGGCTCGGCATTCAATACACCTCTGAAGAGGAAAAGGGTCAGATCTACATTCCTTGGATCAACTGGGCATTGATGGTCGCTATCATCGGATTGGTTCTAGGGTTTCAGTCTTCATCCAACTTAGCGGCCGCTTACGGCATCGCCGTCACCGGCACGATGGCCATCGATACGATTTTGGCTTTCGTCGTGGTGTACAGCTTATGGAAGTGGAATCCGATCATTAGCGGCATGCTGGCTTTTGGATTCCTTACCGTCGACTTGGCTTTCTTGGTCGCTAATGCAGCGAAAATTTTTGAAGGCGGATGGTTCCCGTTAGTCATCGGGCTTATCGCCTTTACGCTCCTGACGACATGGAAACGCGGCCGCGATCTTCTCCGGGAGAGCCTACGCGAAGACTCGGTACAAGTTGATCAATTCTTAGCCGAAATCGTCAATAATCCTCCGTTGCGCGTCGCCGGCACGGCCGTATTCATGACGAGCAGCCGCGAAGGCATTCCACCCGCGTTGCTGCATAACCTAAAACACAACAAGGTACTGCACGAGACTGTCGTGCTTATGACTGTCACTACCGAAAACGTTCCCCGCGTAGCTCCCGAAAAACGCCGCGAAATCCGCCGCCTCGGCGCAGGCTTTTTTAGAATCAATCTACATTATGGATTCATGGAAGCGGCCAATATCCCACGAGTCCTTAAATCAAGCAGTCGAGATTTTGACATTGATATCTCGGATACGACCTTTTTCCTCAGCCGCGAAACCATTATTCCCAGCACGGTTCCGAAAATGCCGCTTTGGCGCCTGAAGCTGTTCATCGGCATGTCCCGCAATACGAGCAGTGCTGTAAGTTTTTTCCGGATTCCGCCCGATCGCGTCGTTGAACTGGGCGTACAACGCATGCTGTAATTGAGTTTTAAGCATTTTTACTTAAGGAAGTTTATGGACATTCCCCTTTATTTGAAGGCAATCGTGCTTGGTATTTTGGAGGGAGCCACCGAGTTTCTTCCGATCTCCAGTACCGGTCATTTAATCATTGCCAATGATCTATTGTCTTTCACCGGGGAACGGGCGAAAACGTTCGACATATTTATTCAGCTTGGGGCGATTTGTGCCATCGTTTGGCATTACCGGCAGCGCATTACTCGCGTGTCCGGGTCGCTATTCTCGGATCCAGCCGCATTCCGTTTCGCGCTTAATGTCTTGATCGGGTTTCTGCCGGCAGCTCTACTCGGTCTTTTTCTTCACAAAACCATCAAGACTCAGCTCTTCAACCCGATTACCGTAGCCGGGGCGCTGATACTCGGCGGCCTCGTGATTCTGTTGATCGAAAGCCGGCGCCGGACTCATCATGTCGAGCACGTCGACGAGTTGACCTGGCATGTGGCGCTCAAAGTGGGCTTAGCTCAAAGCCTTGCCTTGTTTCCGGGCGTATCTCGAGCGGGCGCGACGATCATGGGTGGGTTGCTGAGCGGCATGTCACGGTCAGTTGCGACGGAGTTCTCGTTCTTTCTCGCTATTCCGACGATGTTCGCCGCCACTTTCTACGACCTGTACAAGAATCTCGACATCATGAGACCTGAAGATCTGGAGATGTTGGCAGCCGGTTTCGTTGCGGCTTTTTTCAGCGCTTGGCTGGTTATTCGAGCGTTGCTGGCATTCGTCGCCCGACACAGTTTCAAAGCGTTTGCCTGGTATCGAATACTGTTCGGCTCATTGGTATTGGTCTATTTTCTGTCGACGACCGGACTCACTGTTTCGCTCTGATTCAACGATTTCATTGCCCGGTTTCCAACCAGATGCACCCCGAATTCCCATTGTCCCCGGACTTAATCTATTTGAATCATGCGGCCGTGGCACCGTGGCCTTTGCGGACGGCCCTGGCGGTAAGCCAGTTCGCAGAGGAAAACGCCCGATACGGTGCGTCCCGTTACTTGGAATGGGTGAAACAAGAAGATTTATTGCGGGAACAGTTGAGGGACTTGCTCAATGCGCCATCCACGGACGATATCGCTTTAGTCAAGAACACTTCCGAGGCCATCTCGCTCGTGGCTTTTGGTCTCGACTGGCAACCCGGCGACAATATCGTCTCCAGCAACGAGGAGTTCCCGTCAAATCGAATTCCGTGGCAAGCACTAAGCGATCGAGGAGTGGAGTTCAAAGAGGCAGATCTAAATGCCGCTCGCACGCCTGAAGATGCCTTGTTTGAGCTAGCCGACGAACACACAAAGCTTATCACCGTCAGTTCTGTTCAATACGCTTCGGGGTTACGCCTCGATATGGACAAAATCGGCCGGTTCTGCCGCGACCAAGGGATTTTATTTTGCATTGACGCCATTCAAAGCTTAGGGGCATTGCGTTTCGACGTACAAAGGTGCCACGCAGATTTTGTCATGGCTGATGGTCATAAGTGGATGTTCGGACCGGAAGGGCTAGGTGTTTTTTATACCTCGCCGCGTGCGAGAGGCTTGCTGGGTCTAATGCAATACGGCTGGCACATGGTTGAGAACGCTGGGGATTACGATAACCGGTCTTGGCTTCCGGCACGGAACGCCCGTCGCTTCGAATGCGGCAGCCCCAATATGCTGGGAATACATGCGCTGTCCGCCAGCCTCTCGCTGATATCGGAAACCGGCATCGAAAGGATTGAAACCTTACTGTTGGAGCGAACCGCTTACTTGGTCGAAACGATCATGAATCACCCGGCACTGGAACTTCTCTCATCCAGCGTTTCCGAACGTCGTTCAGGCATCGTGCTGTTCCGCCACCGATCTATGGAAAACCAACGGCTTTATCAGCACCTGAATCAAAATAGCGTTGTCTGTGCATTACGGGGCGGCGGCATCCGTTTCTCGCCCCATTTCTATACGCCCCTAGATGCGCTCGAACGAGCAGTCGATATCGTGCTACGCGCTTAGGCTCAAGCTCCTGAAAACAACCGATAGAAGTTGTCCGAGCTGAGCTCTGCAACGCGCTCGATAGAAATTCCTTTCAGTTCTGCGACACACTGCGCCACGTGTCTTACATAAAAAGGATAATTCGGTTTTCCACGAAACGGGATCGGAGCAAGGTATGGCGAATCCGTTTCGATCAAGAAACGATCTTCCGGAATCATTCTGGCGACCTCTTGTATCGATTGAGCGTTCCGGAAAGTGACGATCCCCGAGAATGAGATAAAAAACCCCAGATCCAGGACCTGCCGCGCCGTCTCCCAATCCCCGGTAAAACAATGGAACACACCACTGACTTGATCTGCCCCCTCTTCCTTCAGCACCTTGATTGTGTCGTCCTTGGCTTCACGCGAGTGAATAATTAACGGCTTACCAACGATTTTGGCGGCTCGGATGTGTTGCCGAAACCGCTCACGCTGCCAATCCAGGCTGCCCGAACTCCGGTAGTAGTCCAATCCGGTCTCACCGATAGCGACCACCTTGTCATTTTCCGCGAGGACGACAAGCTCTTCGACACTCGGCTCTCTTGAAACCTGCTCGTTAGGATGGACACCAACCGATACTGAGACATCGTCGTATCCATCCACCAAACGGCGCATTTCGGAGTAGCTGTCAAGATCGATGGATACACACAGCATGTGTTCGATCTGCTGCGCTCGCGCTTCTCTCATAAACGAAGCGAATTCACCCTCAAAAGGCGTTAAATCCAGGCGATCAAGATGGCAATGAGAATCTATGAACATAAGGGAAATACTGCGCCCTCTTAAGAAATGGACGAACGTCAACCAAGTTAGCTATCTCTGTTCTCTAGACAGCGCATGTTTGGTCTAGATCCGAGTCTATCTGATACCTGATCAATAGAAAAAAGCCCTCCTTCAGAGAAGGAGGGCTTTTCAGTGCCGACCGTCGGTCGTAAAGCCTTGAGGACGCCGGGACCCGGCGCCCCCTTGGTCTTACATGAAGGACGGGATCAGCGGAGCGTCGATCTGGGTGACCTGACGGCCGCCCGCATCGTCAAAGAA
>NZ_JAFIBZ010000036.1:0-47129 GCF_017832375.1 Methylocaldum sp. RMAD-M | reverse complement strand
ACCCAGGCGGCCGGGGCCACCCTCGGCTATGACGCCAACGGCAACCTCACCGGGGACGGGGTGTGGAGCTATGCGTACGACCTCGACAACCGTCTGAAGACCGCCAACAAGACCGGCCTCTCGGCGACACTCGTCTATGATGGGGAAGGGCGGCTTCGGCAGACCGCGATCGCCGGGGTGACCACCAACCTCCTCTACGACAGCCAGGACCTCTTGGCCGAGTACGACGGCTCGGGCAATCTCCTCCGCCGCTACGTCCACGGCCCCGGGGTCGACGAGCCGCTGGTCTGGTACGAAGGGACCGGCACGACCCAGAAGACCTGGCTGTATGGCGATCACCTGGGGAGCCTCGTCGCCACGGCGGATAGCTCCGGTGCTTCGACCGCCATCTACAGCTACGGCCCCTGGGGCGAGCCCAACGTCGCGACCGGCGTCCGGTTCCGCTACACCGGCCAGCAGCTCCTCGGCCAATTGAACCTGTACCACTACAAGGCCCGGATGTACTCGCCGGCGATCGGACGGTTCCTGCAGACCGACCCCATCGGCTATCAGGACGACTTGAACCTCTATGCCTATGTCGGGAATGATCCGGTTAACGAGGTTGACCCCACTGGTGAATTTGGTCTGGCAGGGGCAATCATCGGCGGTGGAATCGATCTGGGTATCCAGTTGGCGATGAGCGGTGGCGATATCTCATCGGTTAATTGGCGGGATGTTGGGCTGTCTATGGTTGCAGGTGCGCTCACGGGTGGATTGGCAAATGGCAATTTCGCTTGGAAGGCTGGCTCAAACGCCTGGAATGCGACACGAAAGTGGCTTGGTAAGGAAGTGTGGAATTTAGCCAAGGGGCAACATGTCCATCACGCCATCATCGAACGTAATAGCACCATCGGAAAAATGATCCCGGATGTGATTAAGAATCAGCCTTGGAATCTCACTCCTATGCCAAGCAGACAGTTTCATGAGTTTTTACATCGGTTAGACCCGATAACCCGGACCATCGTCGGTGCGCCGGGTTATGTGCAAGGAACAGCCGCAGGCATTGCAGTAGCGAATAAGTAATGGATACCAGTAAGGAGGTCCTGATAATTATCGGTGCTGGATCGTCGCAGCAGGTTCACCAGTTCGACGTCCTGGAAAGCGGAGCAGTCATTGTTCCGCTTCACTGGGCCCTTAGAAAGCGGCTTACTGGTGGAACGTTGTGCTTGCCTGACATGACATGTGCGACCGTATCTGATGGTAGGTTTGCCGGTCTAGCGAGTGTGGAGGAGTTGGGAGCGCCGCTCGGCAGCTATATAATTCTGATGTTGATCGGGTTATTCACCTTATCTATTCCAGTTCGAATAAAACTCGTACTAACCGATATCCGACCGATTGACTTGAATGGTTTGTGTGAACTTCTAAAAGAAGCAGTTCATCGAAACCCAAGTCACTATACGCGCGCCAGTGCATCCGACATTGAGCGCCGGTTAAGCCGAGCCAGAACCTTCGCACATGTAAGGAGGGCTTTTGATTGAGTTCTTGGCGCGAATTCAATTTCTGCGTACTGAAATAAAAGAAGCCGAAGTCAGATAAAAAGACTGATCCAACTGGGTACTGACCCAGGCGGCCGGGGCGACCCTCGGTTACGACGCCAACGGCAACCTCACCGGGGACGGGGTGTGGAGCTATGCGTACGACCTCGACAACCGTCTCAAGACCGCCAACAAGACCGGCCTCTCGGCGACACTCGTCTATGATGGGGAAGGGCGGCTTCGGCAGACCGCGATCGCCGGGGTGACCACCAACCTCCTCTACGACAGCCAGGACCTCTTGGCCGAGTACGACGGCTCGGGCACTCTCCTCCGCCGCTACGTCCACGGCCCCGGCGTCGACGAGCCGCTGGTCTGGTACGAAGGGACCGGCACCGCCACCAAGACCTGGCTCTACGGCGACCATTTAGGCTCCATCGTCGCCACCGCCAACGCCTCCGGCACGTCCACCGCGGTCTACAGCTACGGCCCCTGGGGCGAGCCCAACGTCGCGACCGGCGTCCGGTTCCGCTACACCGGCCAGCAGCTCCTCGGCCAATTGAACCTGTATCATTACAAGGCCCGCATGTACTCCCCGGCCTTGGGCCGGTTCCTGCAGACCGATCCGATCGGCTACCAGGATGACTTGAACCTGTATGCTTATGTCGGGAATGATCCGGTCAATTTGACCGATCCGTCGGGGAATTGTCCATGGTGTGCCGGAGCATTGATTGGTGGCGGGATTGATCTTGGAGTTCAGCTAATTTCGAATGGAGGTGATATTTCTAACGTGAATTGGACCAGCGTAGGCGTCGCTGCAGCGTTTGGCGCGGTCGGTAATATTGGAGGTGGCAAGGCAACGAGTGTCATTTTGAATAACGCCTCCAATGCAACAAAAGGAACAATAGGAGAAGTTGCAGCGGCCATAAAGGGATTGGGACAAGGAAGAATACCGTACGCATTCCAGGTCGACAAATCATTAAGTAAGTCTTTTACCAGGGTTGACCAAGTACAGTACGACTTGCTTAAAGGCCAGAGTGTTCTTGTCGAAGCAAAGTACGGTAAAAGTACATTGACTGCACCTCAAAGACTGGCGTTGAAGGAATTGGACAACTATCAGGTGGTGAGGACCTCTCCGGCGGAAATTGTTAACGCTGGTCGGATAGGAGGAAGTGTAGCCGGAGGAGGGGTGGGGTCGGCTCTAAAATAAGGTAAATAGCATCAGGGTATACTGAGTTATGGCAACTCTTACGGTGCTGCTCAAGCGAGCGATAGCTAAGGATTTTGCAGATTACCTTATCTGGCTCGGATTTCGGCCTGAGAAAGAGAACCGCGGAATCCTTCCCTTTCGACGCTCCGGATCGGAACGTGATGATTTAGTCGAGGTACAATTCGATAAATATAATCGTCCGAAGTTTGTCATAAATTTCGGAGTTGCTCCGTCTCACGGAATTATCGATGCTTATGGTCGGTTTTTGCCCACCGCCAAAGTTCAGGTGGCTCATTTGGTCCACAACGGCCGGCTTCACCGCTGGCCGTATTCAGTTGCTTGGTTTAGGCCAAACACCTTTATGGGATTACGGTCGCCGGAATCTTCTGTCAAAAGAGAACTAGCGCATTTGATTCACGTGTTCCAACAAGTAGAGCACTGGTTTAAAACCGGGAAATCTGGACCAAACATATGGATATATATGAATCCAGAGAACGCCCCCGGTGTAAGAAGAAAGTCGATGCAAGAAAGAGGAGTTTGGCCGCCTGACGGATGGACGGAGGAAGACGAGGAAGCAGTAAAAAAGGCAGAATCCCTACCTTTGAGGCCACCATAAACTCAGTCGCGTAAGCTGGGCTAATGTAGGAAACCTAGTGTTTTAAGGCTCTGATGGGCTGCGTTTCCGCAAAACTCCAATCCAGACTACACCTATAACCTCGATAACCGCCTGACCAGCGCCAGCAAGACCGGCCTCGCGGCGGCGCTCGCCTATGACGGCGAGGGGCGGCTTCGGCAGACCGCGATCGCCGGGGTGACCACCCATCTCCTCTACGACGGCCAGGACCTCTTGGCCGAGTACGACGGCTCGGGCACTCTCCTCCGCCGCTACGTCCACGGCCCCGGCGTCGACGAGCCGCTGGTCTGGTACGAGGGCACGGGCACCGCCACCAAGACCTGGCTGTATGGCGATCACCTGGGGAGCCTCGTCGCCACCGCCAACGGTTCAGGCGCCTCGACCGCCCTCTACAGCTACGGCCCCTGGGGCGAGCCGAACGTCGCGACCGGCGTCCGGTTCCGCTACACCGGCCAGCAGTTCCTGGGGCAATTGAACCTGTATCATTACAAGGCGAGGCTGTACTCCCCGGCCCTCGGGCGGTTCCTGCAGACCGATCCCATCGGCTACCAGGATGACTTGAACCTCTATGCCTATGTGGGGAATGATCCGGTTAACTTGATGGATCCCGGTGGCTTGGCGAAGACCACGCTACGGAACTGGGGGGCGGAGTTTCTCACCACGGCGGAGGCGGCGCTCAGCACGCCCGGCGTGCGGACCACTCTGGCCGGCGGGCTGATCGGCGGGGGAGCGGGCTATCTCGCAGCCAGTCCTGCAGGTCCTGCCGTAACGGGCGCTGCTGCTACAATACTGGAACTGCAAGCTGCGGCGGATGGGGTACCATCAGTATGGCGGCTAGGACCCGCACAACGGGGATTTGCGATCGAAGAACAACTGGGCAGTAACCTGCCGCGGAATTTTCCGGTAATCGATCGATTTGAGAATGGTGTAGCGACGAGTATCAAGTCAATCGATCTTGGGGCCGCAACCTATCAGAATTCGGCAACGTTGACCCGTACGCTGAACGGCTATGTCGATTCGGTTGCCGCGTTTAATGGAAGAACGTGGGCCGGTGTAACCGTTGACGCTTCGCAGATCACTGCCCGACAGCTTCAAGTTGTTGTTCCGAATTCGGGCTCAGTAGCTCAGCAAGCGGCAATCAACGCGGCTGTGTCTCGTGCTCAAGGATTAGGCGTTCAATTAGTAGTGAGTCGATTTCCATGATGCTTTGGCACGTCTATCTTAGGAAAGGAATAGTCTTTGTCCCAACTGTGGCTAAGACTGAGGCAGGTTTCTTTCTTGACATTGATCCTGTCGCCGTATTGGAAAGCTCGGATCGCCAACAGGTTAGTGAAGCGATCAAGGCCGCGATCTTGAAGGGAAATCCAACGGTTCCGACGCCGACGCGGGCAGCGTTTCCGAAGCCAGTCGTTTTGAATTATGCCAATGTCAAATCGTGGGCGACATTCGAGAGGAATGCGTATTGCTGGAAGGTCACAGGAAAGGACTCTGCCTTCCAACTTTGTCCACAACGGAAAAATCCATCTGGAGGCTGGGAAGATGATCCTACTAATGCTGAGACCTTTAATGGTCGGACAGCAATTGACGAACTTGCAAACGCCGTCGCTGACAAAGTTCAGAGCGCAGCTTGAATCGACGCTTGACCCACTGCCCATGCAGGGACGTCCATCACCTCTGAGGCAGCTTCAGTTCGGTCGGGCGGGTTAGCCGGTTGCCGTCACCCGCCTTTCGAGGCTACCACGAGCTACGGCTACAGCGCCCGGGGAGGCCTGGCGAGCCTCGGCCACAACCTCGCCGGCACCGCCCAGGACCTCACCTTCAGCTACACCCGCAATCAGGCCCAGGCCATCACCGCCTTAAGCTTCAGCAACGACGCCTACGCCTGGGGCGGGGCGACCAACGGCACCCAGACCTACGCGAGCAACGGCCTCAACCAGTACACCAGCGCGGCCGGGGCGACCCTGAGCTACGACCCCAACGGCAACCTCACCGGGGACGGGGTGTGGAGTTATGCGTACGACCTCGACAACCGTCTCAAGACCGCCAACAAGACCGGCCTCGCGGCGGCGCTCGCCTATGACGGCGAGGGGCGGCTTCGGCAGACCGCGATCGCCGGGGTGACCTCGAACCTCCTCTACGACGGCCAGGACCTCTTGGCCGAGTACGACGGCTCGGGCAATCTCCTCCGCCGCTACGTCCACGGCCCCGGGATCAACGAGTCAAACGTCGCCACGGGCTTAAATTGCTATGTTTCAGTACAAAAACGATCGAGAATTCAGTGGTATTATCTAAGTACTAAGAGCCTATCCCAGTAGGTCCCAAGAAACCTTCGACTGGCTCAGGGTGAACGGCCTACTGAGATAGACCCTAAATACCTAGCGATACCTTAGTGCCATTTGGTCATTTAAATATGGGTGAGCATCATCGTTAGTATCGCGGTGGCCAGTTAAAACGTCAAAAAACGAGCCGGCCAATCGGGTTGGCTTCGAGCTGCAAGGCAATTGGAAGCTTAATTCAACATGGCAGTCACTACCGCTGTTTCGGCATCTTCCACCGATTCTACCGACAGGCTGGTGGAGATCTTGCTGCGAAGACGGCTGATGAGTGCTGAATCCGTAGAGCGGGTTCAGGCGGCGGCACGGTCGTCGGAAACCCCTTTTTCAGCCGTCGCCACTCGGCTCGGATTGGTAACGGAAGACCAGATGGCCGAGATTTTTGCGGAAATGCTGGCCATCGAGGTCGCTAAACGTGCCCGTTTCCCTGCCCGCCTGCCCGAGATCGACGGCGTCAATCTCCATTTTTTTCGAACCAAACGGGCTCTCCCACTGGTAATCGATCAGGACGAAGTGCATCTCGCCATGGCGGATCCGACCGATGATGTAACAGCGGCCGGCGTGGAGTTCCTTTTGGGAAAACCCGTTAAACGTTATGCAGCGCTCGAATCCGAGTTGGAGGATTACTTCTACAAGCTCGACGCCGCCCAGGCGGAAGCGGAGGAGGCAATTTCCCTGGCTTCGATCGGGACGGCCGAGGTCAACGACGATGATGTGGCCAAGCTCAGTGATCACGCCTCTGACGCACCGGTGATTCGCTTGGTACATCGGCTCATCATGTCGGCGAGCGATCTCGGCGCCTCGGATGTGCACGTCGAGCCAGCCGCAAACGCATTGATCATCCGCTACCGGATCGACGGATTGCTGCAGGAAGCCGATGTCCTGTCGGCCCGCTGGGCAGAACCGGTAGCCTCCCGCATCAAACTGATGGCTAGACTCGACATCGCCGAAAGGCGGGTACCTCAAGACGGAAGAATCCGGTTTTCCGCGCGCGGGCGAAGCCTCGATCTGCGGGTGGCGACGTTCCCTACACTGCATGGGGAGTCGATCGTGCTTCGGTTGCTTGGACAAGTATCGGTCAAGCTCGAGCTCGACCAACTCGGGCTATCCGACCACGGCCTGAACGGGCTGCGGAAGGCCTTAAAGAAACCGCACGGGATCGTCCTCATTACAGGACCTACGGGTAGCGGCAAAACGACGACGCTGTACGCCTCGTTGAACGCGATTCTCAACCCCGAGCTCAAGATCGTCACCGTCGAGGACCCTATCGAATACGTATTGACCGGTGTCTCTCAACTTCAAGTCAAACCGGAAATCGGACTAACTTACGCCACCTCGTTGCGCTCCATTCTGCGCAACGATCCCGACATCATCATGATCGGCGAAATACGGGATCGCGAGACCGCTGACATCGCGATTCGCGCCGCGTTGACCGGCCACCTGGTCTTGTCGACGCTGCACACGAATACGGCCGCCGGAGCGGTCACCCGCTTGTTGGACTTGGGGGTGGAAGCCTACCTTCTAGCATCCACGCTCGAGCTTGCCGCAGCCCAGCGCCTGGTCAGGCGGTTATGTCCGCACTGCAAGATACGGCGGTCAGTTACGAAGTCAGAAGCCGAGATGATCGGGCATGGGCTTGGAAAGCATGGCGTTCCGGAAGCGATTTATGGTCCTAAAGGCTGCGAGCATTGCAACGGTCGCGGTTATTGGGGACGCACTCCTTTGTTCGAGGCTATCGAAATCGAGGAAGAAGAGCGGGAAATCATTCGAATGAAACAGGATGAGCGGATGCTCGTCGATGCCTCGGTGCGGCGTGGCGGACGCAATCTCTGGCAACACGGGCTTGCCAAGGTGGTTGCGGGGGAAACCGCCATCGATGAAGTGCTTCGGGTCATGGAATGGCGCGAGCACTGAGCAAGTTCACCGTGAAAGCAGTCACCGGCGACGGCGAGCTGCGGGACCTCCAAATCGAAGCCGTGTCCGAGGAAACGGCGGCGCTTGAGCTCTTTCGGTCCGGGCTGACGCCCCTTTCGATTACCCGCGACGCCAACACCTGGCGCGATGTGCTCAACCGCCCGATCAAGTTAAGCCGGAGCGTGCCGTTAGCCGATCTTGCGCTGTTCGCGGAACAGCTCGCGGAGATGCTCAAAGCCGGCTTGACCGTTGAGCAGGCCCTCAAGGTCTTAGGCCGGCAGCAGGATCGCGAGGTTATGACCGATTTGGTCCAGAGGCTTCTTAGAAGGGTGTGCGAGGGCGCCACGCTGTCCCATGCCCTGGAAGCCGAGCGGAATTTGCCGCGGTATTTGATCGGCATCGTGCGCGCCTCCGAACAAGGAGGGCGCATGGGCGATGGACTGACCGACGCCGCCCGCTATCTGCAACGGCAACTGGCAGCTCAGCGCGGCTTGGTGAACGCGCTGATCTACCCCGTGGTGGTTCTTGTCACGGTCTTCGCCGCGCTGCTTTTCGTGCTGGGTTATGTCATTCCGGAATTCGAGCCGATATTCGCGGGTGAGGAACATCGGCTTCCCAAGATGACCCGTGTAGTATTGACGTTGTCCCACCTGGTCACGCGACAGGGCGCTGGCATTGTCGTGCTCCCGATCACAGGCATGTTCTTGCTGTGGTGGATCGTTCGAAAAAACCCCACCATCGGGGAGGCCATGGCGAAAATGGCTTTGCGACTGCCTGTAGTCCGGTTGATTGCTCAAATCGACGTGGCCAAGACCTTGGGTGTGATGGGGGCGTTGATCGATAATGGCGTCGAGGTGTCGGAATCCGTCCAACTCGCCGCTCAAGCCGCCTCATCGAAACGTCTACGCGAGGCGATGGGCAAGGCATCGCGGGAACTGCGGGAAGGGGCCTCTGTGTCCGCGGCGCTTCGCCGAATCGATCTTATCCCGGAAGCGACCGTATCCATTATCGAAGTCGGTGAACATACCGGCACGCTTGGACACGCCAGCATGCGAGCCGCGCATTTGCTCGAAACGGATTCGACCTTCCGAATCGATCGGCTTATCGCTCTCCTGAACCCGATTGCAATCGCCGTCCTGGGGTTGATCGTCGGATTCGTTATTGCAGGCGTGATGTTGGGGATCATGAGCATTAACCAAATGGCGGTACGATAAGGAAAAATGGTGAATAATCGAACAACACAACGTAGTCGGCATCTTCATCGCCACCAGAGGGCTGGCATGGGGGGCTTCACACTTTTGGAATTGATGGTCGTACTGGTCATCATGGGGCTGCTTTCGGCGGTCGTGGCGCCACAGATCATGAACATGTTCTCCGGGGCAAAGACGGATGCCGCGGCCCTTCAAGTGGACACCTTGACGACGGCTCTGCACTATTATCAGATCGACACCGGCTCCTATCCTACGCCGGAACAAGGGTTGGAAGTCCTGTGGAAGGCCCCCCCAGATGTCGCGCGATGGCGAGGACCCTACATCCGCAAACATGAGCACCTACTGGATCCTTGGGGCCGGCCTTTCCGTTATCGTGTTCCGGGACAGCGCGGTCCTTTTGACATCTACTCTTTCGGGGCGGATGACCGCGAAGGCGGAGAGGGCGAAAATGCCGACGTCGGGCTCTCGAAGGCGCCGTGAACGGGGCGTGACCTTGCTGGAGCTCCTGGTGGTAATCGCCTTGTTGGGGATGCTGGCCGCCGCGGGCGCAGGCGCGTACCGGGGAGGAAACAGCACCCGTTGGGCGGAGGCGGCTCTGACGGCATTGGAAAACGCCAAGTGGTTGGCCCTCTCGCGGGGCCACGCTGTTACGCTTCCGTGTGCGGAGATCGTCTCGGGCGGCGGGAGCAAGGATACGAGCAATGTCGCCGATCAGCCGGACGTGACTTGTACAAGCACGATTCCGTCACCGGCGAGTGGCAGCGCGATCACGTTTTTTCCCGATGGCTCATCCTCTGGGGGCTCGATTATTATTCGACACGACGGCTGGGACGATCGGATTCAGGTCGACTGGCTCACCGGGGCGTTGTCTCGCAACTAGAGGGCCGGAATTGCGGTCGCAGGCTGGATTTTCACTGCTCGAGGTCGTTCTGGCGTTCGTGATGGCGGGATTGGTCCTCGGAATTGCGCTCCCGGCGATGTCACAAACCATACCAAGATTGATCGAGCTACGCTCACACTCGACCGCCGTGTTGCTTGCGCATTCCAAACTGGAGGAGTATTCGATTGATGGTGTGGACATTCCTAGGAATAATGAAGGCACTCAAGGCGAATTTTTCTGGCGAGTCGACGTCGAGGACATCCTACCGGACGGCATGGAAGGCCCCATGACGGGTATCTATGGCTTGCAAAGGATCAGCGTAACCATCGCGCGCGACGCACATTCGGCGCCACTGGTGCGTATGTCGGCCCATAGGTTTAGGAAATGACAGTGGGGTGCGGGCGGATATATAGGCCCCAAAGCGGGTTTACCTTGCTCGAGGTACTCGTGTCTATGGCCGCCGGGGCCTTGCTGATCGGCACGTTATCCCAAGTCCTGATAACGATCAGGGACGGGTGGAGGCTTGCTTCGCGGATTGATCGGCAATGGGCCGAGGAAGCCACGGCGGTTCGACTCGTTTCCCGTCTTCTCCGCGCCAGCCTTCCACCGGAGCGCGGCGGATTCGGAGCCCGCTTCAAAGGCGATGGGGACACCGTGGAGTTCACTTCGATTCCGTCGCAGTCCGCGTTCTCCTCCGGGCGCATGGATGGACGCTTGTATCTTGAAAGCCGTCAGAACGGCTCTCTTGCGCTTCTTTTGGATCTCGTGCCGCGTCCGGCATCGCCGGTATCGGAAAAGCTCGTTCGCACGAATTGGGTTGTACTCGAAGACCTCGAAAAGGTCGAATTTTCATATTTCGCGGGAAGTTCCGGGCGAGCCAGCCGATCTTGGAACGACGCCGAGAAACTGCCCGATGTGATCCAACTTCACGCTGATTTCGTCGACAAGACACGGCCGTCATTAAGGATGGCGATTCGGCTACACCAGACGCTTAGCGGAAGCTGTGTGATCGAATGGACAAGCTTAGCCTGCAGACCAGCGTAACCGATGCGATTTGGCGGTCGACGAATCTCGCGGCCATCGTCCGCCCCGCGTTCCTATGGTGGTGGGTGGGACTTACAGACCTCTTCCCTGGGCTTGGACGACTGGTCTCGAAGCGCGAAAAATCCGTGCTTCTATTGGTTGAACGAGATCGGACGACGCTCGTTCGTCCTCACAATGAGGTCCAAGATCATGGCACGCCACCGGAAGAACTCCATTTTCCCAGTGTTTTTGGAGGGCGTTCGTCGCAGGCGATGGAAGCGTTGCGGCCACTATGCGCAGAGGCCACGACACAGGTTGCGTTAGGTTTGCAAGAGGTGTTTCTCCTGCGGATGAGCTTTCCGAAAAGCGCACAGGCTCGGTTACGAGATGCGGTCGCCTTCAAGCTCATTACGGAATCGCCACTTGAGAAGGCGGCGATTTATTTCGATGTTCGATCGAAAAAGGATCACGATTCCGGGACCCTCGACGTCGAGGTTGCGCTTTGCCGCCGGGAAACCGTACTTCAAGCGCTTAAGAATCTCGATCAGGTCGGGATTTCCGTGGAAGCCGTGGGGTTTCGCCCGTCCTCGTCGGGTATCTTGGATTTTGTTTTTTACACTTCGCCGGGCAGAGAGGCGGCTCGTTCTCGATTCAAGCGACGCTTGATGTTGGTGCTAAGCTTGGCATTGGTGGCGACGTTGCTTATTCCCGCAACTTACCTTTCGGCTTTATGGCTTGAGCACAAGGTAAGGCGGGATATCGAGGCAACTCAGAAAACGGTGAATGCCAGTGCACCCTTGCTGGCGCAACGCGCCCTTCTACAATCCGTAAAAAACGATCTGTCACGTCAAGCCCCCGCATACCGCATTACGCATGTCTTGAACGAGGTGGCGGGCGCGTTGCCGAAAACGGCCTGGATTACGTCCTTGCGGTACGACCACGGCGTGGTGCATATAGCCGGTCACGCCTCAAATCCCCCCGAAATGATGAGGGAACTCGGTAAACTCTCGAAAATCGGCAATGCCAAATTGATTTCGGTCGCCGGTAATAACGGCACGGAAACTCCGCCGCAGTTCGAGGTGGCCCTGGAGCTTAAAAGGCCCTTGCCGTGACCGCTGCACTGTCTCCCCGAGTCCATCGAATCGCGTCTCTCGGCCTGTTGGTGGTCGCTGTATTCGCGGTTTGGGGAGGATTTTTCAAGCCGCTATTGAATCTAGCGGGGCAGGCGATCAGCCAATTGCACGACGCCCGCTTCGAATTAAGCCGGGCACGGCGGCTTTCCTTTGAAGTCGAAACCCTTTCTGAGGCGCAAGTCGCGGCCGATGCCGAGACATTGAAGCCGCTATTGATTTGGACAGATAGCAACTCGGGGACAGAAACCAAATTTCAGGAAATCATCGATCAAATTATTCGCTCGACCCGATTTAATCTGGAATCCATGCGTACCGCGACAACAGTCCGTCAAGGCAATCTCAGCCGTATATCCATCGATTTGAAAGGCGAGGGGCCGGAGGCCTCCGTCATGGGAATGCTCGCCGAGTTCGAGCGGCACAGGCCGTTGATCGTGGTCGATCAGTTGACGATACGCTCGTTGGACAGCGTTCCCACGGAAGCCGGCGGGACTGCGATTTCCAAGGTGATGGCCGAGCTCCGCATTTCGGGATTCGGAGCTGATTTGGCGTCGTTTGAAAGCAGGCCATAAATGACCGACAGGTTTCCTCGAACGCTATGGTTGATTGGGTTCAACACTGTTGTATTCATTGCGGGATTGACGATCGTTTTCTCGCTGCTCTTGGCCGAATCGTCCGAGAACTACACCAATGCAGAACTGAATGAAACCAAGCCCGACTTAAACGTCTATACCCTTATCGAAATCGACGCCTTGACGACAAGTCCATTGTTTCAACCTAGTCGAACCGCGTTCATCGAAAAACCGGAGGAACCGGACAAGTCGACTGAGATTTCGGGGCCGCCTCCGCTTCTGGTCGGCGTCATCCGTGTTGGCAGTGAAAGTATGGCCTTGCTAGAGGATCGAGAGAGAAAAACCTGGCGGTTGGTCCGGCCTGGGGAGAGTTTCGGCGACTGGAGCGTGCAAAGGATCAATCGCAAGTCCGTCACGGTCGGAATCAAAAACGAAGACCAAACTCTCGAAATGCATCTGAACGCCGAGCAACTGTCGGTGAACTCTTCCGCGATTCCACTGCCAGAAAACCATCGATAGCGTATCGCCAACCACTCGATCAGGTCTGAGCCTCACAATTTGGAACCCAAATCCAAGACCTTATCAAATAAGGCATATCGCGCCTGCCTGTAAGGAGCACCTCGGCAGACAAGCGATTGGTCTTGGGAGAATCGGAATGAACCGCAGCCGTAATTCTGAAGACCTCGCCAGCTACCGATAGCCCACCTTCCATCGCCGAAAGCTGTTCCTCGTCGCGCTTTGCTTGGCCTATCATTTTCTTCAAGCGGTCCGACGTTAGCGCCGCACTAGGCTCCAACCGTCCCGAAAACAGCGTGATGTACGGATAAAGGCAGGCAAAATCTTCCAGTGATAGGCTCAAGATAGCGCTGAGATCGGAATAGGTCGTCAACCGGTTATCTTCTTTTCCGTTTTGCTTGTGGACTTGAATACGGCCTGCGATGACAGCGGGAACATCGATTCCCGGCAGATTTGCCAAGAGTCTCTCCAGTAACCGCTGGTCAGCCGTATTGATGTCCACGATACCGTGCACATTCGTGACTGCTAAATCAACCGTCTGTTCGTCGATATAGAGAGTCCGTACCTTCCCGTGGTCACGGACCCATCGGCTCTGCGTCCCTTGCTCCAGCAATTCGAAAACCGCGTCGTAAATGGCCGACTCGGCCGCCAAATCGAGGCGCAAACGGGTTTCATAAGCCGTTATATTGTCAGCTGCTCGACGGCCGATAAGCGATGTCCCCATGACGATAGCGATGACCAGTAGCAACAGCCACAACGTGTGCAAAAGAACGAAGCCGCTACTTCCGGAGCGATGGCCAGAGGGGTTTAGCACGTTCGGTAACCTGCCCTGCCGCATTCAGACCTTCCAGCAGTGCATCGACGACCGCTCGGGTCTCGGCTTGATTTCTCATGACGTGCGGCACGAGCAAGACGATGAGCTCGGTGCGCCTGTTTTCGAATACGTTGTTGCGAAATAGATTACCAATGATCGGGATATCCTTGATGAAGGGCAATCCACTATTGTTTTCACGACCGTTTTCCCGGATCAAACCGCCCAATGCCACGGTGAAGCCATCATTGGTCAAAACGAACGTTCGAATCTTTCGTCGCTGAATGGTCGGAGAATCAATCCCGGATGAGGTGGTTTGTGTGACATCGCTCACTTCCTGAGATACGTCGAGGATGAGGCTGCCATTCTCATTGATTCTTGGCGTTATCTCGAGAATGACCCCGGTGTCCCGCATCTGGACCTGGTTGACGATCGGGGCGTTCGGAGAAATGGTCGCTTGAGAGGTCTGAGTGACGATTGGAACTTGATCGCCGACCTGAAGCATCGCTTTTTGATTATTCAGTACGGACAGCTTAGGCGCGGATAACACGCGCACATCGGTTCGTTCCTGAAGTGCATTGAGCACGACCCGCACATCCGCGCCTCCGGAATAGACGTAAGAAAAGCCGGGGAATAACGATGCGATCGCACCGGTATCGGAAGCACTTAGGGTAACGGTATTTTCTCCGGCGTCGAAGAACCATTGCACGCCGTATCTTAGGCTGTCGTTAAGCGTAACCTCCGCCAGTATGGCCTCGATCATCACTTGGCGCGGAACGATATCGAGCTGCTGCAAGGCGTCTTTGATCACCCGATATTCGTCTTCGGTTCCATAATAAAGCAGCGAATTGGTTTCCTCCACAGCGACCAGCTTGCTGGCGCGGCCCTCGCCTTGCCCTTGGACAGTGCCGACAAGTGGTCTATTCTCGGATTTCTCCATTGACAAACCGTCGGGTCCATAACCTTCTGTGCCTGTCGGCAAAGGGGACGTAGTATCGGTATTGGTCTGCTCGCTTCCCACTTTTTCACCCAACAACTGACGGAGCGCTTTAGCGAGATCCTTAGCGTTGCCGTTTTGGACGTTGTACACGAAAACACGGCGTTCGCTAGTCTTGGTGACGTCTAGGCGCTTAATCCAATCTTCAATGAGTTCAAGATCAGTGCGATCGCGAGCGATGCCAAGTATCGAATGAATGCGGTCCAATCCGACAAAGCGAACCCGGCTGCCGATCACCCCGATGGGAGGTTGAAAGATTTCTTTCAGTTCCGTGATGATCTGGCTGGGACTGGAATTTTCCACCTGATACAGGGCGAAATTCATGCCTTCCAGCCAGTCCACATCGAAACCTTCGACCGTTTGCTGCACTGCGGCTCTGTCCTGACTGGAGCCGGCTATGACCAAGTGATTATGTACGTCGTCCGCTTGTAGAACGGTTCCCTTCGGGACCACGGCTTCGAGAATGTTCTGCATTTCCCTCGCTGGGATATACTTAAGAGGCAGAATTTCCACCGCGAAACCGGGTGAAATGGGACCATAAGCCCTGACTTGGCTCACTCCTTTTACCCACTGCTGAGCCGCATCCAGGGGAATCACGTGATAGGCGCCGTCCTGTTCAATAATTGTGGCGGAAACCGAGTGCAAGGCCGCCTCTAATGCCGGAAGAAGAGCCTCCTTGGTAAGCGGCTTTCGGGTCCGCAAAGTAATCTTGCCCTGTACCGCGGGGGCGATCGTGTAGTCCAGTTTGAGCTCTTCGCCAAGGATCGCGTCAATCACGGCATGAATGTCGGCATCGCGGAATTGGAGGTCAATGTTCCCATTTTCGCCATGGCGTCCTGCCGCCCCAACTTTTTTCACAACGGGCCGGGGTGCTTTCTCCTTGGTAAAAAATATGGCCCGATTTTTAGCCGCGTCAGTCTCTGCGTTAACCGGTTCTGCTTGATCAACGGCCGGCAACGTATTTGATACACCACTGGCTTGCCACGCTAACTTCAGGTGCCGAGCAGGCGGGGCAGTTGTCGAACAACCGATACTGAAACTGGCGAAAATTAAAGAATAGAGAGCATGGAGATTACGCCGTTTTTTAAGCTTCATTTTGCAAGCCCGCATCCAACTTATCCTGATGTCGAAATGAGCCTGAAAATCAGCGTTGAGCGGGCTTCTGGTCAGGGAGCTTAAAACAGTTGCAACGTTCGAAAGGATTAGTTCTTTGTGAAACGGAATTATTATGCGGCGCTGTCATGAGGGTGAGGAATAATCGGGCAAGTAAAATGAATAGTCGAAGTCAAACTTGATCCGTTTTGGAAAGAATGATCTAACTTTCGAAACAAAAAGATTGAAGAACTGGATAAACTCGACCCTCAGCCAACCGATCTCTTTTTTCCACTACCTTGTTTAATATAGTTTGAATATTTACCCCTGCCGAAACAATGCCGCGATTGACTCAACTGGCAATTAGTCCAGCTCCGGATCTTTGCGTAGTACCTGGCTTCCTTCTCGGTAAAAAAAGAGACAGGGCTTTTCGTGGAAATGAGCAAATGAAGAAGTAAATCGCGTTACGCTTTGGGTCGCAAGTCGGAAAATGCGGAAAAAGTTGTAAGCATAAGCTTACAGTTAAAATTTTATACGCATGGCGCCCTAGCAGGCTGGTGAAAGTGTGCCGCAGGCATGCGAAGAATGGAATCTCTGTGCAAAAGCTGTATGGGAGATGAGGGAAGGCCCCTCGGGATCGGTTTTCAGGAGCAGGTCTCAAACCACCTCAAGCCGCTGTGGTTAAGAGCCATGGTGGTGAGCGTTGAGGTAAAGCGAGGGGAAAGAACCCGGAGTAGGTACGGATCAGAGAGACGAACGCAAGTGAACCTTCGATGGGGCGTCGTAACCTGTGAAATTGCTGTCGAAACCAGGGGTGTTTCACCCCTCTGGGATGAGCTTGTCGGGCACCTGATTACTGGACAAGTGGCAGCCGGCGTATAGAGGGCGTGAATCTGATCCAGGCTTCTGTATGGAACTGCGGGAACCAGTCGTTCCGATGCTAAGGGAGACGCGCAAGTGGCAGAACCCACGAGGCAAGAGTACCGATGCGGAGCACTGGGGCGGATCGACCTGTAGTAGTGGCGATGGCCGGTAATGCAGCTGGAGCGAAGAGGTCGAATCAAGCGGTTGTATTCGGCGTTCAACTGGAGACAGGAGGAAACGGGTGGGTGCAACGAAACCCTTTGCCATTGATAAGTGGCGGGTGTACGAAGTGTATCGAGCGGTGAAAGCCAACGCCGGCGCAGCCGGGGTTGATCATCAGAGCCTTGAGGCATTCGAGGAGGATCTAAAGGACAATCTGTACAAGCTTTGGAATCGGATGTCTTCGGGCAGCTATTTTCCACCGCCGGTAAAAGGGGTGACTATCCCGAAGAAGAGTGGTGGCGTAAGGTTACTGGGCGTGCCGACGGTGGCGGATCGGGTGGCGCAGATGGTGGTCAAGCGGGAAATTGAGCCAGAGATCGAGGCGACGTTTTTACAGGACTCGTATGGCTATAGGTCGGGCAAGTCCGCGTTGGATGCCGTAGGGGCGTCACGCGAGCTCGCTGTTGGCGATACGATTGGGTCTTGGAGTTTGACATCAAGGGGTTGTTCGACAATATCGACCATGCGCTGTTGAGTCGGGCGCTGGCGAAACACGTGAAGTGTGATTGGGCCATGCTGTATATCAGCCGATGGCTGACCGGGTGCGCGATAAGCCCCGCCGTTCAGGGCGGGGAAGGATAGCGCGGACGGCGGAGCCGTCCTTGTCTTTGGTTTCAGTGCGGAGTCTGCTGCTGCTCGATGTACTGGCGCACGATGGAGATTGGTGCGCCGCCGCAGCTTGAGGCGAAATAGGACGGCGACCATAGCACGCCTTTCCAGTACCGCTTCTGAATATCGGGCCGTTCCTTGCGCAGCAGGCGGCTGGACACGCCCTTGAGGCTGTTCACAAGGTTCGAGACGGCGACCTTGGGCGGGTACTCGACCAGCAAATGCACATGGTCGTCCTCGCCGTCCATCTCTATCAGTTGCGCCTCGAAGTCGGCGCAGACCTTGGCGAAGATCGTGCGCAGTCGGTCAATGGCGTCGCTGTCGAACACGTTGCGACGGTGTTTCGCCACAAAGACCAAATGGACGTGCATCTTGAAAACGCAGTGCCTTCCATGCCGAATATCGTTGTTATCGCTCATAGACCAAACTATACTGCTCGCATGCGGCGACTCCAAGCCTACCAGTACGAACTCAGACCAGACGGCCAGCAAGAGCGGCAAATGCGCCGCTTCGCCGGCTCGTGCCGGGTCGTGTTCAATGAGGCGCTGAACTTGCAGAAGCGGCGTTACGAGCAAGGCGAGAAGAAGCTCGGCTACGCCGGGCTGTGCAAGGAACTCACGGCGTGGCGCAACGGCACGCCGCTGCCCTCCGGTCGTACCGCGCCTTGGCTGGCCGATGCCCCCGTCCATCCGCTGCAACAGGCATTCAAGGACCTGGAGCGGGCTTACGCCAACTTCTTCGCCAAGCGCGCCGCGTTTCCGCGCTTCAAGAAGAAAGGCCGGTCCGACAGCTTACGCTACCCCGACCCGAAACAGATCAAGCTCGATCAGGGAAATAGCCGCATCTTCCTGCCTAAGCTCGGCTGGTTGCGCTACCGCAACAGCCGCAAGGCTCTGGGCACGGTGAAAAACGTCACCGTATCGGCCATTGGTGGCAAATGGTTCGTATCCATCCAGACCGAGCGCGAGGTGCCGGAACCTGTCCATCCATCGACGAGCATCGTCGGCGTGGATTTGGGCGTAGCAAATTTCGCCGCCCTGTCCACCGGCGAGATCATCGCCCCAGTGGATGCGATGAAGCGCCATGCACAACGATTGGCCCGGTATCAACGAGCCATGAGCCGCAAACAGAAGTTTTCCAAAAACTGGATCAAGGCGAAGGCCCGTATCCAGAAGCTCCACACCCGGATCGGCAACATCCGGCGCGACCATCTGCATAAACTCTCCACCACCATCAGCAAAAACCACGCGGCGGTCGTGATTGAGGACTTGCAGATACGGAATATGTCCAGGTCAGCGTCGGGGACGGTCGAACAGCCGGGGAAAAACACCCGCGCCAAGGCGGGACTGAACCGATCCATCCTCGATCAGGGGTGGTTCGAGTTCCGTCGCCAGCTTGAGTACAAACAGGCTTGGCGCGGCGGGATCGTGGTGGCGGTCGATCCACGCAACACCAGCCTGGGCTGTCCGGTGTGTGGGCATGTGGCAAAAGAAAACCGAATCACCCAATCCCGGTTTGAATGTGCCCACTGCGGCCACACGGCGCATGCCGATGTGAATGCCGCCGTGACCATATTGGCGGCAGGGCATGCCGTCATGGCCTGTGGAGGGGATGTAAGACCCTGCCTGCATCTCGGTGCAGGCAGGGCAGCTCCGGCGAAGCAGGAACCCGCCGAAGCGACTCACGCTGCATACGCAGCATGAGCGCCGTAGGAATCTCCGGCCTTCAGGCCGGGGAGGATGTCAAGTGTTCCCAGAGTTTCACGAATTGTTCACTATTGTTGCGTAATAACACTGCCACCAAACACACCTTTTTTCAACGTAGAATATTGATCGGTGTCATGACGCCTTTCCGTATATCCACATAGGCACCGTGGTGGTTTAATCCACCATGTCTCAGCAGTGACCAGACCAGTTGCATGACGACGTTGGCGATGGCGCGGTTGACCGGCAAGTCCTGGTTAGCCAGCGCTTCCTCCATGCTGCACGACGGCAAGTTGTCATCGGCCATGCCGTCCAGCTCGGGATAGAAATCAAACACGGATGGCAAAGCCACGGCACCGTCTTTTGCTTGCCCCAGCCACCCGAGGATGACTTGCCCGGAGTGCAAACCGTTTCCGGCATCCAACCAGAGCACCCTTTGCGGATCGTCCGCAAACGACTTGGCGAGGTCAGCGCGAAACTGAGCGACATCCACGCAGGTAATCAGCAAATCACGCTGGCCTGCGTTTCCGTCTCGGTTGATATCGAACATGCGCGGCTCGGCGTTCCAATCCAGGCCGAACAAATAATTGATTCGCTGCACCGAAACCAGCGCCTTGTTGTGCCCCAGGTCCGCCGGATAGAACGCCTGTCGGCCGATGTTGGGACGCTCCACCCGATCTCCATCCCAGGCCCGGACATACAGCCCAGGATGGCCGAGTTCGCGGATGGCGTAATCGATACGGGCAAGGCTGGAGAGAACCTCCGAGCCGGTTCCGCCGATGCCGATGACCTCGATTCGAACCCGGCGAGTGAACCATTCGGATGGGGTGCAAAATTTGTAAGGTCGGATATGGGTATCCATAGGGTTCACTATCTTCTGTCCCATTGACATCCTCCCCGGCCTGAAGGCCGAGGATTCCTGGTTGTCGCCTTCCAGGTTCCTGCTTCATCGCCCGGTGCCTCTTTGGCTCAACCGCCGAGGACTTACCCAAGCTCCACAGGCTTCTAAGCTCCCGCGTGCCCCGCGGTACTTTTCTCGTGCAGCCTGAGCGCGTCGGCTCCGGCGAGTATTGCCAGTCCTGCACTCAGGATATTCTTGGCGGCGTTGACATCCCGGCAATGCTCGGCCCCGCACTCCGGACAGGTCCATGAACGAACGTCCAGCGTGAGCGTGTCGAGGATGTGACCGCAGGTCGAGCAGCGTTTGCTCGACGGATAAAACTTGTCGATCTGAACAAAGGTCCTCCCGTACCAATTGGCTTTGTACTCCAATAGCCGGGTTATATCGGCCCAGCCCACATCCGATATGGCCTTTGCGAGATTTGGATTCTTGACCATGTTCTTGACTTGCAAACTCTCCACGGCCAGCACTTGGTTCTCGTTCACCAGCCGTGATGTGAGTTTGTGCGCCCAGTCCTTGCGACTGTCGGCGATCTTCGCGTGAAGCCTGGCCACTTTGAGGCGAGCTTTAGCGCGGTTCTTGGACCCCTTTTGCTTCTTCGCCAAACGCCTCTGAGCACGGGCCAGCTTGCGTTCTGCTTTGCGCAGATAGCTGGGATTGGGGATTTTCTCCTCCTCGCTCAGGATGACAGCATCCTTCAGCCCCAAGTCGATACCGACCATCTTGTTGACGACCGGTAACGGCTTGATCTCTTCCTCGACCAAAATCGATATGAAATACCGACCCACCGTGTCTTTGCTGACCGTAACGGACGATGGTTCCCCTTTGAATGAACGGCTCCAACGGATATTCAGAGGCTCATCCATCTTTGCGAGATAAATCTGTCCGTCCTTCCAGCGAAACCCCGATCTCGTGTAGCGAACGGATTGCTTGCCGTGCTTCTTCTTGAAAGTCGGATATTGCGCCCGACCTTGTAGGAAGTTTTTGAATGCCGCGTCGAGATTTCGCAGCGATTGCTGCAAGACGACATTCGAGACTTCTTGCAGAAAGGCCATGTCCGGTTGCTGCTTCAATTTCGTGAGCAACTTGGCGGTCTCGTTGTACCCAATCCGCCTCTGTTCCTGATAGAACGCATCCGTCCGAGCCCGCAGGAAATGGTTGTATACGAACCTGGCGCACCCGAACGTTTGCGACAGGATGGTTTCCTGTTCTGCAGTCGGATAAAAACGATAGCGGTAGGCGCGCTGAACGACATTCATGATGTGCTAATTTAAAAAATCCTTAAGCCTCTCCTTGGCGTTCCGCCGACATTGCGTCCGCTCAACGCCGCGCTATCCTTCCCCGCCCTGAACGGCGGGGTCTGACGCGCAGACGGATCAAACAGACCAACAAATGTTCTTGCGGAGTCATCGGGCATGCGTCCGAATAAATTCATCGACGGTCATGCCCATCGGCACCAATCGCTCGACGGGGAACGTTTCAACCTTCTTCCTGGCCAGGGCAGCCCAGAATCGAAAGTGCGTCCTGTCATCCACGGGCGCGTCGTTCTCCTGGAATAGCGTCAATCGGTTATTGACGTGGGAAAACGCGGTATCGAACAGTACCGCTTCCCAACCCGCCATGTCCTCGATGCCGCACCCGCCGGGCAGGGTTGCGGTCCCTGTACAAACCACGCCATCACAGCCCACGTTCATCAACGGCGCGTTGTAGAGCCGGGTTTTCGCCATGGGTCGAGCACGTCCCTTCAAGGCGGCTACCGCGAGACGCCTATTTGCGGTGGCGACCAGCAAGAGCCTCGGCCACGGCACAACAAGCGTTTGCAAGGACGACCCGACCATATTGAACAGCATCGGTCGCACCCGCGCGGGCACGGTCCAAGCAAGATGTGTCCCCGAAATCGACACCACCTGGGCGGGGAGTACGCCGGTACCGCCTCCTTGTTGTCCAAGGACCGAGCGCAAGAGCGCTTCTATATCCTTCATGGACAGCAAGCGCCCCGCTCCAATGACGGGAGCGCCGTCTGCGCCGGTCGTAAGGTCATGCAAAGAGGCAACGCACTTCGGAACCAGATAACGATCCCCTAAATTCGTGACGTCGTGGAACATTAACGCGACGCGCGGTGAGATGGACGGTTCCTGCGGGATACTAGCCTCGAAAAAATCGGTGTGGTTTGTCATAGAGACCTTTCAATGACTTCAGCCAAACGCAACAGCCCACGTGCCTGGGCTATCGATTCGAGTTTCTCAGCAACCTTTGAAATCGCAACAGGGTGCAGCTTCAAGCGTAGGACTGGCGTTTCTCCCGTCTGATAGAGCTGGTTGTAGAAGTCGTCGGCAACGCCGCCTTCCCAGGGCAGACCGAAACCGACGATATGGGCGTAATCCAGGAGCGCTTCCATGTCGCCGCATTCGGCTTCGATCACAACGAACTCCGAGTTAGCTGTGTTACGACGATGTCTTTTAAAGACAAGGACGGTCTTCTGGATAAACCTTGTCCAGGGATGACAGTACAGATCGGGTGATCGACGCCGCCACTCAACGACCGCCGCTCGGATTTCCGACATGTCCGGCGGATTGCCCCACCAAAGGTCAGCCCTCTCGTCCAAAACGGACTGCAGGAAATCCAGACGACAGACGAGGTCCTCAATGTTGTCCGTGAACTCGCAGAACGGCAAAAGGTGAGTGGCGAGGGCCTCGCGGGCGAACTGACGGTGATCTTTATGGGGATGTTCCTTTCTGTACTCCTCGTAAGCCTCCAATTCCTCTTCAAGGCCAAACCACATGTCCAATGCGTCCTGGGCCAGCAGGCCGAAACCCAACCGATTGACGATCCAGTGGAGGCAGCCGTAGACCATGCGGCCAAGTTCGCGGGGAAGCTCGCACAGAGAGACTTGCGTGAAGCGGAAACCGGCCCATAACAGGAGCCAAAACTCTCCTTCGAACCGATCCAGCGCCATACCGATCGATTCGAAATCACCGTGAGGCCAATCGCTCCCTGCGAGGGCGCGGGCCTGGGCTTCGAGATGGGCCGCGATGCGGCTAAGAGCCTCGCAATGCAAGCGGTAAAAGTCTCGCCAGCCGTCTGAAACGGCGCGGTCGATCTCGCCTTCCGAGACCACGCCCATGTGGTGCGCAAGCAGGATAAGGCTGGCAATGCCAGGGCGATGCTCGTCGAAATAGGCCCTGGCTCGCCGTTCCCGGATGCTCTCCAGCGGTTCATCCAGCGCGACGCCAAGGCGGGGTAATGTGAACAGGGTCAGATCAGGGGCAGACGGGCTGAATCGATGCCCGTAAGCGCCTGCCGCCTGAATTTCGGCAGCGTCAGCCTGAATCGATAGCATCCGTCGTCCTCCTGGTCTCTCTTTTCCTGCTCCGGGGCAGGCTCACTCCCCCATTGGCGCAGAAAGGCTAAACCGTTCGTTTCACCCTTTTGTTTTGACGGGTTCGAGCTTGACGGCATAGTGCAACTCTTCCCCTATAAGTTGAGGCTCGTCGAGTTCCGCTTGGGCTAGATGCGGGTAGGACGCCGCATACAAGCGCAGTGCCTCAAGAGGCGGGAGTTCAGGGGCGGGATCGGCCAAGCGGACTGAACCCATCTTGAACACCCGAACAGGGCGAATAACGGTGGAAGCTGTGGGTGGTTGTTGAGAACTCATCGGCACGATCCTCAAAAAAGCGATTTCTCGGTGACAGACACGGCGACGTTACTCTGAGCAGGAGCGGAATCAGCGGCCCCTTCGTTCGCACGGGTGCCCGACGATGCTTGTGCGGCAGAAGTTGCGTTGTCGGTAGCCACGCGGGCCTGTTTACCGGCCTCCTTTAGGCGGTTCAAAGCGTCCCGCAAATCGTTGCAGATCGTTTCCCGCGTTCCAGCGAATTCAGCTAGGGATCGTGGAAAATCCCGGTCCAGCACCGCCGGACTGGTTTCCACGTACAGCGGCATGGACAATGCGCCCCGCAAGGTCTGGATATATTCCGGTGCCTTATCGTCAACGCTACCGCGCAACACAGGCTGCACCAGGACACTCAACTGGTCGCCCTTGCGGGCGACCGTGAATTGAATGCGCTCGTCGTATTCGAGCATTTCGAAAAAAGTTTCAAATATCATCGGTTTCCTCTTCGGCGTATTCGAACTCGGATGGTTCTGGACCGTCGCGTTCGGGGCCAAGCCGTTCCGAGCCTTTTGCCTGGGCGCTGGTCCTTGCCGTCACCGGCGACGAGGCTGTCTCTTCGCGTACGTTCCGATCCTTATCCTCTCGCGGGTATCCCGAAACGCAACTCGGCACGAAACCGCTGAAATCGAATCCGTACCCGAAAACCTCGTCGAGAATCTCGCCGTGCTTCTTCTTCATCAGCGTCGCGAATGTCTGTTTATCGCCGTGCGATTCGTAGTGCTCGACGAATCGCTCGCCCTTGCCATTGACCGCTTCGCGCAGCACCGCCTCGATGCCCGCCTTCGTGAACGCGCCGAGGAAGTCCTTGTCGAGCACGAAGCGATCGCTGAGCTTGGTCCCCGAGTGCTTGACCAGCGCCGCAGCGCCTTTGGCGAAGGGCTTGTTGAAGCAGGACGTTTTTTCGTGCTCGCTCAGCAAGTGAACCAACAGCCGCCGATGAAACGCCCGCAGATCGTCGAGTGCGAGCGGGTAAAGCGCGTTGACGAACGCATCCAAATTCGTCAGTTGAAACGCCTTGTCCCGGACGGCGTCGGGGAGCAGCGTGCTTGGGGCGCTGGCCGCGAGGAATCGGTACAGGGCAAACGTGTCGAGGCATAGAACGGCTCTTGGGTCGTCCGGCGCGATCTTCGCGCTCAGGGTGCGATAAAACGTTTCGATCGCCTCGACGACTTTGCCCGGCAACGCCGAGGCACTGGCGGCTTTCGCCTTGGGATTGCCCGAGTCGGCTGTACCGCTTGCGGCGGTTGCGCCTTTCGCGATACGGCCCGTTGTTCTCGACGGCATCCCGGACTGATCTTGCCTTCGAACCTGCGTGGCCACACTCGAAGTCGCCCGGTACTCATCCACTTTTTTCTGGTGGCAGCCGAGGTCAAAACAGCAATCCTCCTTGACCTCGCCCAGGCGATCAGGAGATGTCATGAGCAGTGCCCCATAATGGGCGCATTGGCGGCATCCGCGCTCGAACTGGTGTTTCCCGACGCCCTGGGGACCTTGCTGGCAAAGGATCGTATAGGAATTCGGCGGACGCTCGGTGTCGAGGTAGACGACCGCGTACTGTTCGGACAGAGTGCGTTTTTTCTCGTCGAGAGCAGACTGACTTTTGGCCTGGAAGCACTCGCGGTTCGCGCATTTGCCGGACGCTATGTGCTCTTCGAACAAGCTCGCCTGCATCGTCGAGTTATGGGGACAGTTGGCGCACCCGGAAATGTCAAAGATGGCCTTGGAGAGGTCAAGGGCAAACGCCGCCAGCCGGTCCCTAAGATCGGCAACCGAATATCCATGCTCAATGATCTTCGCTAGCGTCGCGGTCTGGAAGTCGCGCGGCAGTTGCGATAGGAGTTCCGCGTGTCCAAGCTTGATCTTGCGTTGGGCCAAAGCCTCTAGTACCTCAGGGTCTGCATGAAGTAGGAGCAGACGGGATTCAAACTTCTTTTGGCTCCATCCCAGAAGTCGCATCGCTTCCTGGCGATCGTTGCCGCAGCCCATAAGCACCGTTCGGGCCGCCTCGGCTTCTTCCGCAGGCGACATATTCGCCCTTTGCGTGTTCTCGATGGTGGCGACCACCATCGCCTCGTGGTCAGTCAGATCGCGAACGGCAGCGGGAATCAAGACGAGATTGGCATCTTTGGCAGCGCGGTAACGCCGTTCTCCGGCGACAATCCAGTAGTTGTCGGGGCGATCTGGAATAGGACGCACCACAACGGGCTGGAGGACGCCATTCTGCCGGACCGATTCGGTCAATTCGCGGTACTCCGCGTCGTCGAAGAACTTACGAGGATTGAAACCCGGTTGAACGTGGACTCGGTCAAGAGGGAGGTAACGTAGAAATTTGTTTTCGGTCTCGGTTTGCACGATCTTGTCTCCGTAGTACAAGTCCCATAAATGCAGCAGCGTGAAAAACCACGGAGTCAGAATCTCAGGGAAGTGCGGATATGCAAGCCGAAAGAGGAAGTTTGCGGATTAATATCGCAACCCGGTTTACCGCGTCCGGATTGCGATTACCGAACGACCGGGCTGGTTACGGTGTCGAGCCCTTGGTCGGGACCGGTGTTGTACGTTGGAGCAGCCGAGCTACAGGGTGTCGTCCAGACGCTAAAAAGCGAAAAAGCCTGTCCGACCACGACAGCCAACTTTCGACGACAAGCGTCGGTACGTTTTGTGCCGGCGTTGTGCTGATATCCATACGTGCCTTTGTATAGGCAAGGCTAACTAATAGTGCAGCCGTCCTCCAAGAAGCCGGATGATGATCTTCAAAGCACGGAAAATGACCTTGGTCAGCGGGATAATCAAGTGACCGGAATTAAGAAAGGGTTATAAACTTTGATCATCAACCCCCTTTAACCACCCGCCGGATGGGTCTTCCGACCGGGTGAAGTGGTGTCCCTACCAAGATAAGGAGCATGACCCATGAACGTTCCCCTGACTGGGGGTGCCAGTATTTCCGCGCGCACCCGAACGCCATCTATCTGGCTTTCCCGGCTCGCGGAATTACTCGTTGCCGCACTTTCGACGGACGATTCAGAACCGGTTGGCTTCGCCCGCTATAGCGGGCAACGTCAACGTATCCGGTTCAACCTAGCCACAGTGCTTCGCCGCTTATATCAGTTTCCTGAGTTCAAGGATGATTTTGCGCATGGCAGCGACACTGGCTTCCTGTTTGATCTTGAATCGCCTCCCAGAGGAACGACCAGCAAGATGGGCGGGCGGCTCCTACCGGGCTCGGAGGCCAAAACGACAGCCGCCCTGGAAAGACTTCACCAGGCGATCGCACGTGAGATCGACACCGTATTGCAGTCGGCACCGCTGCAATCCCTTGTCATTCCATCATCCAACCAGGCGTTGGAGTTATTCGCTCGGAATCTGAATGTCCCGCTGTATCCTTCGCCAGGCATCGCGGCCGTGGTGCCGGTCGGCTTCGCCGCTCCAAGCCGCAAAGCAGCCGAACAGGAAAAAGACGTCGCGAGGGTATTGTCAGCAATTGAAACGGTGGATGGTCGGGACTGGTTGGAACGTCTCCTAAAAGGCATCGAAAATTATTTGCGCCATGAGGACCTGGATAACGACGAAATCCAGCCCATTCTTGCCAGCATCCGTATGCAGCGTGGCCAGCCGGGGAGTCAAATCCAGCGCTTTCTCGATTTCCTGGATGATGACGCGTTAGCAAGGGTTCGCCTTCAGGTCACCTTCAAATCGATGGCGTCTATCGCGACCCGAAGTTCGGATCCCTCCCTGAAGGCCTACGTCGACCGGGTGCTCGCGTGTTTCCGGACCTACGCCAGTACGGCCGGACGAACACTCCCGCTCGATGTCAGTACGGTGTATGGGCAACGCAGCTGCACCGATTTGTCGGACCACCTGCGCAAAGCGCTGTTTTATAGCTGCCTCCCGGTTTGGGCGGAGTGGGCCGTGCAAATTTTCGAGGCTCGTACCGATCCCGAACACGGTTTTGCGACCCGGCGAGAGGTCTCCTACCGATTCCGCGTCAACGGCAAAAGCCCCGATTCCGGCAAAAGTGCCTTCGCGGCTCGGCTGGACCGAATTGAAGAACGCCTGGTGGAAGACCCTGTAATCAACGGCCATACCGGACGCCATATCGCCGAACTCGTGTTTCTGTACCTGGTCATTCCAAGTTCGCTTGATTCACCCGGCAGCGAAGACATCGAGACGGAAGCTGACGGCATTGCACGGGCCTTGAAAACCGACCCGCTCGGAACGGTCAAAGAACTCATCGCCAAGCTGCGCCTTCGGGAACCTGTGATGGAACGCATCGCGGAATCGCTCATCAAGGTGCTTCAAACGAAATCCGCCAAATTGGTCGAGGATGCGAATCGAATCGCGGACAAGTTCTATGTCGCCGTGCACAAGAGGATCGTCGACTGGGCCGTCGTTCGGACCATGGCCTCACACAACACGGAAATCTTGGTCAAGAATGACCAAGGCCATGACCACATTGCCTGGTTCCAGCACCTCGTCGTTACTGACAACCTGGCGGAAGTGCCGGGTTCCTTGGCTTCGTATGCGGTCGAAACGCACCTGATGGAGCGTTCGATAACGCCTGTGGGATTCCGGCACGAAATCCGGATGTCCCGCGATCTCACCCAACCGGTTTTACCGGTACGGTTCGTCCCGCTCAAGGAGGAAAAGGACGCGGCGGGCATCAAGCAATGGCGGCTAGCGGATACGGTGTCCACGAGCTTCGACACGGGCCGTGGCATCGATATCGAGTACGACGTCCGCTCATTGAGCCTTTCCAAGGGGGCGAAAGATCAGGACAAAGCGACTCGTGAGCAGCTTCGTACAGCCGGCTGCGCTGCGTTCACGCTGTTGAGCTACATCGTACTATTGGAACTTGCACGCCGCGCTCAGTCCATCGAGGGTCGGCAACGTCCAGCGATGTATCTAGTGCGCCTGCAACCTGGCGGGAAAGAATCCGACGCCACGGATGGGAATGCCGCCGTCTATGCCGCCTGTCAGGCCATCGAGCAGGCCCTGTCTCGGGAGCTCTTGGTCAAGATGCAGGGGTTCCACACCCAAGGAAAAGCCGAAACCATCCGCTATCGAAAGACGAATTCGTTGATGGCGATGCAGGGTCGCTTCCCGATCGTCACCACGGCGGGCGGCAGCCTGGAAAAGGTTGCGGTGCTTTCCTACGTGACCCGACCTTGCGATTCCCATCCGCTCTATCCGGATGCCGAAGGCTTTCTGTTCGTCTCCCGCAGCTATTACGGCGTCCGCCGGAAAGACGGTATGGCGATTTACGTCGGCCGGATGAACTCGCGCCTGGTCGAAAACCGCCGGGCTTTCCGCGAGCCGCAACTGATTCTCGAAGAAATTGCCCGGTTTCGAGAGCAGGAGTTTCGACATATCGTGCTGCTTTCGCATCACTTCGGCAACCGGCACATTGGCCGAGCCGCCGAGCGGCACGCCCCCCACGGCACGCATGAGTTCCTGGAATCCGCCGCCACAAAATTCCCCGATGTGTTCCTATACCCTCTCCGCCGGGACGTTTTTCCGGCGACCCGGCTGCATACAAGGGGCTCCAACGAGAGCGCCTTCGAGGTCGTAACTTTTGCCGATCACCAGCGGATGTACGAGGAATCCGAGCGGGAACTGATCCGCGGGCTGCAGCCGGTCTACACCTTCGCCACCTTGGCCGTAGTGACCGAAGAAGGTCGGCCGCAGTCCGGATTTTGCACGTATTTCTTCGACATCGAACAGCGTCTTTCCAACATCGAATGGAGTGAAGCGATCCGCCAAAACATCCTGGGTACGACACCCGAAGGCGAAGCGGTTCGCGCCTCCATCTTGGGTGTACTGAGGGGACTGCACTATTTGGAAAGCGAGCGAGCGGCCACCAAGCAGCAAGTACTGCCGGTGCTCGATCCCTTCGGGTGGGCGACGCCAGCGACCAATGCGGCCGCGGGCGAGTTGGAAGTGATGAGCCGGCGCGGCAAGGGCTCCGTCCTTCTGTCCTTTCCGGCGCTTTTGGCGCATGTCACAAAGGTGCTGCACAAGGACAAAACCGAATGGAGGAGTTGACCTTTCAGCAACAGGCCGTCATTTGGGGGCAGGCCTACGAAATCTTCGTCAAACGCGGCGTACTGGGCTGCCTGACAGATCACGGCTTGGTTTCTCTCGACGACCCGCATCTTAAGCCTTGGCGGGAAACGAGAACCTCGGAGGTATACAAAGCCGTGGTTCGGGCGCTTCAAGTCGTTGACGAGACGCTCAAGGAACACATCCACGCGGCGCTCCAACATCTGGCGACGGTTACCTATGGGCTCGGCTACACCGCAATGCGGGAATACCTCCGGAAACTCCGCCAGCCGCTTGCCAACCAGGCGCTTACCCGGCGCGCACTCTGGTGTCCCTTGACGCTTCCGAGCCAGAAAGATTTCGACGCCGAACGAGAGCGGTCCTGTGCCGAAATTCACCGATTGCTCGGCTTAAAGGGGCCGGTTGACCCGGCCTTGGCGGATAAGGGCCGACCGGCGCGCGCCGATTTCCTCCTGTGGCTGTCAGGTACCCACAAGGAGGACCATATCCTGGTCCAGGAATACTCCTACGATTGTCCCGCCACACTGGAAGACTTTAGCGAGGAGACGGCGCACCTCGAAGAACTGCTGCGCTACCGCCGGTACGTGGACTCACGCGGCGTATTTGCGCGAGTTTCCGCGGAAGTCGAGGAAGAGCGCTTCGAGCTGTCCGACGATATCAAGGCTCATCTCGGCGCGTTCACATCCGACAACAAGCCGTTCTACAAGCTATGCCAGGCCGCAAGTTATGCCGAGTCCACCGTACAGGTATTGGAACGCTACGGCTTGTTGGTCAAACCGTGCGTCGTCCGGGCGCTCGCCATCACCCCCAACGGCCTGGAAAGTCTCGCCGCGCGTTATTTGCCCGGCGGGGTGAAGGATCCGCGCTTTGCTTTGATGCAACAGCTGGGAACGGCCTATCGTAAGGCGGTGAAGCGACAGGATGATGACGAAGCGGGGCTCACCCAGGAAGTCGACGCGGTTTTTCGTCAGATTCTCAGTCGTTTGCCTAAGAGCCTCAAATCCGGTCTAAAAGGCCTGCGCGAAATTCCAACGCCGGGCACGGATTACCGATTCGAATTCGAGGAAAAAGTGCCGGAATTTGCGAATCCAATGCAGAGGTATTCCACGGACGAAGCGCTGGCCTTAGTGGAGGAAAGTCCCGAGATCAATGATTACTTCGGCGGTTCGGCAAAGAATGCGATTACACGGGCGCTGGAGGACTTGCGCACCGGCGAGATAACCGTGGCGCTCCGCGACCTGCACGCGGCCGCCATCGTCGCGGGTCTCGGCGCAGCCAAACGGGGCAAGCTCAATGTCATCGGGCTCGAAGGCAATCCGGGGATTGGTAAAACCACTGCGGTGACTCGGTACCTCGCCCAACAGTCATCCGGCTATTTCTTTCTCTACGTCAGCCCGCGCGTTGTCATCAACCGTGATGTGACGGAAAAACTTGCGAGGAAGGACGGAGCCCCGTCCGGTATCCTGACGATCACGACCAACGCCCAAATCATTTCTGCCGCACCCCGATACCATCGTTCACAGGTCGAGCAGGGGTTGGATGGGGAGCGCCGTATCGACGGCGCCGTCGTGGTCGACGGCGTGAAAAATCTAAACGTTCCACGGAACAGCATCCTGTTCCTTTCGCCCGAGCAAGAGCACGAGATCGAGGCGAAGCACGCCGGATCCCGGTTGGGTAAGACGACACTGTCCGAACATGAAGATCAGGTCGAAGAGCGGCCGCTGCTCGGCGTGCTGTCCGCGATGTCCTTAACGACCCGGGAACTTCTGGCCCAAAACCCAGAGGTCAATCGCGTGGTTCTGACGGCAGCGCTCCAAGGATTCCGCGAGAAGGCAAACAGGCGCAACACGATCCAGTCGCTTTCTCAGCTCTTCCGCGAATCGGTCGCAAGGCGCGCCGGCATCGAAGAGCGCCGCCGCGTTGCCCAGCGGATGCCGACGGTCGTCGTGATGGTCGATGAGCTCGCGGGCGACGGGGCCGGCGCGCCGTTCGTCCATGCGGTTGCCCGTTGGCTGAAGGACGAATTCATTGAGCCTTTCGAGGCAGGAGAGTCGCCCTTTACGGTCATCCTCGTCATATCCGATGCCTCTCTCGGCAACGAGCTGGTCCTCGACCGCTATCTGAATGCGGGCGACAGGGCGCCGGACAAAATCCTCATTTCCAAATCACGGGGCCGTAAGCCTTTTGCGCTAGCCGTCACCAAAGTGGCGATCGACGCCGGCAAGCCTAAAGTCCTGCATGTCATGACCAACAGCTACCCGGCCAGCGAGCTGACCGTTCGTTACCGAGTCAACCTGTCAACCGTTCGCCTGATCGAAAAACAGCCCGGTCTGCTTGAAACACCCCGGCAGGCTGTCCGCCGTGTTGCGGAGGAGGCGCTTTTTGAGAATGCCGCTCAAGAAATTCGGAACGCCGTTGCCGGAGGCGCCAAGCAGGTCATCTATTTCGCGCAGGACAAGCTTTTCCTGCGGTCGCTCCGAAATACGCTCACGCAGGACACCGAGCTCGGCTTGAACGAACACAACGTCCAGATTCTCGATTCATCGATTCCGGGATCCCGACGCAAGAAACTGGTAGAGGAGAAAACCCGCGACAGCATCAAGGTATTCTTGATGACGTCGTCAGGGGCGCGGGGAGTTTCATTCCCGAAGACCGACTGGATCATCGCGGCCGTACCGCGCTTCAATGTCGAGGCCGCATTGATGGAAATCGCACAGCTCATCTATCGTGGTCGGGGGAAGTACCATGATGAAGAGGGCAATGAAATTCCCGGGGACTCGGTCCCTCGGAGGCTCGTCATGCTGGTCGACGACTTCCTGGTGCACGGGGAAACGTTGGACAAACGGCAATGGCTCCGCCAGTCACTGGATCTCATGACCTTGCTGGTCATGCTGCGTGCCACGATCTTTACCCGGATCACTGGTGATGCTGGCCTGAACCAAAATCTGGCCTTGGTGCCGGTCGGAAGCGTCGGTTTGGAGGAATTGTTGAACCTGATGTCCCAGTACGTGTTGGAGTTTTTGGCGGAGGCGGATACCTACGTAAAAGGGGAGGGAAATTCGGAACTGGCTGGGCTCGTCGGTTCAGCCAGAAACCACTGCTACGACCTGTTTGCACGGTTTCGTCTGCAAGCCACCGCTTGCAAGAACGCGGATGGCGCCTCCTTTGTGAAAAGCGAGGACGCCCGTGAGTTCTTTGACCAAGCCAGTACAGCCCTTGCCCCGCTTCTGCCCGATGCCGAGGGGAGGCCTCGCTTGCCGGCGCATATCTATTTCGCCGGCCCGTTGGTGCTCGAACACTGGGCAGATTTCGACAAACGCGAGCTGTTTTCATTTGAAGGGCAGCTGACCAATGTCGAGCAGATGACCCGCCGACTGTACTGGGAACTGAAGAGTATCGATGAGACTGATGCTTTGCCGAGCAGCCTGAGAGTCCCTGCGGCCAACCTTCTCCGTCTCCTTGCCCGTGAGAAGCCAGATGCCGCAATCGAGTTCAACACGCTGAAGGAGCTGAAATCGCCTGATACCTGGGTAGCTCTACCGGCGGGTTACGTTCAGTTTGTTCGACCGTCCCGAGCGCATGACGACAAGCCGAAGGCCGTGGAAGAGCCGGAATTGTGGCGGAATGGCCTTGGCCGGGCACTTTCTGCCAGTAATGCCGTGATGCCAGCGATACCTCGCTACGAAGCGATGCCTTGGGCGGCAGGTGTGGGTCAGACCAATCCTCTGAAATTCGATATGGTTTTCGACGACCGTTACTTCATGGCATCGAGCGAGTTGAACCTCCTCAATATGCTGCTTTTGTCAGAGGGTACCGCGTGAAGCTTGATGGGGATCAGGTGCGTTAAGAAATCCCGAGCCCCCTAGTTTGTCATGACGCTGGACGGCTTAGCGGTACTGAAATAGATCGTCTCGAAAACAGCCGTTTGCTCATCCGAGCGGCACAGTTTACCGGGCATTGGCATATAGGCCGCGACTGTTAGAGATGCAGGGACATACATACTGGCGAGCCACCCGTTCATGGTTTTCTTCGGTTTCTGCCTGCGTTGTTGCATTTTTCCGTAACGACATGGCTAAGCTCGACTTTATCCATTTACTGAGATGATTAAACGGAAACCCGGTCAACGCAGTCTATTGATGACTTCTCCAGCACAAGAGGGGCATCATGTCGACCTTGCCAACCGGGTTTACCCATTTGATCACGGCGTTCGCCCCTTTGTTCTCGAAACGGGTGTTCTCATCGATACCGGTGCTGGTCGTCGGGGCCATACTTGCCACCGGCAAACGCACCGTGACGGCCGTGCTGCGCGTCATGGGCCTGGACCAGCAATCCCCTTTTCAAACCTACCATCGGGTCTTGAACCGGGCCGCCTGGTCTCCTCTGGCGGCCAGCCGCATCTTGTTATCCCTTCTGGTGCGCACCTTTGCGCCACAGGGGCCGCTGCTTTTCGGTCTGGACGACACCATCGAGCGGCGCTGGGGCGCCAAGATTGCCGCGCGCGGCATCTACCGCGATCCGGTGCGTTCTTCCCACAGCCACTTCGTCAAGGTCAGCGGCTTGCGCTGGCTGTGCCTGATGCTGCTCGTGCCCATCCCGTGGGCGATGCGGGTGTGGGCGCTGCCTTTCTTGACGGCGCTATGCCCCTCCGAACGCTATCACGAGCGGCAAGGCAAACGGCACAAGACCCTGACCGACTGGTCGCGCCAAATGGTCAAACAAGTGGCGCGCTGGTTGCCGGGACGACAGATCGTCATCGTGGCCGACAGCACCTTCGCCGCCTTGGATTTTCTCGGTGCGGCGAGACCGTATGCCACCGTCATCACCCGCTTGCGCCTGGATGCCGCACTGTATGCGCCGGCGCCCGCCCGCTGCGCCGGGCAACGCGGGCGCACGCGCCGCAAGGGCAAACGACTCCCGACGCTGGCCGAGGTGCTGGTCAATCCGGCCACCCGATGGACCCCGTTGACCATTCCCTTCTGGTACGGCGAGCACGACCGCCAAGTCGAACTCGCCAGCGCCACGGCCGTGTGGTACCACTCCGGCATGCCGGTCATCCCCCTGCGCTGGGTCTTGATTCGCGATCCGCTGAGGCAATTCGAAACTCAGGCCTTGTTATGCACGGATGGGCATGCCACGCCGGCTTTCATTCTCGAGTGTTTCGTGCAGCGCTGGCAGATGGAAGTCACCTTCGAAGAAGCCCGCGCCCACCTCGGCATGGAAACCCAGCGCCAATGGTCGGACCAAGCCATTGCCCGGACCACGCCTTGCCTGTTGGGACTGTATGCCATCGTGACCTTGCTGGCGCAACATCTGTTCTCGACCGGGCAGGTGTATCTGCGCAGCACTGCCTGGTATGCCAAACCGCAAGCCACTTTTTCCGACACCATCGCTTCCGTGCGCCGATGGTTATGGAGCCACGAGTATTTTTCAACCTCGCCAAACGAGGCCGACATGATAAAAATCCCGCGCCCTTTACTGGATCGCTTTATCGATTCACTCTGTTATGCGGCTTGAATGGATAAAGTTGAGCTAAGGAACCTCTGAAAAATTCATTGTGGTACGCTGGTCTCACCGGTCTTGTGGAATGAACCGATGAAGCAGACGACTTTTGCCTCGCTGAGCTACGACAGTGGTATGGTCTGTCCGATCCGGCCGCCGAGGAGGCCCTATACGAGATCGAGTCCATGCGCCGGTTTGCCGGCGTGGAACTGAGCGAGGATGCCATTCCCGACGAAACGACGATTCTCCACTTCCGCCGCCTCCTGGAGCAGCACGATCTGACGGCCCAGCTGATGAACACGATTAATGATGTATTGGAAGAGAAGGGACTGCTGCTTAAGGGCGGCACGATGGTCGATGCCACGATCATTCATGCAGCGCCTTCGACGAAAAACAAAGGGAAAGCTCGGGACCCGGAGATGCATCAGACGAAGAAAGGGAACCAGTGGTTTTTCGGCATGAAGGTGCACGTGGGGGCGGACGTGAACAGCGGGTTGGCGCATACGGTTTCGGTGACGCCGGCCAACGCCTCCGACCTCAGCCAATTGCCGGACCTGCTTCGCGAGGACGATCGGGCGGTGTTCGGGGACTGGGGCTATGTGGACAATCGGCTGAAGCGGGCCGCACGGGCGGCCGGCGTGTTCTGGGGAATCAACTTGAAGGCGCCGCCGCAGCGTGCGCTGGGAGCGGGACAGAAAGCCAGGAACCGGCGCTTGTCTTCGGTGCGAAGCCGGGTCGAGCACTTGTTCCGGATCATCAAACGGCAGTTCGGGTATGTGAAGGTGCGCTACCGGGGCTTGGCCAAGAATGCCGCTCAGGTGTTCGCGCTGGTCGGGCTGGCGAACCTCTACCTCAAGCGGCGAGCCTTGCTCGCCTGAGGGGGAGATCTGTCCGGTGGATGCTAGATGGCCCTCGGATTGCCATGTCCTCAAGGTAAACCGCGAGCAAATCTCCCAAAGGCGCTTTTAGATCCGTCTTTGAATGACTGTGAGTACCGCTTTTGCCATCTCCGGATTTGTTCAGAGCTTCCCTAATGCCGCAGCCGCGCCCACAGTACCCGAATTATCATCATCGAAGCGTCGTCCGGATCTATGGACAAGTAACTATCCGCGGCATCTCCGTATTTGATCCCTTGGCAGTTCATCAGCAGGTCGCTATTGTCATGCCACAGGCTAAATTCGTTTCGAATCCGCATACCAGGACCGAAATGCAGGCCGATCAAATCGCCCTCGGTCAGCGCCGCGATTTCCTCCTTTTCGGTATGGCTCAGCATGCGCGCCAATCGGTCTACCGCTTCGTTGAGGGTGCGCGGCCAGTCCTGGCCGGAGCCGGCTGGATCTGTGGGCGTGGATGGTTTCGTCATTGCGGCAATGTTCTCCTATCGGTTGTCTGCTTTTGCTTATGGCGTTGGCGTCGGTACTCCCGCATCCAGTCGAGATACTCCCGGTGCCGGGCGGGATTCGCTTTGAGCTCCTGCCGCCAGCGCTGCCGGTAGGCTCGCCCGTACCGCCGCATCCGTTCCAGCCAGGGCTCCCGCTGTTCGAGTGTCATCGCATCCAATCGCGCTCGGCGCCTAGCCTGAATCTCGGCCGCATGCTTGGCGTAGTAGTTCCGCTGCCGGGCCAGAACAGTTTCGCGACAGGCGGGGTCGGTTTTGATTCGGGCTTTCCGCCGCTCCTGGGCCGCTTTGGTCTGTTCCGCAAGCCGTGCGGCGAAAACCGGATCGGCCTTGGCCCGCGCCTTTACCCGTGCGGCTCGGCGCTTGTTCAGGTCCGGATTGCGGGCCACCCGGCGGTGATAGCTGGCGTTCTGGATTTGCTTGCGGCGCGCTTTCGCGCAGGCCTCGGAACAGGTCTCGCGGGTCAGCGAGCCTTGCCGGACAACTTCCCCGCAGATGACGCAACGCGGCCGCCGGCATTCCGGGCAGGCGGTGACGGCATGGCGGGAACTGATTGAAGCTCGATGTGGAAACCGGTTTTGCGGCACGGTAATCTCGGTGCCGCAGTCGCACCGGCAGAGCCAGGCGGTTTGCTCGTGTCCGAATTTCAGCCGGCCGTTGGGTCTCAACACGGTGAGTTGACCATATCGACATCCGGCAAGGTCAAGCAGCGCGGGCATGGCAGGGATTTTGTCTCCTTGATCAGAATCATCCAAGCTTTGGGATTATTGTAGGCTCTTTGAAATAATGCTGGGTCTCCTCTGATAGAGTTCGAGATTTCCTTTATTGTGATGACCATCGACTATCCAGACCAGAAAAAGGGTGTGATTTGCCGCTGCAGCGGGACGACGACGGGACAGATCAGGCGACTTGTCGATAAGTGCGTCAACGACCTGGACAGCCTATCGAGAGCGACCGGCGCGTGTTCAGGTTGCGGGGCCTGCGATTCCGACATTCTGGCCTTGCTAGCCGAATACACTTCGTCTGTTTCGCACAGTGCCCGATAGCCTTGCGCTGTTTTGCCCCAGAAGACCGCTCACACTGTCGATACGGGATTCCCGCGCGCTCACGAGACCCCTGGCGGCTGCTGCTCGGATTCGCCGACCCGGCCTATCCGTAACAGGTGACTGCCACGGATGAGGGGAGGGTATACGCACGACTCGGCCCTTATCTGGATCGGTTCGCGAGCGCTATCGAAACCGCAAGCTGGCGGTCGCCGGATAAATTTCGTGCAGGAAGCAATAAAGACCGATGATCAGGGCGGCCATCGCAGCGATGAAGAGAATCGCGATGGCGCTCGAAACATCCAGGCTTAGAAAGGCGCCGACGAACAGAATGACAATCAGCGTGCAGATGAGTAGCGCACAGGCGGTACAGAGGCTGATGGCCCAGTACGCCACGCGGGCGCTGAGGACTGACGTAGCGCGCCGATGCCGGTCAGGAGAAAGACCGGCGCCACCGCAAGTTGTATGACATGAGCGATATCGGTGGCTTGCATGGTCAGCCTCACTGAAACAATGGTCGGATAAAAGGACGATTCGGCGGAAGACCGCGCATTATGAGCGTGATCCCCTTCTTCAGGAAGGTAGCAAGCTGCGCTCACACCACACACGGGATCAGCGCCGCAATCTGGCCCACAGCTCCCGGATAATCACGGTTGACGCGTCCTCGGGATTGAGGGCGCCGCAGGACACCATCAGCGCCTTGTTCCCGCGCCAAAGACCAAACACCTTCCGGACATAAGCCCCCAAACTGAAGTGGACGATGATGGCATCCGCGTCGGGCGCTGCGGCAATTTTGTCTTTTTCAGTCTGACTCAACAGGACGATCAACTGGTCTACGGCTTCTTGAAGGGTGCGAGGCCATTCTTGATCGGCCTTTGAATCGGACGACTGTAACGGATTGTTCATTTTCTTTACAGAGAACGTAAGCTGGTGGAAATCAAGTCAAAAGCGCGAATGTTGACGGTCTAGCCACAAAGTTGTCCACAGAAATTGTGGATAAGCTTAGGTGTTTGCTGCGTCCAGACGTGCTTACCAGACTGTTGAGAGGATTTTAGACCGTGCGTAAAATCGATTTATTAATAATACGGTTGCAAAGCCCATGAAAGCCATTACCGCGAACGATCTAAAATCGAAGGGCGTCTCCGCCTTGGAAGCCGCTTTGGAAGACCAGGACGAAGCCATCATCAGTGTGCGGGGCAAGCCGCGCTTTGTGGTTATGGACATCGAGCATTACGAGCGGCTGCGCGAGGCGGAAATTCATTCCGCCTGGCAAGAGGCGCGTGCAGCCATCGATCAAGGCGACTATGTAGAAGCCACCGCCGAGGAGCACATCGCGCGCTTGCAAAAGGAATTGGACGAGAATGCCCTATAAACTGATATTCCCTGGTTCTTACCAGAAAAGAGAAAAGGCATTCCTCAAAAAGCACCCGGACCTTCGGGAACGCTACTTCAAAACCCTATTACTGCTGGAGCAGAATCCGATGCACCCGTCCTTGCGCCTGCACCCGATACAAGGGCGGCTGGCCGGCCTGCATTCGGTCTCGATCTCCCTACAATACCGCATCACGCTGGAATTGGAGATCAGGGAACAGGAAATTGTCTTCGTCGATGTCGGCAGCCACGGCGAAGTGTATTGAATCCATGGTCGGGGAACCATGGCACTTCGCAACATCTGTCACAGCGGCGATAGGTAGGTTGGACGCTATGGAAGATTGGGGCTACGGGGGAGGAGAGGGCGCAGCCAATGACTCGAACGGTTGGCTTTTGATATAGACGTTTTTGTTTTCACCGCCGGACTGGGACGACCTGGCCCTACTCCGCAGAAAATTTAAGAAGAACGAAAATTTCATGCGCCGTATTTCTATCCTGCCTCTGCTCCTTTGCGTTTCCCTTACCGCTTGTAACGGCGACCACCTCGCCAAAACAAAAGACCATGCGCCGGCGGCTCCGATTATCCAACTCCGGGCCGAGACTCCATCCACCGGCAAGGTGGTCCTTCCGCCCACCCAAATCAGCGATGAAGGCAAGCTGCTTCGCCTTGACTACGAAGGCTTCACCGTGTGGCTCGACTGCGAGCAACGCGGCGCCGTGAAGTGGCGGTACAATGCTCAGCGTGACGGCGGCAACGAGGCGCGAGCCAATGACTTCAGGCTTGATCCCTACGTCCCGAAGGAGTGCCAGCAGACCAGCCCGAAAGGCTACGGCCACGTCTATGACCGAGGCCATCAAGTGCCAGCAAATCATCTCGACCATTCGCCGGTGGCGATCCAGCAGTCGAACTACATGAGCAATATCCTGCCGCAGGCCTCGCAGATGAACCGGGGGGGCATGGAAGCTGACCGAGGACATCGTCGAGTGCTACCGGGATATCGATGAACTGCTGGTGATCGGCGGTGTGATTTGGGGCAGCAACCTGGCCGATGATTACTTTATCAAGAGCCACGGCGTGAAAACACCGGATGCGTTCTGGAAAGTGGTGATCCGCGGCGATGGCAGAACGATCGCGTGGATCGTGCCGAATTCAAAGGAAGCTACAGCGAAAAGGCTGGACGACTACCTCGTGACGGTGGAGGAGATCGAGCAACTGACGGGGGAAATGCTGCCGGTCACCGGAGATGCGAGAACGACGAAGCCTGTGGGAAGTTGGGTCGTGCCGATCGGGTGTGATAAGGGCTAAGCCCCTCTCGCGGCGCAGCGCGTAAGCTCCAGAACGGAATCCTGCCTTTGAACGAATTTGCGAATTTTTTGTAAAGTGACTTTACACTATTGGGTTATACCGTATTACTTTACTTTATGCTGAATGCAGTGCAACCATGTACGCTGAGATCCTGCCGGTTTTAACATGAGCCCCAAAAAACCCGGCCGCAGGGTGCAAAGCCGGGTTTGTCCGCGTTGCCGTCAGATACGGTTTGGCCTCCGGTTGAAAACCGTGGCTGTCGTGATCGTTGAAAGTGCTGCATGGCGATATCGGCGCCGCCTTCTACAGACCAGCCAATCTCCGCCACGCGGACTTATCAGCTTCAGTCGTAGATGTTTCAAGAGATTCAGTTTCGGGGCTCTCCGCATCCGGTCCACTTGGGTCGGATTCCGCTTCGGCGGATGACGCATCGCCACCATCGCCGGGAGCGTTTGGTCCCTCCGGATCAAGGATCGCTTCGGGTTCAATCGCCAATCCGGAGTTTTCACGCGCCGCTTGGACTTCCTCGCCATGGCCCTTTGCATAGGCGGCCCGATGGGCGCGCCGTTCGATGGTAATGATGCGCCGACCGAGTCGCAGCAATCGCTGCTGCCATTGATAGTGCGCCTGTCCGCATTGCTTGTTGGTGAGCACACCGCAGAGCCAGAGGGCGTCCATAGCGATCATGAGTTCATCGAGCATTTGGATCAGCGCCACGAACTGGGAGACCTGGGGCGATACGATGCGCGCGTTAAAGTCCATGGGATGGGTGTAACGCGGCTTTTCGGTCACGCCGTTATCGGTACACAGTTTTTCCATTCGGGACTTCTCGCGTTCCAGTTCGCTGGCACAGTCGCCGATCATCTTGCTGACGGTGCCTTCCACTGCATCGATCTCGGCTTCCTCCCCGATGATCCGGAGGATGACGTCGATAGCGTACAAGGATCGCACCAGCGTGGGAAAGACGCGGCGGACGACGCGCAACGCCTGTTCGCTATGAACCGTTATGGTACGTTCAAAAACCGGGCGACTGATCGCGGGAGGGGTTCGTTCAGCCATCGGCGTATTCCTCTGTGTGATTCTGTGGAATGAAGTCCTGGGGACGTCGCCCCGAGCGCCAAATCGACATATCCATGAGCATAACGTCGTTGGCCGAAGCCGGCGTTGCAATAAATGGCCGAAATCGGAACTTTGAGCGCGAAATCAGAAGGAACGCAGTGAGCGGATCAAAAATAGCGATGTGCCGCGCGAGGCGGTCACGCCATGGTAGCGGGAGTCGTTCGCGGGCAACCAACAAAAATCCGGCTGTGGGGTTCAACCTGGATCGACCGCCGGCAGATCAGCCTAATCTTGGCAGGCGATGACGGCCATCCCGTGGAATGGATGTCGTGACACGATTAGTGTTCGCGGCGTAAACTGATTCCGTCACAAAATCATCGGATGCGAGATGACACAAGGCGGAAAACGAATCGGCGCTGGCCGGAAATCGAAGTGGAACTGTGAAACCCGAACAATGCGAGTCCCGGTGCACTTGGTCGGGGAGATCGAGCAATTTATCGAAAAGCGCATGGGCGAAGCTTTGGAAGTAGTGCCCGAGACCCCGCCCGCACCCGCACTGCTCGAATTGTGGCAGGGCGACAAGCGGTGTCAGGCTCGAACGACAAAAGGTGGTCGATGCCGGTTGCCCTCGGCGATCGTCCACAAGCTCCAGCATGCCGGGCGATCCATCGAAATTGGACTGTGCCAGCGGCATTGCGACCAAATCCGCCAGGGGATCGAGCCGCGGGTTCATCCGTCTGTATTTGATTCCGCGACAAAATCAAATGGATAACCCCGTCGCATTCTGTTGCACACGCCGTTCGCTGGCGAGACGCGCCGCCGGTTCGTCGTCGTACCACATTTCCCGAAGAGCATCGGGACTGCTGATCCGGCCCACTTCCGGACCAGCGCCCAGTCCCTAAACCACAGACCGCCAAATCTGGGCACCGATGTTCTATCTGGTGATCCCGGAGATCGAGAATAAAGGAATTACCTATTTACTCCGTCCGGTAGCGGTGCACGCGTATTGCTGGCAAGAAAGGTCGAACTTCCACTTGAAGGTCGACCCGGCGAAGGCGCTGGCGCTTCTGACCTTGTTCGGGCAAGGCCACCACCTCCGGGGTTCTCGCCAAGGGTTCGGCCGGATAGAAAATCGGTGAAAGTGCCATGACTTGCTTTCGAACCGTTCGCCGATGGCGGAGATCACCGGAATCTCCCGGGAAGACGAGATTGACCCGGGGGTAATCCTTGAGCTGCTGAACCTGCGCCAAAGGCTCATGCTCCGGAAGATTCAACAGGCACTCGTATTGATAGCGTAGCGCAGGGTCCCGATCGTCCGATTCGGCCAGACGTTTTTCCAACATGGCCTGCGCTTGAGCGCGGGTGATTTTCACGATTTTGCGGACGCGCCCCCAGAAAAAGGAGGCGGCGATCGGGCGCTGATCCAGCACCACCAGGTGTCGCGTTGCCTGGCGCCGATTGAACCGCGCCCGGCCGATGGCGGTCAATAGCTTGCTCGTCCAAGCGCGTTGCGTGGCCGCGCCGCGAGGTGGTTCCAAAACCCCCGAATCGAGGCACATCAAGAAATCATGGAGCCTATCCTTGAGCTGGTTGACCTCCGCGACCGCCGACAAGGTCTCCTCGGATGACCCCAAAAGCCCCTGCAGCTGCTCCGTCCCGCCCGGATCCCGATCATCGGTGTAATCGATCCGCTGAATGAACGCGGCACACCGTTCTCGGGCTTTCGAAAGCCCACTCCGCTCATGCCCTTCGACCCAACAGGGCCTTTCCTGATCCGCCACGATAAGCCCGGCGAGCTGCTGCAACGCCGCTTCAAGCTGACCAATCCGATCCAACAGCAATACTTGGGCGCGGGACTCTAAACCCGGCATTCGGCTCTCCCTTGGCTAGGTTGCCGGTACGATAGCAGAAGACACACTCTGATAACAGTATCTTAATGATTACGACCAATTCCCACGGTCACCCCGCCCCATCCCACCTAGCGGCCGTCAAACCGAGAGAGAACGAGAGAGGAGAGAAAAGAAGAGGCTTAACAGGTGGGGTTATGATGCGGGTGCTATGTCCATCGGAGGGCTTGGGTCGTGTTGGGTTGGATATTAAGATACTGTTATCAGAATAGAATATTTGAAGAACAATCGAGGGGTGTTCATGGAGCATTGGGCGTGGCATGTTTACGGGAAAACCGCGGCGATTTCGTTCGAAGCGGAGGTCACCCGAAAGAATCAGCCGACGGTCGGGGTGCATGGCGCCGTCGCCACCGCAGACGGCTCGCATGATTGGGACAACAAAATTCAGATGCAGCTGACGCCACGTGAGCTCCCCCGGCTCGCCGCCGTGTTGTTAGGCTATGCTTCTCACATGGAGGCGCGCTTCCATGGTGATCGCAAGGACAAACAGTTCAAAATTGAGCGCCAGCCGCAGAACCTTTACGTCATCCTCCAGCAAGCGGGGCTGCCGGTCAGGGCGGTCCCAATGCCCTTTGAAGATGCGGTTTTCGTGAGCCAGCTTGTGCTTCGCCAACTGGCGCGCTTTTCAGGCACCAATCCCGCCGCGGTGCTGGCGGCGATCCAGGGGAATGCCGAGCTTTTGGGGCACGCTCATAACACACGGGGAGCGCCAACGGCATCGCCATTCAAACGAACCGAACATCTATGAGCTACGCCAAATGACCCTCTGCGGGCACTGAAATGACCGATCGGCTAACCGTAAGGATTTCTTCGTCCGCATGGATAACCGCTCCATTCCGATCTTTCTCTCCGAAAAAGAGGCGGATCATAGTTGAGGTTGCCCCTGTGTCGCCCCCGCCCATGGGGGTGGTCGAATGCGGTCGGAATACGCAATCAGTGGATGGATGCCAATACCGTAAGCCGATACATCAAGAACCGGAAAACCAAATCGGGAAGTAAGTGATCATGCGTAACCATTTTTCGGTTTGGGCGAGGTCTTACTGAGTTCACCCTCGTGTAAATAGATGCCCCGCGATCGGATCAAGCGGCTTTCAGCACAAAATCCACATGCACGGCGTCGTATGGAAAGACCACCCTGCCATCTTCGGCTTTATCCAGCAGTCCCGCGTTGAGCAAGGCATGAACGTCGCCATGCACCGCCTTGACATCCCGGCCGACGCGCCGCGCGATTTCGCGGATGGCCAGGGGACCTGCGCCGGTCATGGTCTTGAGGATTTCCCAGCGCTTCGCGGTCAGCACCTTCCATAACAGCTCCGGCGTTTCGAAGCTGATGCGCGGCTCGGAAGGCGTCAGGGTATCCATGGCTTCCGCCACGTCCGACAGCGTGTCCGCCAAAGTCCTTACATCAATCGTCACTGTTTTCATCACGCCACCTCGTTATGTCATCGTTGAAGTCCTTCAGCAATTGGCGCGGGGTCGAGAAGCGATAGGGCTCTTCGAGATTGCCCTGATGCCGATGGTCGCCCTTGCCGGCTTCGTTGTCGTAGCGCAAGACGCATTCACCTCTGACCACAAAAGCCAGCCGATATTTGAACAGGTGCCGACTGCCAGGAACGGGCTTAGGTAATTGCCAAATCACGAGCTCGGCGAAGGCGTTCTCGGAAATGATGACCCGTCGCCTGATCAGTTCTTGCGCTTTCATGTTGGACATAATAACAACACCTATAGGTGTTGTAAATAAATCCAACAGATCGGCGGAAAATTCCTGGCCTGGAATTTCCGGATGATTCCTATAGCAATCGATCCACATTTTCTGTGGATGAATGGCCGCCGAGCTGGACGCCGAACGAAAACGCCATGAGTCGACCACCGCCAAACTCGAGGCCACGCTTACCGAGTTGGCGACCGTGAGAGCCAAGGCGGAAGCAGAGCGTGAGACACACGCCGAACAGCGGAAGCGGATGGCCGAGGAAACCCACCGCACGGCCGAGCGATTAACCCGTATCCATACGGAACGCGATGAGGCCCAGAAAAAAGCCGGCACCGCACAAGCGGCGGCGGCTAACCTTCGGGGACAGATCGAGGCTCTGAATGGGCGAATGGCAAAGCAGGAGGCCGAAATCAAGCGGCTTCAAGCCGAACTGGATACCACAAGAGCGAGAATTCTTGAGCTCACAACCGAAAACGGTAAGGCCAACGGCCAATTAGAAGCGCTTCGTGCGCAGATTGCCGGGCAGCAGGAGCTGATTAAGGACTTTTCCACGTCGCGGGCTAGAGGTGGCAAAACAGACCCGATAGGGTAGGTTACTTAAGGTCTCTTGTTGGCGATACCAGGCCTTTGTTGAAGTAATGGTGCAGGCCTGCGGCGATCGCGTCCGCGATGACGGCTTGCCGTCCTTCCTTTTTTCGCGACCGCAAACATCTGTTCCCAGCCCTGCGGCACCCAACTGACCCGGCCGAAGCCGACCGGCAGAAATGGGTCGGTGGCTGTCTGGTTGCTCATCGGTATCGTGATCCCTGGAACACACTATATGGCCCTGACCGTAGGCAGTTCCGTCCAGCGGGTGGTGTAGTTCGGGGATTTCAGCCGGGTGCGCAGGTGCCACCGTTCGCTGAGCCCTTCGCCCGCAAACCGGACCGTCTGGCGGCCGTGCCGCCGGTTGATCTGGTCGAGCGCCTGCATCAGCCGGGACGAGCGAACCGGATCCGACGCTTCGGATGGAAAGAGATCAGTCTGCGCCACGCCGGCCGGAACCAGGTCGAGGAGCATGACCCCGGCTTTCTGATAGGCATAACCGTCGCGAAAGAGCCGCTCCAGTCCCTGGAGCGCCTGGCGGATCAGGTGTCCGGAATCCTGGCTCGGACCATCGAAGGCCAGGCTCACGGCATTGGCGTAATAGGGCTGGGCCGTGTCGAACGGGCTGGTCTGGATGAAGACGCTGAGCGCCTGCGCGGAGAGCCCCTGCGCACGAAGCTTTTCGCCGGCGCGCGCCGCAAAGCGGGTGACCGCGGCGCGCAGATCCTCGAGGCGGGTGACCTTCTCCCCGAAGCTGCGCGAGGTGAGAATCTGCTTCCGGGGCGGGGGAACGGTTTCCAGAGATAGGCACGACACACCACGCAGTTCCAGAGCGATGCGTTCCATCACCACGCCGAAGTGCCGGCGCAGCCACTTCGGATCGGGTTGTCTCAGAAAACGGAAAAAATCGTACGCTAAGAGCCGAAGTGGGCCCTTTAGCAGCAATGCAAAGCTGCGATCAACGGGCAGGAAACATTGCCGTGGTGCGCGTTGCACTCTCTCACTAGCGTCGACAGGGCCTCTTCCATCCGCGCGAGGTCTGCCATGCGTGCGCGCACATCGGCCAGCCGGTGGGCGGCCAGGTCGGCCGCCTCGCTGCAATGGGTGCCGTCCTCCAGTTTCAGGAGCTGGCCGACTTCATCCAAGCTGAAGCCCAGGCGCTGGGCTGATTTCACGAACTTCACCCGCACCACGTCCGCCTGCCCGTAGCGGCGGATGCTCCCATAAGGCCGTTCCGGCTGGGGCAGCAAGCCCTTGAGCTGATAGAAGCGGATCGTCTCCACGTTGACCCCGGCTGCCTTGGCGAAGGCCCCGATGGTCAGATTCTCTTGAGCGTTTTCCATGGTGCTTGACTCCGTAGTTAACTACGGAAGTAACGTTACAGCA
>NZ_JAFIBZ010000035.1:0-52844 GCF_017832375.1 Methylocaldum sp. RMAD-M | reverse complement strand
TCCCTCCCCGCCACCCGCGGCACTCAAAACCGCCAGCACCGGAAGAGCTGCACATTATTCCCTAACCCACCCCCCCCTGTCAACTGCTCGGGTTTAATAATTTAACTTTTGCGATTTTCCGTTTTCCTACCTGGACGATGTAAGACGCCCCTGCTTTCAAGGCGACCTGTCGGTCAGAGATCTTCTCCCCGTCAACTTTTACGCCGCCTTGAAGAATGAGGCGGTTCGATTCCGAGGTGCTAGAAGCCAGCCCCAGGTCTTTAAGAAGATTCGCTATCGGGTAGCCGGCTTCCCCCGCTGTCAGCTCCTGCTCTTCGAGATCTTCAGGAATCAAACCCTGCTTAAAGCGGGCCTCAAAATTCTCCAAAGCACTCTTGGCCGAAGTCGATCCATGAAACCTAGTCACGATTTCTTGCGCGAATCCAACTTTGTAATCGCGCGGATTCGCTCCCTCACTGCAGTGCCGTTTCCAAGTGCCGATCTCAGATAACGGGGTAAAACTCAGCAGCTCCATGTAACGCCACATCAAATCGTCGGATATCGACATCAGCTTTCCGAACATTTCATCAGATGGCTCGGCAATTCCGACGTAGTTGCCCAGCGACTTCGACATTTTCTGCACGCCATCCAATCCTTCTAGGATCGGCATCGTGATAACGACTTGAGGCTTCAGCCCGAACGCCTCCTGCAATTGGCGTCCGACTAACAGATTGAATTTTTGGTCCGTCCCACCCAATTCAACATCAGCCTTCATAGCGACCGAGTCGTACCCCTGAATGAGCGGATAGAGAAATTCATGGATCGCTATCGGCTGTCCGCTCTTATATCTATTGTTGAAGTCATCCCTCTCCAGCATTCGTGCGACAGTGTGTTTAGCGGCCAACTGAATCAACTCCGCCGAGGTCATGGCGTTCATCCAACTGGAATTGAACATAACCAGGGTCTTTTCGGGGTGCAAAATTTTATAAATTTGCTCCTCGTACGTCCGGGCATTCTCGATGACCTGGTCGCGGGTCAAAGGTTTCCGGGTAGCATTTTTTCCGGTGGGATCGCCGATCATTCCGGTAAAGTCGCCGATGAGGAATATGGCCTCATGCCCCAGATCCTGAAACTGTTTCAACTTGTTCAAAAGGACCGTGTGCCCGAGATGCAGATCCGGTGCCGTGGGATCGAAGCCGGCTTTTACGCGCAGAGGGCGCCTTTCGCCCAACTTCTTGATTAGTTCATCTTCTCTGATGATCTCCGCCGTGCCTCGTCCAATCAATGCTAATGCTTCGTCGACAGACATAGAGAAACCCTGTTGATCGTTTTGGATAAAAAACCACGAATTGTAAAACAGCGGGCAGATTTACGTCGCTCAGAATTGGTTTGAAGTGTGCACAAGCGGGATCGATGCTTCGCTTGCGGATGTCAATGAAACCCGCTCATCGTCCGTGCGATTTGGAGCATTTTTCATTAGACTTGTCGAAGTATGGGTGATTCTATACCAGTGCCAGCAACCGCCTAACAAATACAATCGATCGAGCATACAACCGTTTAGAACCTTCGCCAGCAGGTAGATAGATAATTTGACAAACCTGATTCTCTACCTCGCCTCATGACTCAAGTTCACTTTATTAGCCGTTATCTCGTCATTCCGGCGGTTTTGACGCTTCTCGTTCTGCTCGCATTGAGCATAGAAACCAAGCCATTGGTGCCGCCGAACCAAGATCCCACCTACGAGTATCTGGCCAGAACTCGTCAACTGCTCAGCACGACGGTTCAGCTCACGCAGACTGACAATCCTGAGCGATTGATCGTTCTGACGGCCAACGATCTGACCGCCGCCGCTAACTTCGCTCTACTTAAAAAGAAATTCGAAGGCCATGCCAATTGCACGATCAGAAAAAACCGATTGAAACTCATTGCAACCATTCGATTGCCGACAAATTTGATTCCGCTTTTTCTCAATTTCAGAGTCATCGCCGATGACGCCGAACCGCATGCGGTCATCAAGCAGGTCAAACTCGGCCGTTTGGCCATGCCCAGAGTGGTGGTCAAATGGCTATTGAACGGTTTCTTGAACTTTACGCCGCTATTTCGATATAGCCAGGTCGGTCATCAATTGGTCAAGGAAATCCGCATTGTCGATGGGCAGCTACAGGTGGCTGTCAACTGGAACCGCGACGCATTGAGCCAGGCAAAGGGGTTAATAACGGATTTGGCCGATAAAGAGCGATTATTGGTTTACAACGACAAGCTGGCCGAAACCATCAATCAATCACAACTGAAGCGATTCATACGACTCGGCTCTTTGATGCAACAACTATTCGCCTTGGCCAAGAGCAGATCCGAAGGTAACGGCGACCCTATCGCGGAAAACCGCGCGCTTATCTTAGTTTTGAGCGCATACGTTAACGGTAAAAACATCGTTCAGTGGCTTCCGTTAAATCACCAACCGGTAATTCCTTCCCGGCGCGAGGTTCTCCTTAACCGTCGCACGGATACCGCCCAACACTTCATGGCGTCAGCGGCGTTGGCGATGTCCGGTCACAGTACCTTGGCGAACATGATCGGCCTCGCCAAAGAAATGAATGATACCCACAGTGGCAGCGGTTTCAGTTTCACCGATTTAGCCGCCGATCATGCCGGTACACTGTTCGGCAAGACCGCAGTACGCTCGGAAGAAAAGGCACGCAGAGTACAGAATATTCTGAGCCAGAGTGCCGACGAATCTTTGTTTATGCCGAACATCAAAGACTTGCCGGAAAATTTGAGTCCCGCCGATTTCGCGCAACGTTTCAAGGACATCCAAAGTCCCGAATTCAATGCGTTGAAACAGCAGATCGAAGAGCGAATCCTGGCTTGCAGTCTCTATCAGCCGTAATCCCCCTAAGGCGCCGTAGACGAAATAATTATCCCTGTCGTGAATATAGCGATGTCCGGCGCGCGCAAATAAAAAAGCCAGCTCGAAACGAGCTGGCTTTTTGCGAAACGCCGACCGTTGCGGTTATTCGTAATTGAACGTCTTGTCCGCATAGCTCGGCAGGCGCGGCATTTCCTGTTTCGGGAACTCGCCGGTCAGAGCATTGAGGAAAGCTACAAGATCCCCGGTTTGCTCCGGCGTCAGATCTTTGTTCAACTGAAGCTTGGCCATGACTTTAACGGCGTCCTCCAAGTTCTTGACTTTGCCGTTGTGGAAGTAAGGCGCGGTCAAGGCGGCGTTGCGCAGCGTCGGCACCTTATACATGTGCTTGTCGGCTTCGTTCTTGGTCACGTCGTAACGGCCCAAATCCTTGGAAAAATCGTATTGGGCCTCGAGATAACCGTTCTGATAAGTGGGAAACTTCATGAAGAAACCCGTGCCCTCAGGCAATTGCGGGCCATTGAAAGCGGGCCCCGAATGACAGCTGCTGCAACCGACTTCGGCAAAAGTATTCATGCCCCGCACCTGCTGCGCGGTCATGGCATTCTTATCGCCGTTGACGTATCGGTCATAAGCGCTGTTCGGCGTAATCAGCGTCCGCTCGTAGGCGGCGATCGCCTTGGCGGCGTTATCGGCGGTAACGGAATCGGCACCACCGAAAGCAGCGGAAAACGCCTGTACATAACCCGGAATAGACTTCAAGCGAGCAACCACGTCGTCCCAGCTTTTCATGCCCATTTCGATCGGATTGGTAACCGGCCCCTTGGCTTGCGCTTCGAGGCTCGGTGCCCGCCCATCCCAGAATTGCACCGAATTGAAGGCAGAGTTCCAAACGGTCGGGGCGCTGCGCCCACCCACCTGTCCGCGCACGCCTACGGAGCCGCCGCGGTTATCCTCGCCGCCGCCCATCACATTGTGGCAAGAACTGCATGACACCGTGCCGCTAGAGGACAAACGGGGGTCGTGATAGAGCATTTTGCCCAATTCGACTTTAGCGGGCGTGCTCGGATTATCCGCGGGCTCCGGCGCCTTGCCCGGCAAAGCTTGCCACTCGACCGCCGCAGCAGTCATCGACGCCCCTGCCAGTGCCAGAGCACTGATTAGTAGATTCAGCTTAAACATAGAATGCTGCTCCTCTCTTCTATTTATTGGGTTCTTCGGCGACGGAAAGGCCGTCGCATCGCTCTATGGAGATAGGGGAAAACCCTTATATTGAATTACTTTGACAATTGCAACCGGAAGCACGGAACCGCACGAGCGCGAAGGCTCGAACCTTCGGAACGGTAAGAAACGGACGAGGCAGGAAATATCGCCGAGGGTTTCGCTACGCGGATCGCTTAGGCCGAAAGAAGACGGTTAGGGTAGGGTACGATCCGCGGCAACCAGCCAGAGCATTTTCGTACCTACCCTGCGGGAACTCGCGAGTAGGTCGGCAATCCTTTGCCGACCTACGAATACGTGAGTCGATTTACCCTGGCCGATGGCGCCAACGACGTCCGCCAAGCCTGTTATGCCGTATGAGCGAGATAAAAACGCACTAGTCGTGCAGCATCCCCTGGCGGACCACGAGATCCGCAACGCTCTCCAGTCCCTCGCCCGTCTTGAGATTGGTGAAGACGAATGGCCGCTCGCCGCGCATCCTCTTGGCGTCGCGCTCCATAACGTCCAAAGAAGCCCCAACATAGGGCGCGAGATCGATCTTGTTAATGACCAGGAGATCCGAGCGGGTAATGCCCGGCCCGCCCTTACGAGGAATCTTGTCCCCGGCGGCCACGTCGATGACATAAATGGTGAGATCGGCCAATTCCGGACTGAAGGTGGCGCTCAGATTGTCGCCGCCGCTTTCGACCAGCACGAAATCCAGCTCCGGGAAGCGATGGCATAGATCATCCACCGCTGCGAGGTTCATCGAAGCGTCCTCCCGGATCGCCGTATGGGGGCAGCCGCCGGTTTCCACGCCCAGAATGCGCTCTTCGGGCAACGCCTGGCTGCGGATCAGGAATTGCTGGTCTTCCCTCGTGTAGATGTCGTTGGTCACCACGCCAATCTCATAGCGCTCCCGCATCAGCTTGCACAAGGCGTCCACCAGCGCGGTCTTGCCCGAACCCACCGGACCGCCGACGCCCACTCTCAATACGTGCCGATATTGATCAGTCATTTCGTTGCTCTTATGAACGGAATAATCGCGAGTACTGCACCTCGTGACGGCTGCTGGCTAGAGCCAGGCCGAAGGCACTCCCGCCGATCTCGTCATCGCTCAGATCGAGCGCTGTCTTCACTCGCTCCGGAAGATGTTCCGCCAGTTGGCTTAGCAGCCGCTGTCCCGCCGCCTGGCCCAAGGGCACGAGCTTGACCGCGCACAAAACCTGGTTTTCCAGCCAACTCCAAAGGTAACCCAGCAATGCTTCGAACTTCGGGATCTTCCAGCTTACCGCCGCCAAGCTGAAACCCGTGGCGAGAGTGGCGGACGGGTGCCGTATCCAGGCCTCTGCCCTCTCGACGCTCAAGCCGACGAGAAGTCTCACCAAGGCCTGTCCACTCTGCCGGTCCTCCGCCCGCAACTCGCTCGTCTCTCGGCAGGCCAGAAGATGGATGCTCCAGCGCTCGACCGAGGCCACATCGCCTTCAGCCCAGGCATCGTAGAGGCGCGACAGACACGGCAAATCGGTTCTGGTTTGACAGCGTTCCAGAATGCCGGCAATCCACTCGCCCGCCTGCCGCTCATTTCCGATCCAGCCATCCTCTACCGCGCGCTCCAGGCCTTGCGAATAGCTGTACATGCCGATGGGCAGCGCCGGACTGACCAGTTGCAGCAGTCTCACCAGCCCCAGATCAGTGATCATGGTTGTGAGCCCCATGATAAGCCCCGCGTTCCGGTTCGAAAGGCATCAACGCATGCTCGATCGTGAGCCCCAATCCTCGCACCATGTCGTCCAAGACGTGATCCCGCAGATAACGCAGTTCCCCACTATCGATTTGTAAAGCGACATGCCGGTTGCCCAAGTGGTAACAGGCGCGTGCGAACGATAGGGCATCGGCGGTCCGTACCACCGATACCGGCTCCGCCGCCGCGCGCACCAACACCACGCGGCCATCATCGGCTAGCAAACGGTCGCCGTCGCGAAGAACGGTACCGCGAGGGAGAAAAACGCCTGCTTCGGCCCCGCTGTCCAGGCGTACCAGCAAACGGGATTTCTGGCGAGCCTCGTAAAGCAGGGTCAGGGTGTCGTGATGCTCCGCTCCCGGCGGGGCCAATTCTGCGAGTCTAGTCATGCCCCAAGAATCAAAACAGGAAGTACCGTTGGGCCAAGGGCAGCACGTTCGCCGGCTCGCAGGCCAGCAATACGCCGTCCGCGCGCACCGCATAGGTTTGCGGGTCGACTTCGATTCGCGGCATGTAGTCGTTGTGAACCAGCTTGCCTTTACCGATGCTTCGGGTATTCGAAACGACGCCGACGAGCTTTTGAAGTCCAAGACGTTTCGCAACCTCTGCTTCGGCCGCCGCCTTCGATAGAAAGGTCATCGAGGTGGCCTGGCAAGCGCCGCCGTAGGCGCCGAACATGGGGCGATAATGTACCGGCTGCGGCGTCGGAATCGAAGCGTTGGGATCGCCCATGGGCGCGGCGGCGATCATCCCGCCCTTGATGATGAGACTGGGCTTCACGCCGAAGAAAGCGGGCGGCCACAGCACCAGATCGGCCAGCTTGCCGACTTCCACCGAACCCACCTCGTGGGCGATGCCGTGGCTGATGGCCGGGTTGATGGTGTACTTCGCGATGTAGCGCTTCACGCGGAAATTGTCGTGCCGTGCCGGATCTTTCGGAAGACTGCCCCGCTGAATCTTCATTTTGTGGGCGGTTTGCCAGGTGCGCGTGATCACTTCTCCCACCCGTCCCATGGCCTGCGAATCGGACGAGATCATGGAGAATGCTCCGAGATCATGCAGAATGTCCTCGGCAGCGATCGTCTCCCGGCGGATGCGGGATTCCGCGAAAGCGACGTCCTCGGGAATGCTCGGGTCCAGGTGATGGCAGACCATCAGCATGTCGAGATGTTCGTCCACCGTATTGACTGTATAAGGTCGGGTGGGATTGGTGGAGGAGGGCAGCACGTTGGCTTCGCCGCAGGCTTTAATGATGTCCGGGGCATGGCCACCGCCGGCGCCTTCGGTGTGATAGGTATGAATGGTGCGCCCCTTGAACGCGGCGATCGTGTCTTCTACGAAGCCGGATTCGTTCAAGGTGTCGGTATGAATCGCCACCTGCACGTCGAAACGATCGGCAACCGAGAGGCAGCAATCGATAGCGGCCGGCGTCGTGCCCCAGTCTTCGTGCAGCTTCAATCCCATCGCCCCGGCGCGAAGCTGCTCCTCCAGCGCCTCCGGCAGACTGGCATTGCCTTTCCCGAGAAAGCCGATGTTCACCGGCAAGCCGTCCACCGACTGCAGCATGCGATGGATGTTCCAAGGTCCCGGCGTACAGGTGGTGGCGTTGGTGCCGGTTGCGGGGCCCGTGCCGCCGCCGATCATGGTGGTGATGCCGGACATCAGGGCTTCTTCGATTTGCTGCGGACAGATGAAATGGATATGCGCGTCGATGCCGCCCGCCGTGAGAATCTGGCCCTCGCCCGCGATGACTTCGGTGCCGGGCCCGACAACGATGTCGACGCCGGCCTGGGTGTCCGGATTGCCCGCCTTGCCGATCCCGGCGATCCGCCCGTTCTTGATGCCGACATCGGCTTTGACGATACCCCAATGGTCCACGATCAGCGCATTGGTGATGACCGTGTCCACCGCGGTTTCCGACGTGCATTGGCTTTGCCCCATACCGTCGCGGATCACCTTGCCGCCGCCGAACTTCACTTCGTCGCCGTAAACCGTCCGGTCTTCCTCCACCTGGATGAAAAGCTCGGTGTCCGCCAGCCGCACGCGATCTCCGGTGGTCGGGCCGAACATTTCGGCATAGGCTTGCCTCCCGATCCGGCTCATAAGGCCCCCATGATCTTCTGTTGAAACCCGTAAACGCGGCGCTTGCCCGCGAACGGCACCAGCCGCACCTCGCGCGTCTGGCCCGGCTCGAAGCGCACCGCAGTGCCCGCCGGAATGTCCAGCCGATAGCCCCGCGCCAGATCCCGATCGAAACGCAAGGCCGAATTGGCCTCGAGGAAGTGATAATGGGAGCCCACCTGGATCGGCCGATCGCCGGTATTCGCCACGACCACGGTAATAGCCTCGCGTCCCGCGTTCAGCTCGATCTCGCCGTCTTCGACGATGATTTCTCCGGGTATCATCGAGTCTCCCCCCTACAAAATCGGATTGTGAACCGTCACCAGCTTGGTGCCGTCCGGAAACGTCGCCTCCACCTGCACCTCCGGAATCATCTCCGCCACGCCATCCATAACATCGTCCCGGCTCAGCAGAGTGCGTCCGTATTCCATCAGTTCCGCGACGCTGCGCCCTTCCCTCGCGCCTTCCATGATGGCGGCGCTGAGATAGGCCACCGCTTCCGGGTAATTGAGCTTCAATCCCTTGGCCTTGCGCCGCTCGGCGAGCAGCGCGGCGGTGAAGAGGAGCAGTTTGTCTTTTTCGCGTGGGGTTAATTGCATGGCCGGTACTACATTCAAAAACGAAAATTCATGGGTAGGGTGGGTTAGACGCGCCTCCTTTGACCCTTCCCTTTACACTACCTTCGTGCGCGTCGCAACCCACCAGATTAGCCTTTGAGCTTGCCCCGAACGTCGCCGGTGGGTTACGGCACGCATCAAACTCGCGTCTCAACCGGAAAGGTAATCGGAAAGCGTGCCTAACCCACCCTACATTTAAAGGTCATCAAGTCGCCCAAATCCTCGGCAAGCATGCCTTCCGGCCGATGACGTCCGGACGAACGGCCCGCCACAACTCGACCAACAGCCGGCGCAGCGGTTCGATCTGACTATCCAGTGCCCGGCACACCAGCAAACCGTCGATCAGCGTGGCTCCGAAGCCGGCTCGATCGCCCGCGATTGCCCGCACCGACTCCAGATTTTTCGGAAGCGCGGGATAGGCGAACAAGCTTGCGGCTATCGGCTGCCCCTGCAAGCCCCAGTTCGCGTTCAAAACCTCCTCATCCACCTCGAACCGTTCGATCAGCAGCGGCCGTCCGCTCACCCGCACCGACCAGCAAAACGCAGCCCTTCCCCGATCGAACGTTTCGCCGCAGGCCGGCTTACCGAGGCAAAAGCTTTCCCAGCCGATAAACCGCGCCGTTTCCGCCAAGTCCACGTCCACCTCCGAAACGACGCGAGCCCCGCGATAGAAAATCGACTCCTGCGGAAGCCATTCGAGCGCAGCGACGTCGTTCACCGCCAAACGCACCGTCTGCCGTGCCGGCATATCCTCGCTCCGATAGAACTTTCCCGCAGCGGGCGTGGTGATCAGAGCCCTACTCTCCTTTCCGGCCGTTGCCCGAATGTCCAGACGATCGCCCCCGACGACGCCGCCCGGCGGATGCAGAAGATACACGTGGCAAACCTCTCCTTCCGGATAAAACGGCCTTTGCACCGCAAGCGGGCCGCGGTGCCGCCGCTCCGCCAGGACGGTCCTGTCGCCTCGGGATTCGAAACCGAGCTTGAGTTCCGCCGCCCAACCGGGGCCTCCCAATTCTTGGGCCAACAAGCGAGCCGCCTAGCTTCCCGCCAGAAGGTAGACCCCCACCCCCGCGCAAAACGCTCCGAGCGCCTTACGCAGCAAATCGAGCCTGCCGACGGCCGCACCGAGCAGCATACCCAATCCGTGCAAGACTGCGGTCGCGATCAAAAATCCCCCGGCGTAGTGAAACGCGCCCATGTCCCGCCCGATCTCCTCGGCATGGACATAGCCGTGGAAAAGCGCGAACCCCGCCGCCAAAGCGCCCGCGAGACCGTAGCCCGCGCGCCAGTTGACGACGAGAACCAGCCCCATCACGGCGACCGAAAGCGCCACCGCCATCTCGGCGGACGGCAAAACCAAACCGAAATGCTGTAGACCCGCCCCGACCACCATCACGGTAACGAAGGATAGCGGTACGAGCAACAAGGCGCGACCGCCCAACGCGGCAGCCCAAACACCGACTGCGAGCATGGTCAGCAGATGGTCCGGTCCCATGAAGGGATGCGCGAATCCGGCAGTAAACCCGTGTATCGAATCCGCGCCGGTGTGGGCGAACACGCCTTCGGGCAGTGTGCCCAAGCTCACGATAACCGCCAGGCTGTGGAAAAACCGCTTACTCATAAATTCTCCCAAAAATCGAAATCGGTAATGGATCTACCAAGGCCCTTCCCAGTAGGTCCCAAAAACCCTTCGACAAGCTCAGGGCGAACGGGCTACTGAGATGGACTCTAAGCTACACGGTCAGATATCGCCGCACCAAATCTTCCGTCAATTCCGCCATGGCTCCGCCGGCGACGATGCGTCCCTTGTCCATGACCAGGAACCGGTCGGCCACGCGCTTTACGAAATGCTGTTTCTGTTCCACGAGGAGAACCGTTACCCCCATTTCCCGGTTGACGCGCACGATGGCATCGCGGATCTCGTCCGCCATCGACGGCTCGCGTTTCTCGAAATGGACCTCCTTCCCCCGCGCCCGGTTCAGGCGGATGATCACGTCGCCGATTTCGCTGACGATGTTGGGCTGTATGCCCTCGGTGGGTTCGTCGAGGATCAGCAGCTTGGGTCTCAGCACCAGCGCCCGGCCGATGGCGAGTTGCTGCTGCTGACCGCCGGAAAGATCGCCGCCCCGGCGGCGCAGCATGGTCTTGAGCACCGGGAAGATCTCGAAGATTTCCTCAGGGATGCGTTTGGACTTGTCGCCGCGCGCCCGGAGTCCGGTCCTGAGATTTTCCTCCACGGTCAGCATGGGAAAGATTTCCCGCCCCTGCGGGACATAGCCGATTCCGAGCTCCGCGCGGCGTTCCGCTCGGAGCGCAGTCAGCGAACGATCCTCATAGCGAATCTCGCCCGAGCGCGAGGGCAGCAGCCCCATGATGCATTTCAGCAGCGTGGTCTTGCCGACGCCGTTCCGCCCCATCAGGGCCACGCTGGACCCGGCCGGAATATCGAGACTCAGATCCCAGAGCGTGTGGCTTTCGCCGTAGTATTGATTCAGTGCGGCAACGCTCAGCATCAGGCCCCCAAATAGACTTCGATGACGCGCGGATCGTTCTGCACCTCGTCCATGCGGCCCTCGGTCAATACGGAGCCTTCGTGCAGCACGGTGACCTTGCGGGCAATCGAACGCACGAACTCCATGTCGTGCTCCACCACCACGACCGAGTGCTTCCCTTCCAGCGACAACAGCAGCTCGGCGGTCCGTTCGGTCTCCTGGTGGGTCATCCCCGCCACCGGTTCGTCGACCAAGAGCAGCTTGGGCTCCTGCATCAGCAGCATGCCGATTTCCAGCCATTGCTTCTGGCCGTGGGACAGCTCGCCGGCCCGCCGGTCGCGGTGGGCAGTCAAGCCGACGGTCTCCAGCACTTCGTGGATCGCATCCCGCTGCTCCCCGGTCAATCGCGCGAACAGGGTCGGCCACACCCGCTTGTCGGTGCGCATGGCCAGCTCCAGGTTTTCGAACACGGTTTGCTTCTCGAACACACTGGGCTTCTGGAATTTCCGGCAGATGCCGGCTTCGGCGATGGCCGGCTCGTCCAGTTCCAAAAGATCCAGGGTTTGGCCGAAATAGATCGTACCCTTGTCCGGCCGGGTCTTTCCGGTGATGACGTCCATCATCGTCGTCTTGCCGGCGCCGTTCGGCCCGATGATGCAGCGCAGTTCGCCTTCGTCGATGTACAGGGTCAGCGCGTTCAGCGCCCGGAATCCGTCGAAGCTGACCGTAACTTCTTCCAGATAGAGTATCGGCTTGTGCGCCGGCTCGATCCGGCGTTCGGCGACGGGTTCCTCATGCACCGGAGTGCCTGGAATTGCAGCCTTTGCGGCGTTTGCGGCGATCATGCGGCTTGCTCCTTTCGACGCCAAAACCCGGTCAGGCCTTCCGGCAACAATAAGGTGACCAGTACGAATATCGCCCCCAGGGCGAACAGCCACATTTCCGGCAGCACGCCGGTGAACACGGTCTTGGCGTAATTCACCAGAACCGTGCCGACCACCGCGCCGTAAAGCGTTCCGCGACCGCCGACCGCGACCCAGACGACGATCTCGAGCGAGTTCAGCGGCGAAAATTCGCTGGGATTGATGATGCCGACCTGGGGTACGTACAAGGCCCCGGCAATGCCTGCCAGAACCGCGGAAAAGACGAACACCCAGAGCTTGAACTGCTCGACCCGGTAGCCCAGAAACCGGGTCCGGTTCTCCGCATCGCGGATCGCCGCGACCACCCGTCCCAGCTTCGATTCGACCACCAGCCGGCTGGCCGCGTACGCCCCTATCAACGCAATCGCCGAGGCGGCGAACAGCGCCGCGCGCGTGCCGTCGGACTGGAGATTGAAACCCAGAATGTCCTTGAAATCGGTCAGGCCGTTATTGCCGCCGAAGCCCATCTCGTTGCGGAAGAATGCCAGCATCAGGGCGTAGGTCAGCGCTTGAGTGATGATGGAAAGATAGACGCCGGTCACCCGCGAGCGAAACGCAAGCCATCCGAACACATAGGCCAGCAGGCCCGGCGCCAAAGCCACCACGAGGAGAGAGAACCAGAAATGATCGAAGCCGTACCAGTACCAGGGCAATCCCTGCCAGTTGAGGAAGACCATGAAATCCGGCAGAACCGGATTGCCGTACACGCCGCGTTCGCCGATCTGCCGCATCAGATACATGCCCATGGCATAGCCGCCCAAGGCAAAAAAAGCGCCGTGGCCCAGGCTCAGGATGCCGCAATAGCCCCAAACCAGGTCCACGGCCAGCGCCAGCAGTGCGTAGGTCAAGTATTTGCCCACCAAGGTCACGGTGTAAGTCGAAAGGTGCAAGGGCGACGATTCTGGCAAGGCCAGATTCGCTAGCGGAACGAGCACGGTTATGACCGCCAGCACCGCCAGAAACGGAACGTCGACCGCCGATTTCCGCAATAAACTGAACGCCATGGATCAAGCCTCCGCTGCTCGGCCCTTCTGCGGAAACAAGCCGCGCGGGCGCTTCTGGATAAATAGAATGATGAACACGAGCATCAGGATTTTCGCCAGCACCGCGCCGGAGTAGGGTTCCAGCAGCTTGTTGGCGATCCCCAGCGAAAACCCGCCGATCAGGGTGCCCCACAAGTTGCCAACCCCGCCGAACACCACCACCATGAACGAATCCACGATGTACGACTGCCCGAGATTCGGTCCCACGTTGGTGAGCTGGCTGAGAGCCACGCCGGCGACTCCGGCGATGCCCGAGCCCAGCCCGAAGGTCAGCGCATCGACCCGCTCGGTCGGAATGCCCATGGCTTTGGCCATGGCGCGGTTTTGCGCGACCGCCCGCACTTCCAGTCCGATCCGGCTACGTTTCAGGACTTGCAGCAAGGCTGCGAACACCAGAAGGCAAAACATCAGGATGTAGAACCGGTTCAAGGTCAGCGACAGCGCGCCGTTGATCTCCAGCGAACCGCTCATCCAGGCCGGCGTCGCGACGCTGCGATTCAGAGGCGAAAAGATCGTGCGGACGAGCTGCTGAAGAAACAGGCTCACCCCGAACGTCGCCAGCAGGGTTTCGAGAGGACGTCCGTAGAGAAACCGGATGATGCCGCGCTCGATGGCGATGCCGACCAGCGCGGACAGCAGAAATGCCGCCGGGATGGCCACGAACAAGGAAATGTCCAGATGCCCCGGCATCAGTTGCTGGACCACGTAAGTGGTGTAAGCGCCCAGCATCATCAATTCGCCGTGGGCCATGTTGATGACGCCCATGACGCCGAAGGTGATCGCGAGACCGATGGAGGCGAGCACCAGCACCGCTCCCAGGCTCAAACCGAAAAACACTGTCTCGGCCGCACGATATACCGCCAGCTTGGATTCGATGGATTTGACGGCGACCTGCGCCGAATTTCGAACGTCCGAGTCGGGCTCAAGATATTGTCCCTCGTCGTCCTTCTCCAGCAATTGATTCAGACGGTTGAGCGCCTCCGGATTGAGGCTGCCGTGCAAGGCATTGATGGCGGCGATGCGCACGCCCTTGTCTTCGCTGGAGAGATCCGCCAAAGCCAGAGCCGTTTCGATCGCTTCCGACACCTTGGCATCGGTTTCGGTATTCAGTCGGGCCCGCAGCAGTTCGAGGTTTTCTTCGTCCAGCGATTTGCTCATGGCCTCGACCGCCTTGAGCCGCTGAACAGGGTCGTCCGCCGTCAATTCGAGCCGCCCGAGGGTTTCGCGCAAACTCGTGCGCAGCGCATTGTTGACGCCGACCTTCTTGAGATCGAACTTGCCGACTATGCCCAAAGTTTCTCCGTCGAGGACGTTCACGATAGCCAGGCCGTCCTCGGCCGGATCGCCGAAAACGACGCTGCCGTCGTCCTTGCGGTAATAAAGCCGACCGTCGAGCAGAGCCCGCAACACGGGCGCGACCCTCGGGTCCTTGGTTTCGGCGAGCCGATCGACGGCTTCGCCCAATTCAGTCAGAGGAGCCTCCTTGAGCCGGGCCAATGCGTCGACGAACGGTCCCCCCGGCTCCGCCGCCGCATTGCACAGGCCCGGCATCATCATAATCAGCATGGCGATATACCATCTGCTCATGCCGAAAATTAAAGGTCTCATCTCGTCTCCCGAATTCTTGAACAAAGTCTGGTCGCGAATGCTGCCGCGGTAGGGTGGGTTAGGCGCGTACCAGAAAACGTTTTCTGGCGGTCACCGGGCTATGAACGCGCCGTAACCCACCGATTCCGCGGCCTTATCCGGTGGGTTACGGCGCGCTGCGCGACCAGCGAACATTGCAGGCTCAGTGCAATGCGTGCCTAACCCACCCTACGACGGACCCCGAGTCAAAACCTCGTCCCCCGCTTATCCCGCATTCCTTTCGCCGCTGTCGTAGCCGGCAGGAGAGGGAGAGATTTTGCGTCGGCCTTCCCCAGAAGGAACCCCATCGATCAATACTTCTGACCCGAGCACTTCTTGGTCTTGGTGTTGTAGTTGCCGCAATTGATCGGCGGCGTCCACTGGGCAACGATCGGCTTGCTTTCCGGCAGAAAATCGGACCAAGCGTCGCCCTCGACCAAACTCTTGGTCTGCCATACCGTCTGGAACTGGCCGTCGTCCTGAATCTCTCCGATCAGCACGGGCTTGGTGATGTGGTGGTTCGGAAGCATCTTCGACACTCCGCCGGTGAGATTCGGCGCCTCGATGCCGATGATCGCCTTGCCCACCGCGTCGGTATCGGTCGTCCCGGCCTTTTCCACCGCCTTGGCCCACATGTTGAAGCCAATGTAATGCGCTTCCATCGGGTCGTTGGTTACCCGGCTCCGGTTCTTGATGAACTGGTGCCATTTGGTGATGAACGCGGCGTTCTCGGGCGTATCGACGCTCATGAAATAGTTCCAGGCAGCGAGATGGCCGACCAGAGGCTTGGTGTCGATGCCGGACAGCTCCTCTTCGCCGACCGAGAACGCGACGACCGGAATCGACTCGGCCGAAATGCCCTGGTTGCCAAGCTCCTTATAGAAAGGCACGTTGGCGTCGCCGTTGATGGTGGACACCACCGCCGTTTTCTTGCCCGCCGAACCGAACTTCTTGATGTCCGCGACGATGCTCTGCCAATCCGAATGGCCGAACGGGGTGTAATTGATCATGATGTCCTTGTCCTTCACGCCTTTCGATTTCAGGTAGGCCTCCAGAATCTTGTTGGTCGTTCTCGGATATACATAATCCGTGCCGGCCAGTACCCAGCGTTTGACCTTCAGCTCCTTCATCAGGTAATCGACGGCGGGAATCGCCTGCTGGTTGGGCGCGGCGCCGGTATAGAACACGTTCTTCGACGATTCCTCACCCTCGTACTGAACCGGATAGAAGAGAAGGCCGTTCAATTCCTCCACCACCGGCAGCACCGATTTGCGGGACACCGAGGTCCAGCAGCCGAAGATGGCGGCGACCTTGTCCTTGGTCAGAAGCTCTCGCGTTTTTTCGGCGAACAGCGGCCAGTTCGAGGCGGGATCGACGACCACCGGTTCCAGTTTTTTGCCGAGCAAACCGCCTTTCTTGTTCTGCTCGTCGATCAGCATCAGCATGGTGTCCTTCAGCGTGGTTTCGCTGATCGCCATGGTGCCGGAGAGCGAATGGAGAATGCCCACCTTGATCGTGTCTTCGGCGCGCGCCTCCGCACCAAAAAGGAGCATGGCCGCCGACAGAGCCAAACAGAACTGTCGTAAGGATCTTGCATAATCAGGCATGAATAGTTACCTCGCGAGTAATTGATGGAGTGTCTAGGAGTGATCAGATCTGCAACTGGAAGCCCAGCTTGATCGAGCTGACGTCGTCGCCCGCGGCGGTCGAGGTGTAATCCAGCCCCTTGGTGAGCAGATCGCCGTACTCGTACATCAGCATGATCTTGGCGTTGTGGCCGTCGATGATGTAATTGATGCCGGCTTCGTAAACGTCGCGGCTGGCGCTTTTGATCGGATCGACGTTGACATAGCGGACGTAAGGCTGGAATTGACCGACCCACACCTTTTGCGGAAGCAGGTACATGGCGCTTACGTCGTAGGCGTCGCCCTCGAACATGGCGAAGCCGCCGCCCGCGAGCCTGGACGCCATGCCGTAGCCCTTGATGCCGTAGTTCTTGTATTCGCCGTTGACGGTCACCACGCCCATATCGCCCAACGACTTCTCGAACAGAATGTCGACCGCGGTGCCGCGGAAATTGCCCGGATCGCTCCGCGTCCCGGCGCCGTCTTCCTGATACTGGTTGGAAACGCCCAAGGTCAGGATGTCGCCGCCCTGGCCGTAGTACGTCCCGCTGGTGTAGTAACCGGGATTCTTTTCCACGTCGAGGAAGTTATAGGCGAAGCGCTGGGCGTAGAGGATGTTGTCGTCGACGTTGGCGCCGTTGCGGAGCCCACGGAAAAAGCCCGCCGCGTATTGCAGGCGGCCGTCGAAGAACGAACCCCAGATGGTGGCACCGTCGTCGCGGCCGAAGGAGCCGGCGGACGTGCCGTCGGATCGGATCGTCGTGTTGAAGTCCGCCGGTTCGAAGGGTGTGCCGGCGCCGAAGATGTTGTACACGGCGCTGAAGAACGGTCCGTTCATTTCGCGGCGCTCGGCGGGCACCAGCATGCGGCCCATCCAGATATTGAACATGGGATCGAATTCGAATTTGCCGATGGCATCGAGAATGCGCATCTCGCCGCCATCGCCGCAGGTCTGGCAATCGGTGTTGAACTCGATCTTGAAATACTTGTGAATCTGGCCGTTCAGGTACAAACGGATATTGTCCAGATTGAAATCGTTCGACCATTTGCCCGCATTGGCGGCTTCCTCGGTAGCGGTAAAGCTCGTTCTAAGGCCGGCGCCTATGCTCACCCACTTGGTATCGTCGATTTTGAACGTCGCTCCCCCAAGCGACACGGGTGCGTACGCCGTCGTCAGCGCCGCCAAGGCGGCGGGCAAAAGCGCAATCCGCAAGCCGCGGCGATCCGCTTGCGTCGCGCATGTTGTTCGATTCTTCATGACTTGAAACCCCCTGATCGTTGAAGTCGGTCCGCGGGCGGTCCGCGCCACCGGTCGTTTCCGGTGTAGTCGCGAGCCGCCCGGATGTCCGCGCCCCGTCGGCGAAGGCCTTTCATCGGGCGCGGCAAATATCCTTATCGGTTGAATCCGAAGAGCTGTTCACGGAGTCGGCCGTTGCGGCTAACTCGTTGTCGGCACGGGGGTAATTAGATTTCCGGGGGGTATATGTCACAATCAGTCAAATGACGTATCCCGGAGCGGGGGGTATCGGCTTAGAGTCTCGGCAGCGCACTCGCGGCCGGTTACAGGCGACTTGGAGGGTGTGTAAGCAGTGGCGAACAACCCGGAACGCCAAGATCGGAAAGGGCGGCTTCGGCGCTCCAATCGCAAACGGTCATCCCAGGAGCGCTGGGATGGCCGTTTGCGATTGGGAAGGGATTCCCGACCTACAAGGTGCACGGTTGTAGGTCGGCAATCCTTTGCCGACGAAGACGCTCGGCTGGGGTGTGGCGTCGGGAAGGGGGGCTTCGGCGCTCCCGAAGACGCCGTTTGCGATTGGGAGGGATTCCCGACCTACAGGGGCTACGGTCGTAGGTCGGCAACCCTTTGCCGACGTTAGGTACCGGGCCGCTCAGAGAACTCGAACCGGCTTGGCCACCGACGCCGTAAGCACTCTTAACCTTATGAAAAAATATGCGTATTCCGTTTCTGATCGTTTCTTTTAGCCTGCTCGCCGGCTGCTCCATCGGCCTGAAACCCCAAGGCACTCCGCTCCGGCCCGAATCGGTGGGCGAGATTCTGTTCCGCGTGGCGCCGGATAATCTGGACGAGGAGCAAACCGCAGCCATGGCCGAACGGATCAGCAAGAATCTGAGTTCCTGGGGATATCCGGTGGAGCCGGATCTAGACGAGAGCGGCGAAACCGGCGCCACTCACGAGATGGAAGCACGGGTCGGCAGGATCGAGAACAAGAGCACGCCCACCGGGTTCTCGTTCAGCATCGGCAATTCCGACCCGCGCGCGCTCGATTTTCAAAAGGCGGACGTGTTGCCGGTAACCTGTACGCTCAAATCCACCGCGCGTTCGTCCGAAACCGTAAGCCTCTTCATGGATTTCATCGCCGACGAGAAAATCAAGAATCCGAACCGCATCAAGAGCGATCCGGCATTGCTGGAAACTTACGAGAATCACATCGGAACGGTCTGCTTCAATCTTCTCGACAAGCTGAAGGTGCCGAGAAAAAAAGCAGCCTCGTCGACCAGCACCAGCACCTGGATGCCCGAGATACGCATCGAAGTCACGGAAAAACCGGCGAAGTCCGAAAGCGGCGCCTCGACCGGCGCGCTTCCCGTTCTCCCCGTGGAAACGGATAGGCCCACGAATCCGGACGCGCGGAACTCCGAAGACGGCCAATCGAACCCGCCCGAAGAGCCGCCGGTAACAACTGAAACCAACACCGATACGGAGGAAGGTCGCAAGCGGATCATCATTCACAATCGCGGCAACCCGGTGATCCTCGACTTCGGCTTCGAGCGGAAATAGGCCTGACGCCGGCTTCCTGCCGCCACCCGCCCTTTTAGCGTGCAATCTTGCGGTCTTCGCCCCAAATCGGGGCGGCGACCGTTCAGCAACACCCTCTTCTTCTGCCTTCTCCCTGTAGTCAACTCAACGGCACGTGATTTGCTCACCTTGTTGAATTCGAGCGACAAATTGGAATTGCACTCGGCATAAAAACAACAAGATCAGACAAGAGGCAAACCATCGCTTTGGAAGGATTGAGCCGTCAGGCCATCGTAAAGATACGGCGCGACTATAACGCCTGGGTCGCGAACGAGACCCTGGAAGACTATGCGCTTCGGTTCGCGCCGCGGTCGTTTCGGAAGTGGTCCGAGTTCCGGGTGGCGAACACCGCCTTCGGCTCGATTTCGTTTCTGGTTCTGGAAGCCATCGGCGGTTTTCTCGCGATCAACTACGGATTCGTCAACGCCTGCTGGGCCATCATCGCGGTGGGCCTCGTCGTTTTCCTCACCGGGCTCCCGATCAGCTACTACGCCGCCAAACACAACATCGACATGGACTTGCTGACCCGCGGCGCCGGGTTCGGCTATATCGGCTCGACCCTGACCTCGCTGATCTACGCCTCCTTCACCTTCACCCTATTCGCGCTGGAAGCGTCCATCATGTCGCTGGCGCTGGAACTGTACTTCGACATTCCCATCGCCGCAGCGCATGTCGTCAGCGCCCTCTCGGTCATTCCGCTCGTCACCTTCGGCGTCACCACCATCAGCCGGCTTCAGCTCTGGACCCAACCGTTGTGGATCGTGCTGCTTGTCGCACCCTACGCGGCCGTCATCTGGCGCGAACCAGAGGCTCTGACCGAACTCGCCCTGTTCCCCGGAAGCGAGAATCGCGGCGCGCAGTTCGACTGGATACTGTTCGGAACGGCCGCGACCATGGCCTTTTCCATGGTGGCCCAAATCGGCGAGCAAGTGGACTTTCTACGGTTTCTGCCGGAAAAGAATCATCGCAACCGATATCGGTGGTGGGCGGCCACCATTATCGCCGGCCCCGGATGGATCTTTTTGGGCATGGCCCGGCAACTGGGCGGCGCTTTCCTGGCGTATCTGGCGCTCAAGCACGGCATCGCCGGCGAGCGGGCGCACGAACCCACCCAGATGTATCGGGTGGCCTACGGCTACCTGTTCGACGACGGCAGGCTGGCGCTCGCGGCAACGGTACTGTTCGTGGTCGTATCGCAACTCAAGATCAATGTCACCAATGCTTATGCGGGCTCGCTGGCCTGGTCGAATTTCTTCTCGCGGCTGACCCACAGCCATCCCGGTCGAGTGGTCTGGCTGGTCTTCAATGTGATGATCGCCCTGCTCCTCATGGAGCTCGGCGTTTTCGGCGCGCTCGAGCGGGTCCTCGGCCTGTTTTCGAACGTCGCCATCGCCTGGATCGGCGCCCTGGTGGCCGATCTGGTGATCAACAAGCCGCTGGGCCTGAGTCCGCCTTTCGTCGAATTCAAGCGAGCGTACCTGCCGGACATCAACCCGGTCGGCGTACTGTCCACGCTCGGTGCTTCGGCGATTTCGACCGCAGCCTACACGGGGTTGTTCGGGGCGCTGCCGCAAGCATTTTCGGCCTTCATCGCTTTGGCGACCGCTTTTCTGCTGACGCCGGTCATCGCTTGGCTGACCCGAGGCCGCCACTATCTGGCGAGAGACCGCAACGACTGGGGCTCGACCACGCCCCATGCCAAATGCTGCATTTGCGAAAACGATTTCGAACTGGAAGACAAGGCGTACTGCCCGGCCTATCAGGGAACGATCTGCTCGCTCTGCTGCACCCTGGATGCCCGTTGCCTGGACACCTGCAAACCGAACGCGCGGCTCAAGGACCAGCTCGAACGGGCCAGCCGCCGCTGGCTGCCCTCGTGCCTGTCGCCGCAATTCAGGCTGCGCCTGATTCAGTTCGCTCTCGTTTACCTGCTGCTCGCCGCGCTCACCGGCGTCTTCGTAGGTGTGATCTATTACCAGGATATCCTGGCAGCCGCTTCCGGGGACGAGGCTTTATCTCAAGCGCTGTTCGCCAATTTCCTCAAGGTCTATTCGGCGCTGCTGGTTTTCCTGGGCCTCGCCGCGTGGTGGATCGTGCTCAACAACGAAAGCCGTCAGGTGGCGCAGGAGGAATCCGGGAAACAAACCGCCCTGCTGCTCAAGGAAATCGAGGAACATCGCAAAACCGACAGCATGCTCCAGAAAACGAGGGAGGCCGCCGACCGCGCCAATCAGGCCAAGAGCCGCTTCGTAAGCGACATGAGCCACGAGATTCGAACGCCATTGAACAGCATACTCGGGTACGCCCAGATCCTGCGCAAAGATCCGAGCATCCCGGCCCATCGCCGGGAGGCGGTGGAGATCATTCAGCGCAGCGGGGAACACCTTTCTTCCCTGATCGAAGACATTCTCGACATCGCCCGCATCGAGGCGCGCAAGATCGAGCTGCGGCACGGGGCTATCGATTTTCCCGCGTTCATCGAGCAATTGGTGCGCATGTTCCGGCCGCAGGCGGAAGCGAAAGGACTGACCTTCCGTTGCCAGATCGTCGATGTGCTGCCGCGCCGGATTCGCGGCGACGAAAAGCGAGTGGGCCAGATTCTCATCAATCTGCTGAGCAACGCCGTGAAGTTCACCCAGGAGGGCGGAATCGTTTTCCGTGTAGGCTACAGCGGAGAAATCGCACGGTTCCAGGTGACGGACACCGGAGAAGGCATATCGCAGGACCAGATCGAAACCATCTTCCTGCCCTTCCGGCGCCTGCCCAGAGCCCGCGGCAACGCCATTCCGGGCAGCGGTCTCGGACTCACCATCAGCAAGATGCTCACGCAAATCATGGGCGGCGAACTGACGGTGGAGAGCGAGCCTCAAAAGGGTTCCACGTTTGCCGTCCGGCTTTTCCTTCCCAGCCTGCGCAGCGCGGAAGAGGTTCTGGATGAAGGCGACATCGTGGGTTACCGCGGTCCGCGCCGCAAGATCCTGGTGGTCGACGACCAACCCGAGCATCGCGGCATTCTGACCTCGGCGCTAACCCCCTTGGGGTTCGTTCTCGAGGAAGCGGGTTCCGGCGAAGAATGCCTGGCGAAGGCCAGGGAATGGAATCCGGACCTGATTCTGCTGGACATCATCATGCCCGGAACGACCGGCATCGAAGCGGCGGCCAGCCTGCGCCAGACCGGATGCAAGACCCCCATCATCGTCGTCAGCGCCAATGCCTACCAAAGCGACCGCCGTTCGGCCAGCGCCGCCGGCTGCGACGATTTCCTGGCCAAGCCGATTCAGATCGAAGAACTCCTGCGCAAACTCAAACTGCATTTGAGTCTCGACTGGCTCTATCGGGGAGAGGATACGGAGCAAATCGAAACCGCCCCCGACACCGCGCAGCCGATGTTAAGGCCGCCGCCCGACTGCCTCGAAGAACTGGCCGCATTCGCCCGCATCGGCGATCTTCGGGGCCTTGCGGACCGCCTGGACACGCTGGCCGGAAGCGATGCCGGCTACATCCCGTTCGCCGAGCATCTCCAGGCGCTTTCGCGGGAGTTCCGTCTCGGCGACATCAAGAAAACACTCAGCGAGGTCTAAGATGAGCTTAAAACGTCAATACCGCCAAGGCACGGTAATGATCGTGGACGACGTACCGGCCAATCTCGCCCTGCTTTCCGACGCCCTGGACGAAGCTGGCTATCGCGTACTGGTTGCGACCGACGGCGCTTCCGCCCTGGAGCAGCTTCGCTACGCCGAACCCGACGTCATATTGATGGACGCGGTCATGCCGGGCATGGACGGTTTCGAAACCTGCCGCCACCTAAAGGCGAATCCCGCGACCCGCTCCATTCCCATCATTTTCATGACCGGACTCGGCGAGCTGAACGATTTGCTCCGGGGTTTTCGCGAAGGCGCCGTGGATTATCTGGTCAAGCCGATCCGCCATGAGGAGGTTCTGGCCCGGGTCGAAGCACATCTGGCCCAGTCGCGGATGGTGTTCCGCGCGGAAGAAGCCCTGGAGCGCAGCGGATTCGCGACGATCAGCATCGATGCCGCCGGGCGGATCATCTGGCTGACATCCTCGGCCGTCCGCTGGCTGGCGGCGTTCTCGGGAATCAAGGTGTTCGATTTCGAGACCTCAGCCTGCTTTTTGCCCAAGACACTTCTGGATTGGGCTTTGGCCCGTATCGCTCCGGGCGGAACCACGGAACACGAGTTGTTCACGCTTCATCGCGACGGCAAGAAATTCACCGCGAAGCTCGCCCCATGCGAAAGCGGACGCGAATACCTGCTGCTATTGCAGGAATTTTCCGGCGACTGGAACTTGGAGTCCTTGCGGGACGAACTCGGACTTACCTTCCGCGAAGCGGAAATCCTCATGTGGATCGCCCGCGGCAAAACCAACCGCGAGGTCGGGACTATCCTCGGCAGCAGTCCCCGGACGGTCAACAAACATCTGGAGCACATTTTCGAAAAGCTGGGCGTCGGCACCCGCGCCGCCGCGGTCGCCGTCGTCATGCAGCGCATGAGGACGGGAGCCGAAGCGGCTTGACCGAGGCACCCGGTAGGTCGGGAATCCCTTGCCGACGCCATCTCCCGGCCGGGCGGTTTCGTCGGCAAAGGATTGCCGACCTACGACCGTACCGCCGTAGGTCGCGAATCCTTTCGCGACGCCGTGCTCCGACCGTGCGTCTGCATCGGCAAAGGATTGCCGACCTACGAAGGCTGTCGCCGATAAATTGAACTCGTTGGTCCATGGCACAGGTCTCTTTCCACGGCATCGGCGTTTCCTCCTCGCCAATACCTTAATGGATGTAAACCATGTGCCCGGTCCATTTTGTATCTGCGTACGTCCTGCGTAACAAACCGAGGTAACGAAAACAGCCAAACCACACCGCTCTATCGGGTTTCCGTGGTTCCGCTCCCGGCGAAGCCATGCGCCGACCCCGCCACCGGTATTTCGCGGATATCCGCATCCAGGCGGCGCGCCTCTTCGATCCGCGCCCTCGCCTCACGGGTGTCCAGGCGCACGCCGTACGCCACGTAGGCGAGGTCGGAAAGCGGCGCGCGGCTCCCCTGAAAGAAAGGCCATTGCTTGTTCTTGCGGTAGAAGGTTTCCACAAAACTGGTGATGGCCAAGAGCGAAGCATTCCCCTGCGGATCGGAAGCGATCCACGGACCGCCGGAATCGCCGCGCGTAGGCATGGGCTCGTCGACCGAATAAGCCCCTTGAGCATCCAATCGGTTGACCGCCAGCAGGGTGGAAAGCGAAGACACCGATGATTCCTTGGATTCGAACTGCGCCCGGAACTGCAGGTGAAGTATGGGATCCAGATCCTCGTATCGCTTCGGCACGAACTCATAGAAACTGCTCGTCAAATCGAAGACGCGCTTCTCGGCACAGCGGGGACCATCGATTTCCGTTTCCCGGTAACCATAACCGAAGCCACAGATCAGGGCCTTATCGGGAGTATTCCCGGTCGTGATCGGCAATGGCCGCAGCGCGTCCCCGACATCCGCGTCGAAAATCAGAATGGCGATATCCTCGGCGATGTTCTCCTGCACGACGCCGAAATTCGGATACACCGCCGCGCGCAGCCTGGCATTCGATACCGTTGCGGAAGGAGCGGCCTGCAAGCGGACCGCCGGCAATTTAAGCGGTCCCTCCAGACGTACGTCGCGCAGACAATGCGCAGCCGTGATCAAAGTCAGCGGGCGCGTGCCGAGTACCGCGGAACTGCAAGCACCGTTCCCACTTTTCCAGACCCGCCGGTACTCATCCCAGTGATGTAGTTCGATCGTCAGCGGCAGGGTCGATTCCCGGCCGATCGGCAACGGTTCGCCGTGGATGAGCGCAAAGACGCGCCCGGCCGACAGAACGGCCACAATAACCGCAAACGCCAGCACAACGATGTTCATGCAGACAGTCCTGTGATCTCTCCCTATTTCTCTGACAGCGCAATTCAGCACTGATTCTGCCCGGATCATCCGTTCGCATCCAATCCTCTTCCCGGGCCCGATCAGGCCGTCACATTTCAATGGTAGCGATACTGCACAGCGGGGGAAGTTTCAATGGGAAAACAAGCTTTCGAAAATGCGGTTGAGTTAAGGAAGCTCTGATTAAGTCCTTCGACAGGCGCAGGACGAACGGTAACGTATTGGTTCCGTTCGCGGTGAGCCCTTCGGCTTCGCTCAGGACAGGCCCTTCGACTCGGCTCAGGACAGGCTTGTCGAACGCTCTCCTGAGCCTGCCCTGAGCCTGTCGAAGGGGCATGAACGGATTCCACTTGTTCAGAGCTTCCTTAAAACATCAATCTCTCTATCACGAGTATGAGAGTGGACCGGCAGAGGGAATCAATTCGGATGCCTTGAGTTACGGAAGGTGTAATGCCGTATGGGATATAAAACCCGCCCGTGAACCTCAAACCAGTTCGACCTTCAGCCAGCCGGGTCGATGCTCGTCGAATGCCTGATAGGCTTCGATGACTGAAGTCAAAGGCTCGGTTTGGGTCAGGATCTCGGTCGGATCGATGACTCCGCTCCGAACCAGGTCGATCAGCATGGGGATGTACTGGCGATGATTGCAGTTCCCCATCTTCAGGGTGAGATTCTTGTTCATCGCCATGCCGATCGGGAAGAAACGGTCGGATGGCGGATAAACGCCGATGATCGACAATGTTCCGGCCTTGGCCAGAGCCTGAACGGCCCAGGTCAAAACCAGGGACGGGCTGTCGCCATGATGCCAGCGAATCCCGGCCTGCTGGGCTTCCGGCGCGATTTCGTTCAGTTCCTGGTCGAACTGGGCCTTTTGCTCATCGGCCTTTTGCGCGGCCGGCCCATGATGGGGACGCTCGGCATCCACGCCCACCGCATCGATGGCGCGGTCCACGCCAATCCCGCCGGTCAGATCGCGGATCGTCTGCACCGGATCTTCGAGATCGAAATTGATGACCTCCGCACCCTGATTGCGTGCCATCTCGAGACGAGAGGGTTCGTTGTCCACGGCCAGGACCCGGCCGGCGCCCTGAAGCTTGGCGCAAGTGATTGAGAATTGCCCGACCGGTCCGCACCCGAAGACGGCTACGGTATCGCCGGGTTTGATCTCCGCCAGTTCCGCGCCGAAGTACGCCGTCGGCAGAATGTCCGAGATGAGTATGGCCTCATCGTCGGTGATGTCGTCCGGCAGCTTGACCAGCCCGACATTGGCGAACGGGATGCGCGCCTTTTCCGCCTGCAATCCGTTCAGGCCGCCGGCGATCGCCGGACCGCCGAAAAAGGTCGTGCCGCCCAGAAGACCGTTGGGATTGGCGTTGTCGCACTGGGCGTAGTAGCCCGCTCGGCAATAGGAGCAATAGCCGCAGGCAACGGTCGACGGCACCACCACCCGATCGCCTTCCCTGAGATTCCGAACGTTCGATCCCAGAGATTCGACGACGCCGACGGCCTCGTGTCCCAGTACGGTGCCGGGTTTGAGCCCGCCCAAGGTGCCGCGCACCATGTGCAGATCGGTTCCGCAAATCGCGCTGGCGGTGATTCGCAAAATAGCGTCTGTAGGATCTTCGATATGCGGCTCGGGGATATCTTCCAGACGAATATCGCCGATTCCGTGAAAAACGACTCCCTTCATTTTTGCCTCCGGTCTTCACCTGGTGGTTTCGGGGCGCCGCGCCAAATCCCAGCGCCCGATCGGGACTCTTCCCCTGGCCTAAAAGCCTGTTTTCCCCGCGAAATACCCGCCCGTTGATTTTTGGTTTGATGCTCGCGCTTCGCCGCAGTTCCCGCCGACTTGCGCCGCCGAGACATTCGCACAGATCGGGCGGCAAATGAATCGAAACCTCCCTAACGCTTGGAAGTCGGCGCCCCGGCCGGTTTCGCGCAGGGGCCGGCGTGATCGAGCTGAACCTGGGCGCGGCGGCGTGCGCAATCGTTGCTGTAGGTTTCGCCGTCGCATCCGCAGACGGGATTGTGCTCGGTCGTGCAGATTTCGGGCGGAACCTCGCAGGTTCCCGATATGCTGGTCGAACCGCATGCATTGGGAGTTCCGATCTCGCAGTATTGGCCGGGCGGACACCGTGCCCCTGTCGTTCCGCCGCAGGCTTGGCCGGTTACCGGCGCCGGGGATTCCATCAGGTAGAATTCGCTCGCGATAAGGGACTTGCTCGTACCGGCCGGGCCGGTCACGGCCTGATGAGTGCCGGCCACCAGTATGCTCCCCTGCTTGAGAGCCTGATATCCGGCATTGACCTTCTCCGGATCGGCGGCGGATGCGAGCAGGTCGACCTCGGCAATCAGAGCCTTGGTCAGCGTATTCAGCCGCTCTTCCTCGATGTGCTCGCAGGGCTCGGTCGGACAAGGGCCATCGACATCCCTCACCCGGTACAGAGCGCCCGCGGGAGATGCCCGTGCCTGGGCCCGCCATGTTTCGTGCACGACCAGAACGCTGTCTTCTCTGTTGGAATCGGTCGCACGCCTCTCGAGAATTCCGCGCACCAGCCCGCGCCCCAAAACGAACTCCTTCTTGAAGTCCTCGTTTTGTTGCGGCACGCCTCCCGTCTCGGAAAAGTCTATCGCGCCGACATAGCATTCCCGGCGCCAAATCCCGTCGGCGCAGCGCGTTCGCGGTTTGTTGACTTCCTTAACGAAAACCTTGTCGCACGTTGGTGCAACGCACTGTCTTGGATCTTGGCGAGCAACCTTGAAGTAGCGGCCTTCGTCTCCATAGATCGGACTGCTTTCCCAGAGACCTATGATCGTCAGCCATAGAGCCAGCTCTTTGATCATTCCTGATCCTCCTTCCGTTCGATTCGATGTCCGCGATACCGATCGTATCAAGGCATCGAGGAAATATCACGAATCCGGAAGAAAGCCGCACGAAGGCACGATAAACCGGGACAAAAGAAAAGGTGTCGCCATTCCCGGCGACACCCGGTCCAGAGAGGGAGGGGAGAGAATCGGAGACGCTGAATGGTGCGGTCCGATGAGTGGATGTTGATTGGTGGCATCCTGCCGATCACTCACCGGCCGCCGAAATATAAATTGCAATTCATATGCCATGCGCAACGCCAGTTGTTGCAGCACTTGCCGAAACGCGCGTGGATAAAGGGCGTGAGATGCCGCAGGGAGATGATGGAATTGCCATAGCCTACATTTTCGCCGCGATTAGGGGCGGAAACGCTATCGGAATGGCCGTGCTGCGTCGCTAGCGCACGACGGGCGCTATGCCCCGCCCGAACGTTTGGCCGAACCGCCGCAGCATTTCTTGTATTTTTTACCGCTGCCGCAGGGGCACGGCGCATTGCGAAGGATTTCGCCCTTGTGGGCGATTTTGCCGTGATAATTGATGGTGCCGTCCAGATAGACCCATCGTCCCGCCACCCGGTGAAACCGGCTGACTTCATGGATCAGATAGGTGTCGTCTCCCAACTCGAACTGGGCCTTGAATTCCACGACGCCTCTATCGTCGTTTTCGCCGCCACCTATGGTTCCGACGATCTCTAGACGGGACCAGGTGCGGGTGTCGCCTTCGAAGTCCAAAGATGCCGGCCGCTTGCCGGGGTCCCAGCTCTCCCTGAGATAATCGGCATCGCGCAGTTGGAAAGCGGTAAACCGCGAGCGCATCAAGGCTTCAGCGGTGGGCGCAGCGGATTGTCCCGCCAGATAAGGGCCGCAACATTGATCGAAAGGCTTTTCGGAGCCGCAGGGGCAAGTCATAGGAGTATTCACAGGATTCTGCAGAGTGCGGGTTGATCGGCTGAAGGTCGACGAGCGGTGCGCCGAAGTTCGTTTCGGCTCGAATTGTCGAGGGCCGATTCTAACACGGGGACGTCATTACGGCCTGTTCCCTCACGAACGCGATAACACGAGCCCGGACAGCTTCGTCGGCAGAGGATTGTCGACCTGTAACTTGAATGATGGAAAGGCGATTCTAAAGCGGCTGAATCCAAATCGCTTTCAATCAGGCATTCATTTTCGTAGGGTGGGTTAGGCGCACATCAGCACTGACCGACCGCCGATCTGCGCGCCAGGGCAAGCGCGAAACCGGCCGCATTCTTACGCCGCGATTAAACGACCTCGGTCTCCAAAGCGCGCAAGTTTTCTTCCACCCCGGCGGCATGAGTCAGCTCGGCCACGTTGTCCTTGGTGAAGAACCCCTGGAAGTCGCCGAAGCGTTGCACGTATTCCACGATCAGGGAGGAATATTCCGAGGCGCTGGAGAAGATTTGCTTGAGCCCTTCCTCCCTGGAGCCGATGACGTCGAGCAGGAATTCCTTGCCGCAGTCCCGCAGCGTGCCCACCACGTAATCGATGTTGGCCTTCCCTTCGGTTTCGCCGTCCCGGACCGCAACCGCAAGATGATGGAGCCTCGGCCCGTAGTTGCGGACGAAGGCTTCGGTGGGCGACGGCAGCTTGAGCAGGTGGTTGACGAAATAGGGATGATTCGCGGCCGTGAACACCTTGGCGGGACATTCCAGCTCGTTCGAGTAATGCACGCTCTTGGTGACGTTGGTCGAGGAATTCTGGGAAACGATGTCGTAAGAGCCCCAGTAGTAATAACTGGTCAAGGTCAGCCATTCGAGGATGGCGGCTTCCCGGTTCTGGCTATAGATGCGGGTGGCGAGATGGTCGATGGGCAGGAGCAGCGCTTCCAGCCCCAGTTTGACCTGAGCTTCCTTCGCCTCCAGGTAGGCCCTTTGAACGTCGTCGCGAATGGTGCTCCGACTCGGGGCATAAACACGGGTGTCCGCTTCCGACCGCTCCCAATAGCCGACGATGTTGTGGGTATAGGGCGACGGCTTGACGATGGCCATGTCGTCGGGCATTTCCAGCTTCTGGATCTGATCCCGATTGAAGAAGCGGACATCCCTAGACTTCTGCAATGCCACCACTTCGTTCACATCGGTCACCCGAAACACTTCGCCCATGTAGCGCGAATTCGGCTTGTGCGCGCCGATCGGGTATAGCTCGTTGAGGCTTCGGAAAATGCCTCGCGTCTCGGGGTCCTTGACTTCGCGGATCAGAACGTCGGGAGCGTTCAGGTCGATGCGGAGCACATGGGTGTAATGGCGTTCCGATTCGATCGTCGCGAGATAATGATAAGGCGTCATCAGGCACAGCTCGCCCACATAGGGAACCGAGTGCCCAGGCTCGACCGCGATCATCATGGCATCCACCTGATGGATCAGCTCGGTAAGCCCGATCCTATCGCGCTGCTCCAGCAGTTTGACCAGGAACTCCTCGAAAAACGGCGAGTTCGCCTTGTCTCCATGACGGGGAAAATCGAGCGAAGACATCACGGTCGCTACTCCCTATTCATTGACTACCCGTACTGTCGAGGTAGTCTGTTGCTGTCGCATATAGAAATAGAAATACTGATTCGACACCGCCACATGAATGGCGCCCAAGTCGGTTTGGACCTGATCCAAGTACTCGTGCAGAACGGCAGGCGCCAAGCCTTCCCAGCGCAGGCCCGTGAGCCGCCGCCAAGTCCGGCGAGTCACTTTCATGACCTCCTTGTGGTTCGGCAGCATGGCCAGACACTCCTCGATTTCCGAGAGGCAGTGACGGACGGTCCGCGGAAAATGGGGATCGAGCAGCAGATAATTCAGCACGGCGTGGCCGCGCACATGCACGTCCACGTGGCGGCGGTACATCTGGTAAGCGCTCAAGGCCTTGAGCACGCTCATCCACAACCGCTCCTGCAAAGGCTCCAACGCGCCGCCTTGCCGCGGGAGCAGCACGGCCGCGTTGATATCCGCGATGCGCGTGGTCATGTCGGCGCGCTCGATGTTTCTCCCCAGCCTGATGAATTCATAAACCAGGTCGTGGCTCATGCAACTGATCAGCAAGCCGGCCAGCGATTGGTTGCGCTCGATGATGTGATTGAGGACTTCGTAACGCTGCGCCCGATTTTGCGCCGCGCTGGACGCGAATCCTTGGACATAGAGATAAAGCCCGTTTACCCGCTCCCAAAATTCCTTGGGAAGGATTTCCCGGAATGTGCGGCTGTTCTCGCGGGCGCGGCGGATGCTGGATACGATGGCGCTCGGGTTGCGCTCGTCCTGGATCAGGAAGCGCAGGATATTGGATTCGTTCGCCTCTCGGTAATGCTCTTCGAAGAGTTCGTCCAGACCGACCAACTTGAGCAGGATATCCCAGCCGAACGAGGCGCCTTTGGGGAGATCCAGCAGCACATCGGTCGTGGTGTTGATCAGGCGTGCGGTATTCTCGGCCCGCTCCAGATAACGGGCCATCCAATACAAGTTCTCGGCTACGCGGGATAGCATGCGTCCTCCGTGTCGACGATCCAGGTATCTTTGCTGCCCCCGCCCTGCGATGAATTCACGACCAGGGACCCCGCTTTCAGCGCCACTCGCGTCAGTCCGCCGGTGGTGGCGTAGAGCCGGCTGGATTGCAGTATGAAAGGCCGAAGATCCAGGTGGCGGGGAGCGAGGCAATCGCCGACCAGGGTCGGCGCGGTGGAGATACTCAGCGTCGGCTGCGCCATGTAATTGCGCGGATTGGCCCGGATCAGCTCGGCGAATGCCGCACGTTCCTCCGGGCTGGCCCTAGGGCCTATGATCATGCCGTAGCCGCCCGACTCGTTGGCCGGCTTGACCACCAGTTTGTCCAGGTTAGCCAGCACATAAGTCCGCTCTTTTTCGTCCATGCAGAGGTAGCTCGGCACGTTGGGAATGATCGGGTCCTGATCGAGGTAATAGCGGATGATTTTCGGCACGTAGGTGTATACGACCTTGTCGTCCGCCACACCGGAGCCGGGCGCATTGGCAATGCCGACCTTGCCGTTGCGCCAGGCGCGCATCAGGCCCGGAACGCCGAGCGCCGAGTCCGGACGGAAGGCCTCCGGATCCAGAAAATCGTCGTCGATGCGGCGGTAGATCACATCGACCCGCCTGGGGCCGGAAACGGTCTTCATGTAGACCCTGTCATCCGCATCCACCATCAGATCCGAGCCTTCCACCAGGAAGGCGCCCATCTGCTGCGCCAGATAGCTGTGTTCGAAATAAGCCGAGTTGAAAATTCCCGGAGTCAGCACGGCCACCACCGGCCTCTCGCCATCCCTCGGAGAAAGAGCCGCCAGCGCATCGTAGAGCTGAACCGGGTAGTCATCGACCGGCAAGATATCGCAACCCTGAAAAAATTCGGGAAACAGGCGCTTCGTCAATTGTCGGTTTTCCAACATATAAGACACGCCCGACGGCACCCGGAGATTGTCCTCCAGCACGTAGACCGTGCCGTCCTTGTCGCGCACCAAATCGGTACCGCACACATGGGCCCATACGCCAAAACGGGGCGTGATACCTAGGCACTGCGGGCGGAAGTTGCGCGAACCCGCGATCACTTCCAGCGGAAAAACGCCGTCCTTGACGATGCGCTGCTCGTTATAAAGATCGTTGATGAACAAATTCAGAGCCGTAAGCCGTTGCTTCAGCCCCTCCTCGATCCGCATCCATTCGCTTTTCGCCATGACCCGGGGGATGATGTCGAAAGGCCAGGCCCGGTCGATGTTCCCGGCCTCGCTGTACACGGTAAACGTGATGCCCATCGTCATGATGGCCGCATCCACCGACTGCCGGCGGGCTTCCAATTCTCCCGGCTGAAGAGAGTTCAGATAACGGAACAGAGCCCGGGCGGCGCACCGAGGCTGGCCGCCCGGTTCCAGGAGTTCGTCGTAGGCTTCGCTGTTGCGGTAGTCGTGGGAAATGTTCATGAGCGAACGATGATGTTGACGTTTCCGACGAAGCATCCTCCGTGCCAATGGCACAGACGAGCGCTACGGCGCGCCACCGGGCAAGCAAGCGTTTCGCCGTCTGCGTCGATTCCCTGACAAAGCGAATAAGGTGCACGGTTGCAAGCGCCCCGCGCTGTTGTGGTGCGTTCCGTGATCTGGCGTGGTGTTCGGGCGCTCCATCTCTACTGGAGTTGTAGTACTAACGCCTTGTCAGCCTCAGTATGACGGTTGATCGATGATCCCTGAGCAAGAATGGTTTTCGCGTGCGGAAAAAGGTCAGCAACGGGAAAGTAGGTCGGCAATCCTTTGCCGACTCAGGGTTGGGAAGGGATTCCCGATCTACTGAAGCTGTAGTACTAAACGATTTCTTCCTGAAACGTCTGACGATAGAATCGATCGAATACCCATACACTGAGTCCATTCTGACATTGCCATGACGTATTGCCTTTCGATCAACGTGGAACGCGGCCTGGTGTTCTGCTCCGATTCCCGCACCAATGCCGGAATGGACAGCATCGGCACCTATTCGAAAATGCACACTTTCGTGTGGCCGGGAGAGCGGGTTTTTGTCTTGCTCTCCGCCGGCAATCTCGCCACCACCCAGGCGGTGGTGAAAAAGATGTATCGCGATGTCGAGCAGGCCTGGGTACCCAATCTGATGACGGCGACCAACATGTGCGAAGCCGCGGATTACGTCGGCATGATCAGCACCCAGCTACAGCGCCAGCAGGCTAGCCGCGATACCGCCAACACCAGCTTCGAGGCCACCTTCATCTTCGGCGGCCAGCTGGGCCATAGCCCGCCCGAGACCTTCATGATTTACCCGCAGGGCAATTACATTCACGAATCGGGGGAACATCCCTTCCTGCAAATCGGCGAAACCAAATACGGCAAGCCCATCCTGGACCGCATCATCAAGCGGGACATCGGCCTGGAGCGGGCCGCCCGATGCGCCCTGGTCTCCATGAACTCCACCATACGCAGCAACGTGACCGTCGGCCCGCCGGTGGAATTGTTGATCTACGAGCGAGACAGCCTGACCGAAGGCCGCCGGCTGTTCCTCACCGAGGATGATCCTTTCGCCCGGCAGCTTTCCGAGAAATGGAACGAGGGGTTGATTCTCGCTCTGGAAAATCTGCCGAATTTCCCCTGGGAAAACGCCGAATCGCAAACTGCCGACTTTAAGCTCGCCCTGCTCAAGCAGCAACTCGATCTATAGAAACGAACAGGCTTTTCGCTGAACGATGCCGATTGGCGCGTACCCGGTTCCAGCGGTTCGGCATCTGTCGCTTCCCGTTTTGTCTCACTCAGATATAGGGTGGATTAGACGCGCACTGCTACGAGCCATGCCGTCGCTGCCGGACTCTCCGCGCGCCTAGAGCATTTTTCATACCGGTGTACGGATTCGTGTCGGGCGGGAAGAACGTAGGTCGGCAATCCCTTGCCGACAAAGCCCTTTGCCGAGCCGATAAGTCGGCAAGGGATTGCCGACCTACATATCGGGCTCCCTGATACCGAATCGGAAAATGCTCTAATTCACTGATTCCGCGTCCTTGCCTGGTGGGTTACGGCGCTTGGAAACACCAAAGGACACCTCGAAAAACCGTCGCGAGCGCCCCGAGTGCTAGGCGCCCGGAGCACAGGAACCGGAGTGTACATGGAGTACATGAGGATTCCGCGCACCGCGCAACGCAGCAATCGAGTCGCGCAGTAGATTTTTCGAGGTGTCCCAAAGGAACTTTTCGGTTCCCTTGCGATGCTCTCCCAACCCGCCCTACGCCGGAAACACGAATCGGAACATTGTTTTTGGCTATATCCTATCCGGGTAGGCTTTTCGTACCGCGGTGAACAAGGAGTGAAAACCGATGGCACTGGAAAAAATACTGCATCAGACCGTAACCGGACTATTGGACCGGCATATCCGGGAAGGCTCTCTCCATCTTCACGTTACAGGCGGTCCGAGCCGCCGCTTCGGAACCGGGCAGCCGGAAGCGCACTGGAATGTTCTAGACCCCTCGGCCCTGCTCCGTCTCTTGTGGGATCCGGAACTTCAATTGGGCGAAACCTATCTCGAAGGCGGTTGGAACGTGGGATCCTCCGAGGCGTTGCCGGCGTTCATGGAGGTCATGATGCGGAATTTCTCCGAACCGGGACCCGCACCCTATCTGCATGTCCGCCGATGGTTGCACCCGCTTGTTAGAACGGGTAACGCCATCGCCCGCAGTTACCGGAATGTGAGCCATCATTACAATCTCGACGAATGGCTGTTCCGACGGTTTCTGGATGAACGCCTGTTTTATTCCTGCGCTTATTTCGAAACGCCCGAGCAGACGCTCGAAGAGGCGCAACTCGCCAAATGCCGGCTCATCGCCCGAAAGCTGCGTCTACAGCCCGGAATGCAGGTCCTCGATATCGGCAGCGGCTGGGGAGGCTTAGCCGTTTACCTCGCGCAAGAAGCCGGCGTCGAAGTAACCGGCGTAACGCTCTCCAGGGAGCAACTCCGAGTGGCGCAAGCCGATGCCGAACGACTCGGACTTCAAGATCAGGTTCGCTTCCATCTTCGAGATTACCGGAAGCACACCGGAGAATATGACCGGATCGTCAGCGTCGGAATGTTCGAACATGTCGGAGCCCGACACTATCCGGCTTTCTTCCGGCAAATGGCGAAACTGCTGAAACCCGACGGCATAGCACTGCTCCATACCATCGGCGCCACCAACAAGGATGGCCCTGCCAACCCATGGATAAAGCGCCACATTTTTCCGGGCAGTTATATCCCTTTGCTTTCCGACGTGTCGCCGGCAATGCAGCGCTCGGGCCTGATTCTGACCGACCTGGAGGTGTTGCGGCTGCATTATGCATATACCCTTCGCGAATGGTTTCGGCGTTTCCAGAACCATAGAGCCGAAGTGGTCGAGCGGATGGGAGAACGCTTCGCCCGCATGTGGGAATTTTATCTGGCGGTATGCGAAGGCTCGTTCCGCTGGCGCGATATGGTGGTTTTTCAACTTCAGCTGGCGAAGCGGCATGGAGCCGTACCGATCACCCGGAACTACCTCGTGACGGATCATTGAGAAAGGCGCGTCCCTGATCGGCCGATCCCGGCCGCGCCGGCGGCCGGGCGGGTCTGCGCCGCCTGTCTTCTGCAAACGTGGCTTGGCAGCACGAATCTTGCCGATTATCCTTATCGGCCTCGGGGGCTGACTTATCAACTCAAGAATTCTCATATGAGCGAATCATGCGATGTGCTGGTCATCGGGGGAGGACCGGCCGGATCGTCGATTGCGGCGTTGCTGGCGGAAAAGAATTGGCGCGTCGTTCTGGCCGAAAAGGATCGACATCCGAGGTTTCACATCGGCGAATCCCTGCTGCCTTTGAGTCTTCCTTACCTGGAACGGCTGGGCGTGCTGAATGAGGTCGAGAAGATCGGTCTTCGCAAGTACGCCGCCGAATTCGATTCCATCTACCACGGCAAGTGCTCCGACTTTCAGTTCGGCGAGGCTCTGGACAAAACTCATCCCTATGCCTTCGAGGTCAAGCGGGCGGAGTTCGATCATATCCTCTTGAAAAACGCCGCCGCCAAGGGCGCGGACGTTCGCGAGGGCTGCCGCGTGACTTCGGTGGAATTCCACGAAGGCCGCGTGGATAAAGTCAGGGCGACCGGTGAAAACGGCGCGGAGCATGTCTGGCAACCGCGCTTCCTGGTCGATGCATCGGGCCGCGACACCTTTTTGGCCGACAGGCTCGGCACCAAGGAGCGCAACAAGAAACACAGCAGCGCGGCTGTTTTCGGCCATTTCGAAGGAGCCGAGCGCAGAAGCGGCCGGGACGAAGGCAATATCAGCATTTACTGGTTCGATCACGGCTGGTTTTGGATGATCCCGCTCAAGGGGGACCTGATGAGCGTTGGCGCCGTCTGCTGGCCTTATTATCTGAAAGGCCGCCAGACACCGGTCGAACAATTCCTGTTCGACACCATCGCCTTATGCCCGCCGGTGCAAGCTCGCCTGAAAAACGCCCGGCTGGTATCGCCCGTAACCGCGACCGGCAATTATTCGTACGCTTCCAAACGGATGAGGGGCAAGAATTACTTGTTGATCGGCGATGCTTTCGCCTTTATCGATCCGGTATTTTCCAGCGGCGTCCATCTCGCGCTGTACGGCGCGATGTCCGGCGCGGAGACCGTGGACGGCATCCTGCGCGAGCCGAAAACCGCGGAAAAACGCCTCAAGCAGTACGAAAAATCGGTGCGCCGCGGGCTGAAGACGTTTTCCTGGTTCATCTACCGCATCACCACACCCGCCATGCGGGACTTGATCATCCATCCTCACAACCGGTTCCGTATCAAGGAAGGCGTCATTTCGCTGCTTGCCGGCGACCTGTTCCGGAACACCCCGATCGCGCCCAAACTCTTGATGTTCAAGGTTATTTATTATTTGAAAAGCCTGTTCGACCCGATCAATAACTACGCGGCCCATAAGCGCAGACGCCAAAACATCGCATCCTGAAGCTCGTCTCATATACGCCCGACATGAATTTGCCAGCACGAATGGGCTCTTTCGATCCGAGCCTAGGCGTTACGCAACAGCGTTCCGCCAGGCTTGATCCGCCCGTTTATCTCACCCTGTTTCCTGCCGAAGCCCTGAGCGGTCTGACGAACACGAAGCCAGCCTCCGTGCTCGGAATCATCGGCTTCGATGGCTTTTCCGAATCCGGTACAGACACGCCGTACCCGGTCCTGACGCTGCCCATGAGCAGCTTGGACGAACAAAAGCTTTGCGAAGTCTGGCTCAGCCCACAGCCGGCACGCTACGGAGAACATCAGGGGATACGCTACGCCTGCAACGGCGATATTCTGTTCGGCTGCTTTTATTTACCCGACCAGGAGCAGGATTCGGTGGAAGCCCGGACTTACCGGACGTACTGCCGGATACTGGATCTGATCCGCGTCTCCGGCTATACCCATCTCATCCGCATGTGGAACTATCTTCCGCGGATCAACGGCGAATACCTTGGGCTCGAAAACTATCAGCGCTTTTGCCTGGGGCGGCACCAAGCCTTCGCCGAAGCCGATTATGTGTTCGACCGGGATTTGCCCGCCGCCAGCGCGATCGGGACCGGGGCAGAAGGGCTGCGGATCTATTTCATCGCCTCCCGCGCGCCAGGACGCCAGATCGAGAATCCGCGCCAGGTGAGCGCCTATCGATATCCGTTACAATACGGACCGCGCAGCCCGTCGTTTTCGCGCGCGACGCTGACGGAGTTCGGCGGTGAACGCCAGCTTTATCTGTCGGGAACCGCGAGCATCGTAGGGCACGAAACCCTGCATCCCGAGGATGCGGCCGGGCAATTGCGGGAAACGCTGAGCAACATTCAGGCCGTACTAAACGAGCTGGGCCAGTCCCGAATCAAGCTCGAAGAATTGGGGCCAGACAGCATGTTGAAAGTTTATATACGCCATCACGAACATTTCGGCATCGCGAAGCGACTGCTCGCGGAAACCCTGAATCCTTCATGCCCGGTTATCTTTCTACAAGGCGATATTTGCCGCAGAGACCTTTTGCTGGAAATCGAAGGCATTATTCGATTGCCCCGTCCGTAATCCGGTCCAAGGCGATCGGCCTTAATGATCTAACTGTCGAATATCAATAGCTTATGACCACGCAACTGACCCCGATGGAACTGGAACTGGCACGGATGATCGTCGAATCGTTGAATCTCGAAGCCATTCCCGAGCACATCGAGCCGGAAAAACCTCTGTACCGGGACGGGTTGGGACTCGATTCCATAGACCTGCTCGAACTCTCCCTGGTTATCTCCAAAAAATACGGACTTCAGATCAAATCGGACGATCCGGACGTCACTAACATTTTCTCTTCGCTCCGGGCGCTGGCCAGCACCATCGAAAAGCGGCGTTCGAAATAAGGTATGGGGATCAAACCGGCTTTAACCGTGTGCCTGGCGGCGCTCTTTCCGGTTTTTTCCTTTGCCGCCGTCCGTTCGGACATCTCGCCGGTCTGGCTTGGATTCGTCGACTTTCTTCTCTTCACGGCCATCTTGATCGCAATGCGCTTATCGGGCGAAGGCCGGTCGAGCATGATAGGCCGCCTTTGGCCTTTCGCGGTGGGCATCGGCCTCTGCGCGCCGCTCTTTTACCTGAGGCCGGACGCGATGATCTATTTTTCGCCCGTCGGCATCGGCCTGATACTCGCAAGCCTATTCCTGACGACGCTGACTCCGGGACGGGAACCGCTGATTACACGCTTTGCCCGGCTGGAGCGGCGGGGTGTGCTGCCCGACGATTTGCGGATTTACACTCGCAATCTCACCTGGGCCTGGGCGATCTTTTTCTGCCTGTTGGTTCTGGAATCGGTGTTGCTGGCCTTGTTCGCTCCGGTGGAAACCTTTCTCCTATTCACCAACACCGTGAATTATTTCTTCGTCGGCGCGTTTTTCATCACCGAGTACATCTACCGGCGCATCCGCTACCGGCATCACAGCCATCCGTCCATCCTCCACTTGATCGCGACCATCGCCCGCTCGGGCGTAATCTCGGCTCCCAAGAACTGACCGGAATTCCGCCGGGCGAACTCGAACGACAACCAGACCGATGGAGGCACACTTTACCGTTTCATCAGACCACCCTGCCCTGCCCGGTCATTTTCCGGGCAATCCGGTGGTGCCCGGCGTAGTGATTCTGGACGAGATCGCCTGTCTCTGGCTGGCGGGCCATCCAGGCTTTCGCCTCGCCGGCATTCCTGCCGCGAAATTTCTCTCGGTGCTCCGTCCGGACGAACCGTGCCGGGTGCAATTCGATGATGCGGGAGAAAAATCGGTGAAATTCGACTGCTTCTCGGGCGACCGGCGCATCGCGCAAGGGCGTCTGCTGTTCACCTCAGTCGCACCATGAGCCGCAGCTGGATTAATCAAAAAGAGCGCAGCACCGGCTTCTGGCTGCGAACGATCGTCTGGATCGCCCTGCGGCTCGGGCGGCCGATCGCCCGCGCCCTGCTCTACCCCATCACGGCGTATTTTCTGATTTTCGCCGACCGCGCGCGGCAAGCTTCCGCTGCCTATCTGACACGCATCTTCGGTAGACCACCGTCGGGCCGGGAGTTGTTCCGCCACTATCACACTTTCGCCGAAGCTCTGCTCGACAGGGTGTTCGTGTTCGCCGAGCGGGACGAATTCTTTCAAATCCGGATGCACGGATTCGATCTGCTGGAGCGGCTGATAGCGGACAAACAGGGATTCCTCCTGGTCGGCGCCCATGTCGGCAGCTTCGAAATCCTCCGCGGCCTCGGGCTGAGGCACAGGGGGCTTTCCGTCAAGGCGCTGGTTTACGGCGAAAATTCCCCCAAGATCAATGCCATTTTCAGGACGCTGAACCCGGATCTGTTCAAGGACATCATCCCCGTAGGCACGGCGAGCGCCCTTCTGGGGCTGGATGAGCACATCGCTAACGGCGGCGTGGTCGCCTTGCTCGGAGACCGCAGCGTACACGGGGAGAAGCGCGTCCTGTGCCGGTTTCTCGGCGAGGACGCCTGGTTCCCGGCGGCGCCAGTGCTGCTGGCGAACTTGTTCAAGGCTCCGGTGATTCTGTTCTTTTGTCTCCACAAAGGCGGCGCCGATTACGACGTACACTTTGAGCTGCTGGCCGAGCGCATCGAGTGTTCCCGGAAAAACCGCGACGAAAAAATCTGGGCGTTCATGCAGCACTACGCCGACCGGCTGGAACATTACTGCCGCCAGGCGCCTTACAATTGGTTCAATTTTTATGATTTTTGGGATAAGAGCGACAGCACGGACGAGCAGCGTATGTCCGATGCCTTAAGTCCCGAAATGGCCCGGAATTTTGAACCTCGTCGAGCATCCGCCAATCGTGGCTCTCCGACTTCATAATTCGATCCAGCCCCGCTCAGACGGTCGAACCGAAGATCTTGCACTAGAGCGTCTTCATCTCGCTCGTACGGCAAAACAGGCTTGGCGGAACTCGTTGGCGCCTTCGGCTCGGGTGAACCGATTCAAGCATTCGTCGGCAATCCCTTGCCGGCGAAGACGCTCGGCCGGGCCGTGGCGTCGCGAAAGGACTCCCGATCTACGGGGATGCACGATCGTAGGTCGGCAATCCCTTGCCGACAAAGACGCTCGGCCGGAGCATGGCGTCGGGAAGGGCGGCTTCGGCGCTCCAATCGCAAACGGTCATCCCAGCGCTCCTGGGATGACCGTTTGCGATTGGAAGGTCGCGACTAAAGCGACGTTTGCGATTGGGAGGGATTCCCGACCTACTCGCCAGTGCTCGTACAGTAGGTTTAAAAATGCACTAGCTGCGCAGCGCTCGCCGGTGAAATGACGGACAGCACGGCGACGCCGCGTCACTCGAACCGCCAAGCCGATGCCATATCAAATCTTCGAGCGCCTGAGGAATCTCTTCCGCGGATGATGTGCCGGCACAAAACCCTCCAGTAGAATTTTTCTCTGTCAAGATAACAATTCACGTTGCGCGAAATTTCCTACTATTTTTATAGTTCTTTAACGGAAAGCGCCGATTCGGTTTTTGTCGAGCAGACGCGAGAAGCCGGGAGCGGACAGCTTGGAAAGCCGCGGGCTGGTCGCTACGTCAAACGTGATAGCACGCCATGTTTCTCTACGGTAAGGTCGGGAATATGATTGGCGCAGCCCGTGGTAACGCTTGGTGCTGCGTTATGGGTTGGGACAACGACTGTTCGACGGCGATAGCGGAGAGAACGCTGGCGCCGACGGCACAATGAACGACTATAAAAAATAACAATGAACGATAACAATTTGGCTCTGCCGCGTGCCGCCGAAGGCTATGCTTTTCCGCAGCCGGACAACCGAAATAGGCCAGGCTTGATCCGATCAGCGATATGAACGCCGAGCCAGACGCTTCGCAGCCGTTAACTCGCATTCCAATCGACGATCCGGACTTCCGGGTCTTATTCGAATCTGCGCCGGGCCTTTATCTTGTGCTGACTCCGGACCTCCGTATCGCAGCCGTCAGCGACTCCTATGCGCGTGCCACGATGACGCAACGGAAGGAGATTATCGGCCGCGATATTTTCGAGGTCTTCCCGGACAACCCCGAGGACCCTGACGCCACTGGCGTACGCAACTTGAGAGCCTCCCTGCAGCGTGTGCTGCGGAACCGTACGGCGGATGTCATGGCGGTGCAGAAATACGATATCCGTATACCAGAGGAGGAAGGCGGCGGGTTTGCCGTGCGCTACTGGAGCCCATTCAACTCCCCCGTGCTGAGCGCGGACGGCTCGGTCGCCTACATCATCCACCGAGTGGAGGACGTCACCGAACTCGTCCGGCTCAAACAGCAGGGAATCGAGCAGAGCCGGCTCACCGAGTCGCTGCGTGAACAAGTTTTGCGGATGGAAGCGGAGATTTATGCCCGGGCCAAGGACACGGCCGAGGCGGCACAGCGCGAAAGCGAGGCGCGAGCCCAGCTGATTTTCGATACCTCGCCTTTGGCCATGCTCGTCGTCGATAGCGGCGGACAAATCGTCCAAGCGAACGGGCGTGCCGCCGAGCTCTTCCGCTGCCCGTCCGAAAAGCTGATCGGACGTCCGATGGACGTCCTTATACCCGAACGTTTTCATGTTCGTCATCAGATGCTCGCTTCGGAGTATTTCCGCCATCCGGAGCCGCGCGCCATGGGCAAGGGCCGCGATCTGCACGCTGTCCGGGCCGACGGGGAAGAGTTTCCCTGCGAGGTGAGCTTGGGGCCGGTGGCCATTGGCGGGGAGCTCCATGTGATCGTCAGTGTCGTCGATATCACCCTGCGCAAGCGGGCCGAGGAAGAAATCCGCCTCCTCAATGCCGATCTGGAGCGACGGGTCGAGGAGCGTACGGCCGAACTCCAGGCCGCCAACCAGGAGTTGGAGAGTTTCGCCTACGCCGTCTCTCACGACCTCCGCGCGCCTCTTAGGGCTATGAGCGGATTCAGCCAGGCCTTGATGGAGGATTACGGCGAGCGCCTGGAAGGCGAAGCCCGCGTCTATCTGGATCAAATCATGCTCGCCAGTCGTCGCATGGGCGAACTGATCGACGGCCTGCTCCAGCTTTCGCGCTGCACCCGCGGTGAGTTGGGGCGTGACCCGGTGGATCTTTCGGCGCTTGCGGAACGCATCCTCGCCGAGTTGACTCGTGTGGAACCGGCCCGCCGGGTGGAATGGTGCGTAGAACCGGGCCTTTTCGCTCGGGGCGATGTTCGAATGATCGAAGTGGTTCTGAGAAATCTCATCGGCAACGCCTGGAAATACACCGCCGGCACCGATACGCCGATGATCCGGGTGTATGCCGAGCAAGCCTCTGAAGGCGAGTATCGGCGATTTTATGTGGCAGACAATGGCGCCGGTTTTGACATGGCCCACGCCGGCAAACTGTTTCAGCCGTTCCAGCGGCTGCACCGGCAAGAGGAATTTCCGGGTCTGGGCATAGGCCTGGCCACGGTCCAGCGCATCGTTCATCGTCACGGTGGCACGATTGACGCCGTTTCTGCTCCGGGCCAGGGCGCTACCTTCCGTTTTTCGCTACCGGCCGTGGGCCGCGGAGACGAGGAAATTCGATGAAAGCCAAGACGATTCTGCTGGTGGAGGACAACGCTCAGGACGAAATGCTGACCCTGCGCGCGCTGCGCAGGGTCAATCTGGCCAATCAGGTGGACGTGGTACGCGATGGCCAGCAGGCGCTGGATTATGTGTTCCGGGAGGGCGAATTCGCGACACGCGAAGGTCCCGACTTGCCCACGGTGGTTTTGCTGGATCTCAACCTGCCCAGAATCGGAGGTCTGGAAGTGCTGGAACGGCTGCGTGCCGATCCGCGTACCCGTCTGGTGCCGGTGGTCATCCTCACGTCCTCCGACGAGGAGAGAGACCGCTTGGGCAGCTACGAACACGGTGCCAATAGTTTCGTCCGCAAGCCCCTGGATTTCACCGAATTCGCAGAAACGGTGGCGCGCCTCGGGGTTTACTGGCTAGCCACGAACGAACCGCCATGGGGTTGACGAGACCGTGACCGCGCCGCTAAACCTTCTGGTCATCGAAGATAGCGAGACCGACTTCCTCTTGATTCAGCGCCAGCTGCGGCTTCACGGGTTGACCGCCAGCTGTCGGCGAGTTGTGAGCTGCGGAGAACTGAACCAGGCCCTGGAGGAAGAGAGCTGGGATGCCGTGTTATCCGACTACAGCGTACCCGGCCTGGATTTCGAAGCGAGTCTCAGGCTCATACAGGAACGGCTGCCCGATTTGCCGGTGATCCTGATCTCGGGAAGTATCGGCGAAGAGAGAGCGGTCGAACTCCTGAAACAGGGCGTTTGGGACTTCGTCCTCAAGGACCGTCCGGGCCGTCTCGGGCCGGCCATAGAGCGCAGCTTGCGCGAGATGGAGGAGCGGCGTGTGCGGCATGCCGCCGAAAAGGCCCTGCGCGAGAGCGAACTGCGTTTTCGCCGGATGGCGGAAACGATAGGCGAAGTGTTCTGGCTGAGCGCGCCGGATTTCCAGTCCGTTCTTTACGTGAGCCCCGCATTCGAACAGGTCTGGGGACGACCCTGCGCCGAACTGTATGCGAATCCCAAGCTTTGGCTGGAGGCCGTGCATGCCGAGGATTCCCGGCAAGTCTTGCGTGCCTTGGAAGAGCTGGCCCATGGCCAGCGCTACGACATTCAGTACCGCATCAACCGTCCCGACGGCACGGTGCGCTGGATCAACGACCGCAGCTACGCGCTGTGCGACGATGCCGGCAAGGTCATCCTGACCTCGGGCGTGGCCTCGGACATCACGGAGCAACGCCAGGCGGAGGAGCGGCTGCGTCAGGCGGCCACCGTATTCACCAGCACTCAAGAGGGAGTGATCATTACTGACCTCGATGGCAACATCCTCACGGTCAACCCGGCTTTTACCATGATCACCGAATATACCGAGGCGGAGGTTTCGGGCAAGAACCCGCGCCTTCTGCAATCGGGCCACCATAGCCGCTCGTTCTACCAAGCCATGTGGCACGCCATCCGCACCACCGGCTCCTGGCAGGGGGAACTCTGGAATCGGCGCAAGGGCGGCGAAATCTATCCGGAGTGGCTCAACATCAGCACGGTACGCAACGAGCAAGGCGAGGCGGTCAATTACGTGGGAGTGTTTACCGACATCACCCACCTCAAGCGTTCGGAAACCCAACTGGAATACCTAGCTCATTACGACCCGCTGACCGGCTTGCCCAATCGGCTTTTGCTCCTCTCCCGCCTGAACCATGCCCTGGAGCGCGCCAGGCGTGATAGGAGTCGCGGCGCCGTACTGTTTCTCGACCTTGACCGGTTCAAGAACGTCAACGACAGCTTGGGGCACGCCACCGGCGACGAACTGTTGCAACTCGCCTCGCAGCGCATGCGCGAATGCCTGCGCGAGACCGATACCGTGGCCCGCTTGGGCGGCGACGAATTCGTCGTGGTGCTGGAAGAACTGTCCGATCCCGAGAACGCCGCGAGCGTGGCTCATCACCTGATCGACCGGCTCAGCGCGCCCTTCGTGCTGTCCGGCGGACAGGAGGTTTACATCGGCGCCAGTCTCGGTATCGGCATTTTCCCCGACGACGGCGATGATGCCGATCGGCTCATCCAATACGCGGATGCGGCGCTCTACCAGGCAAAAGACAGCGGTCGAGGGACATATCACTTCTATACCGAGTCGTTGACCACGTCCGCCAACGAGCGGCTCGCTCTGGAAACCCGGCTGCGCCACGCGCTGGACCGGGATGAATTCGTCTTGCACTATCAGCCGCTGGTGACGCTGACGGATGGCCGGATCTTCGGCGTGGAGGCCCTGTTGCGCTGGCAGATTCCCGACCAGGGTCTGCTTTCCCCCAATCGTTTCATTCCCTTGGCGGAAGAAACCGGCCTCATCGTGCCGCTGGGCGAATGGGTACTGCGCACGGCCTGCAGGTGCATGAAAGCCTGGCTGGATGCCGGTCTGCCGCTGGAAATGCTGGCGGTCAATCTCTCGCCGCGCCAGTTCCAGCAGGGCGATCTTCACGAACGCATCCGTGCCATCCTGGCCGAAACCGGCCTGCCGTCCCATCACCTCGAACTGGAAATCACCGAAACCGCCCTCATGGAGGATGGCCCGGAGAACGAGGCCAAACTGGCGGCCCTCAAGGACCTCGGCGTCCGGATTGCGATCGACGACTTCGGTACAGGCTACTCGTCGCTGGCCTATCTGAAGCGCTTCCCCATCGACAAGCTCAAAATCGACCAAAGCTTCATGCGGGACATTCCTCAAGATACGTCCAACATGGAAATCGCCGCCGCCATCATCGCCATGGCGCGGAACCTGAATCTGGAGGTGCTGGCCGAGGGAGTGGAAGCGGAAGCCCAGCTAGCTTTCCTGAAGCGCCACGGCTGCGACGTCGCCCAGGGCTATTTATTCGGCCGCCCGATGACAGCCGATACGATGCAAGCCATTTTGGAAGCGGCCATGGCGAACCGATGAATGGCATTCACTCGCTTATGGGTGCGCTGGAACTGCTCAAAAACTTGGCTAGAGCCGGTTTCTCGGTTTGGTGTAGCGCCCGCTGTTGTAGGTCGGGAATCCTTCCCAATCGCAAACGGTCGCTTTAGTCGCGACCCTTCCCGACAGCAACTGTCCGGCCAGCGGGTTTGTCGGCAACGGATTGCCGACCTACGATTCTTTCGGCTTCCATTTTAGGGGGTGGAGCGGTCTCCCATGCTATGTCGCTATATTGTGGTGAAAAATGCTCTAAAGCCGGTTTCCCGGCGAGGAAGTGTGGTTTCCAGCGAGGCCGAATTCCGGAAAAATTACGGAAACGCTAAAGAAGTTGGTTCAGTTCGTGCCCTTCGTCTGGACGCATGAGGGGAGTCGATGAGCTCACCACGAGCCGAATCAACACCTTACCGTTTGTCCCGATCCTGAAGAAGGACCTGATCAGAGCTTTCTTACCGATGCGTTCACGCCCGCAAGACCACCCGAACGCGCGGACTCTTCGCCGGGAACGTTTTCGGTGAATCGTGTCGATCGCGATCAGCCGATCGGTTCAGCAATAACGGCTGGCATATTCTTGCAGAGCGCCGGGGCCAAGACGCCGGTGCAGTTGTTCGCCCACGCCGAGCATCAGCGCGCGCCAATAAGGAGCATCGCCTTCGGTCGCTGCCGCTTTGCAGCTGCGCGCGTTGTGCAGAGCTTCGAACAATTGATCCACGCTCATCTCCGGCAGGCTCGCCAGAAAAGCGCGAAGCCGGACTTGCTGCTCCGGTGTCATCTCGGATTCCTCACAAAACCGCCGTCCGGAAATTCATCACGCGTCGAGATCCAGGCCGTCTTCTTCGGCTAGTTCCACGCCGGTGACGCAAACATCGCCGTCATCGACGATCAAAGGCACGGCTGTGAGCTGCTTGCCTTGGCAGGGTCCAATGAAACAGTGCCCGCTATCGATGTCGAACTGGGCGTGATGTTGGCCGCAGGTCAGAAAGTTGCCATCTTCATCCATGAACTGCCCCGGTACGGTATCCAGCCGGCTGCCGGCATGAGGGCAGACATTTTCAAATCCAAAAAAACGGTTGCCCTTGCGCGTAATCAGAATCGGCCAGGGTTTTACCTCGCCGGTCTCGGTTCGCACGGCCAGCCAAAAGCCCCGCGCCTGTTCTTCGTCTATTTCCGTCGTACGGCAAACTACAAATAGCTCATTCATATCGCACACCCAAGATTGAGGATCGGACCGAAGCGCCGCGCACAGGATCTCGGCGGACGTTACGCCCATGAGCCATCAAGCAATTCCGGTACCAGGATTAAACCGATACAAACTGCTCGATTTTTCACCATCTCGCGGGCCTTTGCCGATATCCGAAGAAAGAAGAGTGATGGAAACCCGACAATGTTTGTCGTGAACGTGCCGATCGGCACCGAATCGTTTGGAGAAACGGTCACAGGTCGATAGCGGCAAGAATCGGGTTCAAGCAAGGCGCGTCGCAATTACTTCCGCGCTTCCGAAATTGTTCCAGTACCACCCCGGCACATCGTTCGCGAAACAGTACAGCCGCCCTGCGGCTTCGGCGGTGTACCGACAGCTTTCCCCGATAACAAATGCCGTCTGGCCGTTCCGGTCCAAGGCTCCGCAGAGAGCGAACCATTTCTCGCGTGGAAGACGCAGCGACGACCCCAACTTGTTCTGATAAGACAAACCGGAGTACCCGGCGGGGCCGCAGGAAATGAAGAAATCCGTCCATGTTCTCCGAGCGGAAAACTGATAAATGCCACCCGCGGCGAGATCGATGCCGCTGTCGTTCCAGAACGATCTAGCGCGGACGGAAAAGGATTTCTGATCGCCGACATTCATCGTGAAATCTCCTGTCTATTGAGTTTCCCGACGTGCAAGCCAGCTCGCGCGAAGAGACCGGCCGGCGAAACTGCAGGATTCGTTTCATGGAACCTAGGACCGCCGCCACACGCTGGCCAGCCAGGGCTGCGCCGGTCGAGGCAATCCGGCGGGCCGGAAATAGTGTTCGAGCTCCACGAATCCCGCAGCGGTCATCCGCTGACGCCACCCGTCCAGGTCATAGTAAGCGCCGTAGCGTCCGCTGCTCCAGCCTTCCTCGTTGGTACCGCGCGGATTGGAGCTGAAAAGGACGCCGCCCGGTTTCAGGGCGACATGCAATTGACCGAGTACCCTCGGCAGTTCCTGGGATGGAACATGAAACAAGCTCGCATTGGCAAATACGCCATCAAAGGAACTTTTCGGAAGGTCGAGTTGCAGGAAATCCTGTTGCCACACCTCGCAACCGGTATCCTCCCTCGCCATGGCCGCAAAGCGCTCCGCCCCCTCCACGCCTACAGCTATGTGTCCGCGCCTGGCGAATTCCTTGAGATCACGCCCCGGCCCACAGCCGAAATCGAGGATTCTGAAGGGCGGGTCCCCTTCGATATGGCGCAGCAGCGCATCAATGTTCTGGCTGACGTCGTGATTCCGCGTTCCCTCCCGAAAATCTTCCGCATGCCGGTTATAGTGCGCCAGTGTCAGGGTTACGATCTTGTTCAGATCGTCGGGCAGTAGCTTCATGGTCGATCAGTGAGTGGGAATTTCCGATCCCAGTGTATAGCACTTCGGCGGTCGTCTTAAGACGCAATGTCCTTCGAGCGCGGCAGGGAGACGAACCGGCACAGTAGAAGCTTCGCTTTCTCCGGAAGTTGTCGCCGATGCTGACCCTCGGGGTCATGCGAATGCCGATTTGTACGGTGCCGGTGACGACCTCGGGCGGTTGAGGAAGCTCTCGGCGGTTGTCCCGAAATGCGGGAAGATGAGGCGAACCGGTCTTGTCCGACCAGCAGGACGGAATCAGGGGCGATAAATAATCGTGTTGTAGTAATACTTCGCGATTTCCGTCCATTTCACGTCCTCTAAAAAATCGGAAGAGTTGAGTTCCGAAAAGGTCGTAAATCCTTCTTTCTCCCGGTAAGCGCGAAATTCGTCTTCATTCAACGGCACAGCAAGCTCGGTATTGGTCACTTCGATGTACCAGCGTCCTTTCCCCGTTCTCCAAACGAGCATGACGTGCTCGATGTTCCCGCGCGCCGCATCGTTCGTCTTTAGGACGACCGCTCGAAACGGAAGATTGAGCGCTTCACCGACCGCGAGATAGAGCGTTACCAGCGTATCGCAATCCAGCGATTTTTCATCCAGTCCTTGAGACAACAGGTATTGCGGAGCCGTGTGATTTATCAGGCGAAGATACAGGATATGTTTGATGACATCGGCTAAACGCTGGACGTCCTTTTTGTCGGGATTATTGAGATTAATCCCGGAAGAAACCTCCTTTTTCACATCCTCGATAAAATTATCGATGCTTCTGTAATGGTCTGGCTCTACCTTGTAAACAGCGCTTTCGATATCGAGGCGGGCGGCCGCAACGGTCGAGTATTTTCTGTTTGGGTGTTTGGTATTGATTGTTCTTGCGAGCTCAAGAGCGAAGAGATGTTTCGATATCTTGATGTCTCTCCGATAGCTGGCAGTAACTTGCGCTTCAGGGAACGCGCCGTAATACCATCGCTCGACCATGAATGTGACGGTGGCATAAACACCGACCAAGGCGAACGCGACCAAAACAAGGAAAGCGGAGATTTTTACCCTGGCGGATAAGGTCGAAATCTTTCCGCTAAACCGGATCAATACGCGTTCAAGGAATGAGACCCGAAACAACATGGTGGATAAGCCTGGCAAATGACAAGGGACGTTTTCCTCATTATTCGCAACTTGCTCAACGAAACCCCCGGATGGCAACAGGGAGGTAACTGGCTCCAGGTGTTTCCCGCCGCGCGAGAGATACCAATCCGAACAGTGGAATTGTGCGCCGCCACTATGTCTTAGACTAGAATTTGCGGCGGACAATCAACCGAACCTTGGCCGCTTTCAGCATTGCCAAACCGGCGAGGACGCCTGTCCTGAGCCGAGTCGAAGGGCGCTTCCCGAATGTCGGTGCGTCCTACGGACTGAATTGTCGAAGATCGCTCTTTATGCCGACGCAATATATGATCGCAACAATAAACCATCGAAAGAAACGATAAGCTATGGGACTATTTAGGTTTGTCGCCGGCTTGTTCATCGTAACGGGCATCGGCCTGATTGGGCTCGCCTGCCATGAAACCTACGAATCACTGCGGGTAACGGTTCTCTCATCCTCTCTCGAGAAAACCACCGCCAAACTGCTTGGCTACCACCAAGAGATATCCAGAGTCCGAAAAACAACAGGCACCGGTTACACGACGGGCGTCTGGTTTCCGCAGCCCAAGGTCGAGTACAAGGGCAAAACTTACACCGATCCCAATATCGTTCCCATCGAATGGTATGAGCCTGGAGACCAGGTCCCTATCAGCGTCGTGGCCGATGGAAAAGGCGGCGTGTATGTCGATACCTTTTACGTACGCTATACCGCCGCCGCCATTTATTTTGTTCTCGGTTCGATCTTCTTCGGATTGACTCTTCTATGCTGGCCAATGCTGTCCGCGGCGACAGAAAACGATGTCGACCCTATTTTTGAACACGCTCCCGTTTGGTTCAAACACGTCAAATGGGCTTTTATCGGCATCTTTGGTTTTGCTGCCGTCATGGCATCGAAAGAGTATCTTCCCGGACTGATTCCGGACACCTGGAAACCGGGCAACCTCGAACGAGAATTCATTCAGGCAATGAAGAAAAGAGATTACGCGCAAGCGAAAAATCTCCTGAATAATGAAGAGCTGAACCTCGATTACCATGAATATGACAGCTATAAAAACACCCTGATAATGGCCGCATTGGAAGGCGGTCACGATGAGATCGCTCGCCGCATGATGCAAAAAAAGTTCGACATCAATGCCAGGGATTGGAGAGGCCACTCGGTCATCTATTATGCCGTTCGCTACCAAAACCCATTCGTTTTGAAGGAACTGATCGAGAGAAACGCAAGTCTCGAGTCCAAGGACGACCTGCTTCTATTGGCCATCGCCGTCAAAAGCAGAGAGGCCGTCGAAATTCTCGTCGAAGCGGGTTACCCGGTTGATAGAAAAGACCCCGAGCTCAGGGTTTTTCCGAGCGACATGGCTATCTATGCGGAAAGGCCCGACATTCTGAATTACCTCGTCTCGAAAGGGGCGCCAACCAGCGCCCCTCGAGAATTCATCGATGTTGCACGCGATCCGGCGAACGTAAGCCTGCAAGATGAGAATCTGAGGTTCGGGAAGAAGATGACCCTGAAACGATGGAAGGCGTTATGCGAGGAAGAAGCGCAAGGGCGGACGAATTAAAGGGGTCAAGCCGATCACACGCCGCGAGGTTTCAAAGGATGATAGAGCGTTTTCATCTCGCTCGTACGGCAAAACCGGCTTGGCGAAAGTCGTTGGCGCCTTCGGCTCGGGTGAATTGATTCAAGCATTCGTAGCTCGGCAATCCTTTCCCAATCGCAAACGGTCGCTTTAGTCGCGACCCTTCCGACGAAGACGCTCGGCCGGGACGTGGTGTCGGGAAGGGCGGCTTCGGCGCTCCAATCGCAAACGGCCTGGCCGGGAGCGCCGGCCACGCCCTTCCCGAAGACGCCGTTTGCGATTGGGAAGGATTCCCGACCTACTCGCGAGTGCCCGTACAGTAGGTATGAAAATGCTCTAATGGCGGCGATGGGACAGCCGGATGCGCGGCCGGATGACCTGAAACCGGTATAGCAGCAGGGAGCACGATGGATGCGGCAGGCCGGTAGATTCCGACCGTCCGCCACGTGCCAAACAACGGCTGGTTCCGAACGAAAAATAGTCACCGACAACAGGCAAGTCGGCATCTGCCGGATGAACCGAACGGGTCATCCTCCGGAATCGACACGGCGATTCATGGCCTTAATCTCACTTCACCGGCGCGAGTTCGAAAATCACGATCTCGGCGTCGCCTCCCCCAATATTCTCGACGGTCATGGCGGCCCCCGTTTCCCAGAAAACATCGCCCGGACCGTAGACGTGCGTCTCGCCGGAGTCCTCCACCTTTAACCTCCCCTTGAGTACGTAGCGCGGACCGGGACCTTCGTGGGTATGCAGGGGCGTCTTGTAGCCGGACGGGAACTGAACCCGAACGACTCGTGTTTCGACGGTATCGGCGGATAGCGGTACCGCCTTTTTCAACAACAGTTGCCGCGGCGCCATCGTCGGCGCTTCCTCGGCGTAGGCCGAGCCGATCCCGGCACCGAAAATTAATATGCCCAGCATGAGGGCGATATACGAACAGCTTGGATTTCGTTGCATGGTATTGCCTCTCGAAATTGTTCATACCAATCGTACCGACCGAATCTTGGGCGGGAAGTCGGTCGATGGATGGATACTCCGACCGACTCCACTTGGGGCTTATCCGCTTCGACTCGTCGGAACCGAAATTCAGCCGACGCGACCGGCTTTCATCGCCTCCGGTACTTCGATCAGCTTGCCCGATCTTACGTCGTAGATGAAACCGTAGATCGGAATGTTCTTCGGCACCAGGGTGTGATTACGGATGCGTCTCACGTCCTCGGCAA